>CAZEEP010000018.1:0-24722 GCA_964511295.1 uncultured Prevotella sp.
GGAATGGACGGGAATGAATATTTTGTTATTGTAGCTGTTCCTGTTAAACCTTCTGTTTTTCTGTTATTGCCTCTATTATTGTCTATGCTTTCCTTCAATTTTATGGTTTACTTATTTTAAACTTAGTACTTCTTTGAGTGAATTAATATTGACATTTATCAAATAATATTGCAGAATGCGCTGATTATCAATAATTTTTCGTACCTTTGCAGTCGTATTCAGAATTACATCTTCGATAGATTTCTGTTGATGATGTTTGACCTAATGAGGTCATTATGTTTAACGGGACGATGGTCTTGTGTTTCTTTTCTCATGCACATTGCCACGGCAGCTGCAAGAGGCTGTGTTGTTCCAGAAAATAGATGTTATGGAGAAATTTGTTAAGTATTTATTCTTGATTATTTTCAGTTTAATTTTAATGCCAGCTCATGCGTCCGGTGCAAGTGACATAATCAGTCCTGATGCAGAGTCATATTGGAAACCAGTAATAGATGCCATTATTCAAGTTGAAAGTAATGGTAAAACGACCGCCAAGCGTGGGGCTTCAGTAGGTGTTTTGCAAATTACTCCTGTTTTTGTAGCTGAATGCAACAACATACTGAGGGCAAGAAAGTTGAAGAAGCGTTATAAGCTATCCGATCGCAAAAATCGTCAAAAGTCAATTGAGATGTTTCTTCTTTTTCAATCAAAATATAATTCCATGAAAGATATAGAGCTTGCGATACGCTCTTGGAATGGAGGTCTGCACTATAGCGTAAAGCGAACTCAACGATATTTTGAGAAGGTAATGAAGATTTTGAGAAGTAATTAATACAGCAACGAAACTTATGCAAATGGGCGCGCCAAAAACAGAGATTTGGCGCGCCCATTTCTATGGACAGCTGAATCTTTCCTGATTGTAAACTTATTCTGAATTGCCAGCTAATTCTACAATGTAGGATTATTTCGAGATGTAGATTTTTTTATTTAAAGCGTGAAATGATTCTAATGTCAAGCTTGTTTCTTTTTGAGTATTATCAGTGTTACTGCGCTTAGTATCAGCATAATGCCTGCGGCAAGGCGTAGGGTGAACTGCTCGCCGAACAGGGTGCATGAGATGACCACGGCGGTCATTGGCTCTAATGCTCCCATGATGGCAGTAGGTGTGGAACCTATGCTTTTAATTGCAATGTTTATGAAGAACAACGAGAGAACCGTTGGCAACAACGCAAGCTGTATGGCCCACAGCCACTCGATGTCGTGTAGCAGTTGTGGAGCCTCACGAGTGAATGCCATGTAAACGATGACGGCAATCCATCCAAAGAACACGACCCAGAAGGTATATTTTTCCGGTGACATGACCATTTTGAATTGGCTCACGTAGACGATGTACAGGGCGTAAAGCAATGACGACAGCAGCACCAGGAGCATGCCTGTGGTAGAAAGCACTGAACCGCCATTGCCGCCTCCGTGATAGAGCAAGCCTATGCCTGAGAGGGCAAGAACGATGGCTATAGTAGTGCGCCACGTGATGCGTTCATGGAAGAACATCACCATCAGCACTGCCGTCATGATGGGGTAGGAAAAGAGTATTGTGGAAGCTATGCCGGCGTTCATGTAATGGAACGAAACGTATAGCGTGACCGACGACATGGACATCAGCGTGCCAAGGATGGCGAGCTTGATGGCGTGTCCATATTTTATTTTCAGCGATTCGCCATGCAGGAGCAGCCAAATGGCGAATACCAGCACGGATATGCCATAGCGGTAGAACAACACGTTGCCAGACGTTATGCCGTCGGCATAGAGCGGCAAGGTGCCGAGTGGATTAGTGCCATAGAAGATAGCTGCAAGGCAACCGGCAGCGATTCCCTTACCTATATTTGCGGAAGAATTGTCTTTAATAGTCATTTTATTCAATGTTCAATGAAGTTCAAACTTCGTACAGCAGACCGTTTTTAGCTGCAAATAGCTCCACATTCTGTACTTGTCGGGGCAAATCATGGCAATCTTGTCGCCGTATCGGCGCACGTTGCGCATGAAGCCTTCTATCCATGCATAGTGGCTTTCGAATATCTGCTTGAATGTCTCCATGTATTTCCCTTAGGTAGAAATCCAAATCTTTTTCAAGTACAAAGGTAGCCATAATGTGAAAGTACATCAAAAAACTATAGCCAATTTTATGCTTTTTTTAAAGAGCTATAAGCCTTTTCTTGCGCATAGTGGCACGGTCGTGCATATTTTGACGGTCTAAATCAGCATGATGCGTTTCGGCATTGTTTCAGTATTTTCGGTATGCTTCGCAAAAAATGTAAATATAAATGATAAAAATCAGCAAGGGGCAAAATAGGTCTGAAAAATGGAAGACAATGGATGTTTGAGCCTCGTGCGGCGGCTCAGCGGCACTCGACCGCCGCGCGTGAGTTGCATGTACGGCGGTTTTGTCTCATCTTTACGGCGTAAACAGTGCGCGTTTACGGCGGCAATAACTGTTCTTTACGGCGTAAAGATGATGCCTTTACGCCGTAAAGAGGGCGGCGGTAAACAGCGCAGATTTAGTATGTTTTACAAATGCTTAATAATCAAGGTGTTGCAACTTTGCCTAAGAATCGCGTATTTCAGTCCAAACTACTCCTTGCTTGAAAATAAGGCGCTCATAAATGGGGTGTTGTAAACATATTTCATCGGTTATTGGCGTGACGGGAGTAATCCGGTTTGGTTTGGTTGGATAAAGATGATGGCGATGCAGGCTTTCCTCACGCACGCTTTTATTTCTTTTTATAACTTGTCGTCGTAATAAAATATAATTATGTGCTTTTTTCTTTGTATAACCGTTTGAAATCATTAACTTTGCGTAATAAAAAACAGCAAACAATAAAACGTGCAGATGAAGGACGTTAAGAAAATAGTGCTCACGGGCGGGCCTTGTGCCGGCAAGACTACTGCGCTGGTAAAGATAATGGAATACTTCTCCAGCCGCGGCTATAAGGTCTTTACCATTCCCGAGGTTCCCACGATATTCCTGCAAGCAGGCATGGACTACTTGACCAAGAACGAGCGGTGGTTTTATGAAGGCGAGAAGGATACGCTGAAGACCCAGCTTGCCTTGGAAGACTATTTTTCGGCTATGGCAGACACTATCGACGAGCCGGTGCTGATAGTGTGCGACCGCGGCACGCTCGACATTTCCACCTACCTGCCTGCAGAGATGTGGGCCAAGATTACGGGTCTGTGCGGCGTGACCAACCAGCAGCTCCTTGACCGCTATGACGCTGTGTTGCACCTTGTCTCTGCCGCCGACGGTGCCGAGCAGTTTTACAACACCACTTCGAACGAGGTTCGCACGGAGGGCTTGGAAAAGGCGCGATTGCTCGACCGCAAGATTGTGCAGGCATGGACGGGGCACGGACATCTGCGCGTGATAAACAACCACGACAATTTCGACACTAAGCTCAACCGCGTGTTGCAGGAGATAAGCTCCGTGCTCGGGCTGCCGCAACCCATAACCGAGGAGCGCAAATACATCGTCACCACCGACGGCACAAGAGTTCCCAACACAATAGAGTGCGAAATAATACAGACCTACCTCGTTGCCGACCCCGACTGTGAGGTTCGCCTGCGCAGGCGCATTTGGCCTGGCGGCAAGACGGCAAACGTGCACACCACAAAGAAGCACCTGCCCAACCATGAGCAGGTTGAGACCGAGCGGCAGGTGAGCGACGCGCTCTATGAGTCGCTCTTGGCCCAGGCAGACCCCTACCGCCATCCCATACGCAAGATGCGTGAAAGCTTCATATACGAAGGACAGTATTTTGAGCTCGACCGTTACCTCGACCGGTTGCAAGGGCTCGTGATACTTGAGACCAAGGGCATAGCGCAAGGAGAGAAGGTGAAGTTGCCGCCATCGATAAAGATAGTCGAGGACATAACAGGCAGAAAGGAGTATTACAATTACAACTTGAGTTTGGTTTCAAAAAGATAATGGGGACTGTTAAAGACGAGAAAGAGAAGGTAAAGGCTCGCAGATAGAAAATTGCTGGTGTTATCTCGACATGTCTTTGAAAGAATCGGAAATGGAATTTTAAAGTAGGAGCAGATGAATTCGATAGGCTTCATTTTAATGCTCATGCTTGTTTGGGGTGTTGCCATGCTGATTTGTATGAAGACACCAAAGGACGCAAATGGTTAAAAGAATTGTAGCATGCACATAGTTATTGCAGGAAACATAGGCAGCGGAAAGACAACGCTCGCGAATATGCTGGCGCGCCATTATGGTTGGGAGCAACGCCTGGAGAGCGTTACCTATAATCCGTATCTGTCCGACTATTACAAGGACATGGAGCGGTGGGCGCTAAACCTGGAGGTCTACTTCCTCAAGGAGCGTTTCCGCGATCTGCTCGACATTGCCAGCTCTGAGAAGACTATCATACAGGATCGCTCAATCTTTGAGGGTGTATATATCTTTGCCGCCAACAACCATGACTCCGGCAACATGTCCGACCGTGACTTCGAGACTTACATGGGGCTGTTCCAGTCGATGATGATGGTTGTCAAGCAGCCTACGCTCATGGTCTACTTGCGGGCTTCGGTTCCTCATCTCGTGGGCAACATACAGCGACGAGGACGCGACTATGAGCAGGACATGCGGCTCGACTACTTGAAAAGCCTTAACGACCGCTACGACAACTTCTTCAGGTATCAGTATCACGGGCCTAAGCTTACGGTGGACGTAGACAATATAGATTTCCTGCACTCGCGTCAGGACTTCTCAGATATAGTGGGAAAAATAAACACTGTGTTGCGCCTTGACGGGGGCGGCCTGTTTGAAGGTGTTTGAGCTATGGACAAGGATGAAAAGGAAAAGGCGTTGAAGCTTGACAGCCGCTATCTGTGCATGGCAAGGATATGGGCCGAGAACTCATACTGCGTGAGGCGCAAGGTGGGCGCGCTGGTGGTGAAGGACCGCATGATAATCAGCGACGGCTATAACGGCACGCCGATAGGCTTCGAAAACGTGTGCGAGGATGAGAACAACCTGACCAAACCCTACGTGCTGCATGCCGAGGCAAACGCCATAACCAAGCTCGCCCGCTCGAGCAACAACAGCGACGGAGCCACGCTCTACGTCACGGCTTCGCCCTGCATAGAATGCTCAAAGCTCATAATACAGTCGGGCATCAGGCGCGTCGTCTATGGCGAGAAATACCGTCTCGACGATGGTATAAGGCTGCTTGAAAGAGCCGGTGTAAAAGTAGAATTCTTAGATTTGGAAAAAGATGAAGAAAGAAAATAAAAACCGTTTCATGCCATTGATAATGGCCGTTTGCGTGGTGCTCGGCATTGTGATAGGCTCGTTCTACGCCAATCATTTCTCCGGCAACAGGCTTACGGTCATCAACAACGGCTCAAGCAGGCTCAACAACCTGCTGCGCATCATCGACGACCAATATGTCGACAGGGTGAACATAGACTCGCTTGTCGACAAGGCGATACCAACCATCCTCTCAGAGCTTGACCCTCATTCGGTCTACATTTCCGCGAAGGACGTGCAGGCTGCCACCGATGACCTTAAGGGCAGCTTTTCGGGCGTGGGCATAGAGTTCACCATACGCCAGGACACCATCCGCGTTCAGAACGTCATAAAGAACGGGCCTGCCGAGAGGGCGGGAATCATCGCCGGAGACAAGATAGTGTACGTAGACGGCAAGAAGTTCGTGGGCAAGCAGGTAACCAACGCCGAGGCAATGCGGCGGCTGAAAGGGCCGCAGGGGTCGAAGGTGAAGATCGGCGTGCTGCGCTATGGCCATAAGAAACAGCTGACATACACGGTTACGCGTGCCGAGATACCTACAAAGACGGTCACGGCTACGTACATGATTGACGAGAACACGGGGTATATAAAGATAAGGAGCTTTGGCGAGAAGACATACCCTGAGCTTCTCATAGCCCTTGCCAACCTGCAACAGGACGGCTTCAAGAACCTCATAATAGACCTGCGCGACAACACAGGCGGCTTGCTGCAAAGTGCCGTACAGATGGCGAACGAGTTCCTGCCCGCCAAGAAACTCATAGTATATACCGAAGGCCGCAAGTCGCAACGCCAGGATTACCGTAGCGACGGTCACGGAGCTTACCAGTCCATGCCCGTCGTGGTGCTCATCAACGAGGGCACGGCTTCGGCTGCCGAGATATTCGCCGGTGCTATGCAGGACAACGACCGCGCTACGGTCATTGGACGCCGCTCGTTCGGCAAGGGTCTTGTGCAGCAACAGATTCCGTTCTCCGACGGGTCGCTCATCCGCCTTACCATCGCGCGCTATTACACGCCTTCCGGGCGTTGCATACAGAAACCGTATGTTGACGGCGAAGACCCTGACTATGCGCAAGACCTGCTTGAGCGTTACCAGCATGGCGAGTATTTCTCGCGCGACAGCATCAAGCACACAGGCCCGGCTTATCACACGGGCATCGGGCGTGTGGTCTATGGCGGCGGCGGAATAACGCCGGACATCTTCGTGCCGGAGGATACAACCAATATGACTTCTTATTACAAGCAGGCAGCCATGAGCGGTCTCATCCTTCAGTTTGCCTTCACCTATACTGACAACAACCGCCAGAAGATGAAGGACTTCAAGAAGATGCTCGACCTTGCCAACTACCTGAAACGGCAGAACACCGTGGAGCAGTTTGTTGACTATGCCGACAAGCATGGCCTTCAACGCCGCAACCTTCTCATCCGCCGCAGCCACTCGCTGCTTGAGAAGTATATCGACGGCCGCATCATCTACAATATGCTTGACGAGCAGGCTCTTGACGAATATCTTAATCAGAATGACCCGGTCGTCACTACTGCATTGCGCGTGTTTGCCAACAATGCGTCGTTTCCCAAGAAGCCTGTAGAGACGACAAAGAAAGACTGAGAAAAAGGCGGCATGGACAAGAAGGAGCTGAGGCGCATTGTTGCCGAAAGGAAGCGGCAGCGGTCCGGGCTGGAATTGCTTGGGCTGTCGCTTTCGGCAGTCAGGGCTGTTCTCGGCAATCCGCATGTAGGTTCGGCACGCACGGTCTTGCTCTATTACAGCATGAAAGGAGAGGCTGGCACCCACGGCTTGGTGGATGAGTTGTACAGGAGAGGACTTGAAGTCCTGCTTCCAAAGGTTGTTGGCGACGGCAGTATGACACTCATTCCCTATACGGGGAAAGATAGCCTTAAGCCGTCGGACAAATTCCATATTCTTGAGCCCGAAGGCGAGCCTTTTACTGACTATGGCAAGATAGACGTTGCCATAGTCCCTGGTGTCGCCTTTACTCGTGACGGCAAGCGTCTGGGGCGTGGCGGAGGCTATTATGACAGGCTGCTGCCGTTGCTGCCACATGCTTGGAAGATAGGCTTTTGCTTTCCTTTCCAAGTCTTTGACGACATCCCGACCGAGCCTTTTGACGTTATGATGGACGAGATAGTCTGTTGATTGCATAAAAAAACAAAAAAGTTCAAAGATTTCCTCTTTTCCTCACGCCTTATATGCGGAAAAAACAGTACCTTTGCACCGATTATGCCGTGGAGGCTCGTAAAAGTGGGGGCAAACGCCGTCCGCCTCGCGGTCAAAACCGTTTTATATAAAAAACAAAATGTACGCAATCGTAGAGATTAACGGTCATCAGTTTAAGGTCGAGGCAGGCAAGAAGCTCTTTGTAGACCACATGAAGGATGTCGAGGCCGGTAAGACTGTTGAATTCGACCGTGTGCTGCTTGTAGACAATGAAGGAGCAGTGACAGTCGGTGCGCCTACTGTGGATGGCGCGAAAGTAGTAGCCGAGGTGGTGAACCCGCTCGTAAAGGGCGACAAGGTGGTGGTGTTCAAAATGAAGCGCCGCAAGGATTACCGTAAGAAGAACGGTCATCGCACACATTTCACCGAGGTAGAGGTAAAAACAATTAACGCTTAAAACAGGAGGTAAAACAGAATGGCTCACAAAAAAGGACAAACCAGTTCGCGCAACGGTCGCGAGTCAGCAAGTCAGCGTTTAGGTGTTAAGATTTGGGGTGGCCAGCGCATTGTCGCCGGCAACATCATCGTGCGTCAGCGTGGCAACAAGCACTTCCCGGGCGAGAACGTAGGCCAGGGCAAGGACGACACTCTGTATGCATTGAAGGATGGCGTGGTGTACTTCCACAAGGGAGCGCGCGACAAGAGCACCGTTTCAGTGCTTTCACCCGAGGCTTACGCTGAGAAGACGAAAAAGCCAGAGGCTTAACACAACAAACAACAAAACTTATTCCAAACAAACATAGAAGCCCGTTCCTGAGAAGGAGCGGGCTTCAACCTTTCTGTAATAAGCCGGATGCTGTTGGTTCGGGAAGTCTCAAGGATACAACGATTGGTTTTATTGCGGAATTAGCGGAGTAACACCTGCCGTGAGAAGGCGGTCGATACTATAGTAGTCGACTATGTATATATCGGCATTACTCTAATTTACAATTACTTTTCTAACCGTACCGTCATCTTTGACAATGACATTTAGCCCTTTTTGCAACTGTGACATTCTAATGCCAGACAGAGAATAAATCCCGGATGCTGTTTTTTGCAGCGTGCCATTGCTTATTCCTGTTGTTTCATCATCACAAATAATTTGCACAACTTCAATATCATCAATGGCAAGGACGCTATTACCGTAAACTGTGCCTTCTATGCGTATTGGGGTTACAATATTTTGGGGAAGGACTGTTGTCATCTTAATCCATTTATTTTCTTCAGCGGAGACAAATCTTACGGTTTCCCATTCTAAGGAGTCCTTTGGATGGAACAATATTGTTAATTTATTGGGGTGCTCGCTTTGTAAATTTACAGAATTTACACGTAAGGTGAGTGTCATCTTTTTCGATGATTTTGGAACGGAAAACTCAAAATTCAGATTACTGCTGAGCGAGTCTGCCAATTTCTTTGCAGATAGCTGTAAGCATCTTACGCCGCTATATGCGTAAGGTCGTTCTATGCGCTTCAATGGTACTTCAGTATTTACCACATTCTGCCATTTAGGTGGAAATAAGTTCTCGTCTTCAATGTATACTTGTAAGTTCTCGTCTTCAAAATCTTCAAAAAAGAGTCTCCTCCGTTCTGTTTCCCCATCGTCTATGCCCATGCTGTTGTTCACAAAATGGATAGTGCCGTCATTATCCATTGTAATATCATTGATTTCAATATTGCATTCGTCATGATTCCAAAAGAAAGCCATCGGCGTAGATTGCTGGCCGAAGTTTGTATTATGAGAACTGCCTGGATAAGGACATCCTGAAGAATTTATCTCGCCATATGATGAAGGAGAACTTCCTGGTATGGATGTCTGTGAAGAAGCACAAACTATATAGCATTTTTGTGGGGCCGTAGAATTGATATTGTTTCCTGCCTGTCTAATGTCTGCATGAACATGGAACACCAACAACCCTTCACCAGGAATGGCTCCTCCCCATTTCTCCTTACTCCTGTTCTCAAGAAGATAAAAGTCACCGTCGTCGTTTAGCTGTAACTTGAAATAATTGTCTTTATTATTGCAAGAAGCAGGCAACGCTACTTTGCCGGCTGGCAGAGGCTTAGGAGAAATCCATCCGAAATCGAATGCTTTCACGTAAGGATTAAAGTCTGCAGGCCTTATACCGTCATCATTCCAACTGCCTGATGCCATTACATCCCAACCGCCTGTACCTTCGTAATGACCATTGGCAGAATAGTCGACATCATAGTAATCCATGCTGCCCAACGCGTGGCCTATCTCATGACAGTGAGGGCCAATACGCGAAATGCCTTCCCCGCTGTTGCCGCGCAACTCAGGAGCGCACGAATAGCAATCTATTTTTAGTCCTTGAATTTCGTATGGAATAAAGAATGTCATTTCATGTGACCATATTGCCTCATCTGAAGCGCCGGCTTCCTCACCATGTCCGGCGAAAATTATGTGTACATTGTCTACAAATCCATCACCGTCAGAGTCGTAATCTTTTAGATTTACCTGTGCAGATGCTTCTTGAATAGCTTCCTTGAAAAGTTCTTCAGGGTGTTGGTCATTACCTGTGATGTCATTACCTCCGTAATAGTTTCTGCTATGCAGGCTTGTAAAAGGGCCTACGACATCACAAACAAGCTGTAGCTGACCATAGGAAGCGTCTAAAAAGAAGTCACGTACACTTCCCAAGGCTCCGTCTTCTGTGTATTCGGTTTGGTTGAACAACCTGTGAAAGTCGTCATGCTTTTTAACCATTTTATAATCATTAAATTGCATGAGTATCACAAGAACTTTGCGTATCCCGGTAGCACTTCTCTTGTGGGAGGTGATTTTTGCAGATGCTTTCTGTATTTGCGTATTACTGTTTGCTCGCAAATGATATGGTGTTGTTTCTAAAAAGTTTTGAGTCGCTGCATTGGATTTTGCTGCTAATTTATAGGAGGATGGTCGCAATAATCCAAAAGAATCTTTTTCTGCATAAAACCATTGACCTCCCTTTTGGACAACAGTGTATCCATCTATGGTTTCTGCTACTTTACTGCGTTCGTCTCCCCACAATCGTATATAAACAGTACCATTATTAGTCTTTATAGGTATACGTTTAGGATAGGCAGGCATGGAGTAAAGGCGTAAACATCCTGTTAGCAGAATGGCGTACAATAAGAGGAAGCACCTCATCTTTCTTTTTTTTGTTTAAAGGAGGGCGCGTTTGAAGTAAACGCATCCCTCAACCTCAGAAGAATTTTATTTAACCTGAATATTTCTAATTGAAGATGCATTGGTTCTCCATCTTCCAACTTCTGCATCTGTCAAATCTAATTTTGAATATTCTATGCTGTAGTCTGGCGAAAAGAAGGTTTTTCCTGAGAGATACGTAGACATGTAATAGCCCTTTGCACCAGTGGGGAGGTCTACAGTAATAGTACCGTTAGGATATAATGTTCCAAAATCACGACTACTAAGTTCTTCCCCATCTTGCAGTTTTTCTGCAGTCATAAAATGTATGGTGAATCTGCTCAGAGTATAGACACTTTTGTTGGTAACAGTGATACTTGTAGGGGTGCGTTTGCCAGCCTGTGAAACAACTACTATGGCAATGGCATTGCCTGCAGAGAGGGTGAGAGTACAGTTTCGTGAAGTTTTTTCTGTATTTTCATTGGCCGATACGGTTATGGCACCATTTCCCGAACCTGTCATCGGAGAAACTGTAAGCCAAGACTGTGCACCATATACAGTCCAATTCGTATTACTTGATAATGAGATGTTTTGTGTTCCTCCATTCTCGTCAAAATTGATGGATGGAGAAGAAATGGAAATCTGATCTTCTGCCTCGTCGTCACTGCATGATGTGAAGCAAAGACTAAACACTGCGACAGTCATAATAGTCACCATGTTCAAAAAGAATGTTTTTGTTTTCATAAAAACATGTAGAATTTAAAGTGCCTATCAACTCCCCAAATGTTGGCGTTAATAATGTTGGGTTAAGGAAATAAAAAAGGACGTGGGAGTTTATTCTCCGTGCTCATCCCTGGCTTCGGGCCTTCGCATTGCCTATTCACAAGGATAAGCAACGCAAGCCTGCCCACGTCGAGTAACATATAACGCCGACGTGGACAAACACCATACAATTACTATACTATAGTAAATAGTATGGCATAAGAAACGTCGGGATATAATACACCCACGCAGACGCTTCGTTGCATCACCGCTGTGTGAATATTCTAGAGTTGCGAAGTCTGAAGCCACAGGCAGTAACGTTCGAAAACGTCTCTTTTTCTTTGGTCGTCCTTACAAATGGTTATTTCGACCGCAGAAATTCCATTGATGTCTTGAATAGCCCACCCGTTAGGGCAGGCTTATCGGATGCAAAGTTATAAAAAAAATATTTCAAAGCAAGCGAAAAACTGTTTTTTCTAACGAATTCGTTTTAAATCCTTGGTTAAGAATAAGCAAAAGTATTTGGAACTATGAAATTGGATGATTTGATAAAGGTATGAACCTTGGTAAATGAAAGTAGTTTGAATTTGGAGACACTGCTGTATAGTGAACGATACATGCTGTGGTGTAGGAAGGCGATAAATAAAAGAGAGGTAAACATCTTGATAGTGTTTACCTCCTACTCGGTCATCTATAAGCCGGATTATATTTCTTTTGCCTTATAGCTTATAGTCCTTTGCTGAAGTCGGGGATGCCATAGCCATAAATATTGTCGGGGTGGTCGTGTTGGTTGCCAAGCTTCCTTACGAGCTCAATTATCTGCTTTGCCGTGAGTTCCGGGTGTGCCTGCCATAGGCATGTCACCATTCCGCACATTATGGGAGACGAAAAAGACGTGCCGGAGCTTTGTGTAATCCTGCCTTGCCCGTCGACAACGTAGGCGGGACTGCCCATTGCGCAAACGTCGGGTTTTACGCGTCCGTCTTGTGCGGGGCCTACGCTTGAGAACGTCGCGCTCTTGCCATTTGGCGATATGGCGCCCACGGTAATGATGTTGTCGGCATCGGCAGGCACGCTGATTTTGTGCCAAGACGAGCTTCCTTCGTTGCCGGCACTGCTGCAAAGTATCATTCCCTTGGATGCGAGCAAGGAAGCGGTTTGTGATATATAAGTAGTCTTTCCGTCGAGGTCGCACAGTCTGAAGGGAATGGAGTCTCCGTCCCAATAATAGTAGCCGAGCGACGAATTTATTACATCTGCTCCTATGGAGTCGGCAAACTCTACGCCCATCGTCCAAGAATCTTCCTCAGCCCTGGTCTCGGTGGGTATGTCCTCGGTACGGATAAGAACGTAGTCGGCATCCGGAGCTGTGCCAATCATAGTGTCGGGGCGGTTCATAGCCATAGTTGAAAGCACCATCGTGCCGTGGTAATGCTCTGCGAAGATGTCTTTTGTGCGCCGTGGTCCGAAGTCTTTTGTGGCTATTATGCGTATGTTCTTAAAAGCCGGTATGCTGTCTACATTGTGAAATCCTGCGTCGAGAATGGCTATGGTCATCCCTCGTCCTCTGAAACCTGCTTCATGAAGCTTGATGCCTCCCAGTTGGTTTATTTGCCCGAAGCCATTGCCATATTTGCCTTGTGCGGTTGAGTCGGGCTTCATTTTCCGTTCCATAAGCTTTCTTGTAGGCTTTTCTATCGAGTCAGGCGAAACGTACAGCCTTGTCACGCTGTCTACAAAGGCGAGCGTGCGTGTCTTTTGTGTCACGTCGTCTTGTTGCGATGCCACCGTCACGGTGTTGTGCCAGCGGCTTGTGCCCATTATTTTAAGTCCGAGGCGTTGCAGTTGTTCTACGTAAATGCGAGAGACGGGCAGGTCGGTTGAGTCGACGTTTATTCCCTGGCGCTTGCGTCTTTGAATTGCCTTTGCCGAAAGGAATTGCTCGGGACGCTTAAGGCTGAAGGAAGTCCCCTTTTTGTCGTGCAAATAAATGCGGTATTGGTAACTCTTTGGCAGCTTTATGGTTGTGGCGTGGCTGCCAAGGCAGAAAAACAATAATAATATAGTGAAAAGTTGTTTCATGGTCGCCTTTATAGAAAGGTTGGTGAAGTGTTTCACAAGCCTGCGCTTGCAATGAAGTCTTTCAGTTGTCTGCAACGTTCTGTCGCAGGGGCATATCCGAGGGCGGAAGCTTTTTTCCAAAGGCCTACTGCGCGTCCAGCGTCTTCCACGACTCCGGTGCCACGCCAGTAGCACCAGCCGAGCAGGTGCATGGCTTCGGCATGTTTGTAGCGTTCGGCATAGCGTAGTATGCGGCATGCGTCTTCATGATTTTCTTCTTCGATCATATGTTTTGCGCGTCCTACGGCATGTTCGTATGTCTCCTTTGGGTCGTCATCATCAGAGAAACCAAAGAAACTTCTCCACAGGCTGTTCATGTTTTTCTTTGCGGTATTTATTGTTGGGGCGAGTGCCAAAAGCTTTTGGGCTTTCTTTGGCAAAGCCTCCTTTTTTGTGCAAAGTTAAGCATTTTTATTTGTTTGCTGCAATAAATGCTTCGTAAAGACGCATAAAAAAAGCTGTCCTTCTTGCGCAGGGCAGCCTTAACTGTTAGAGGACGCTGTACAGTGTCCTTTGTTTTCAAAACTCAAACGTTACTCATACCAGAGTTCTCCCCCAAGTTTGTTTTCGTCAATGGGGTTCCCGGTCTCTTTCTTAAAGTCCTCCTGAAACACTCCGGCAAGCTTTTTTAATGTTTCTGTACTCATGGTGCTTGTTTTTTGGTTTATAGTGTTTATTTCTCTATCATTCGTTGCAAATGTAGAGAATGTTTCTGACATGTACAAATATTTTAGTGATAATTTTCTGCTTTAATATGGTTTTCATACTTATGTAACAGATATTAGGGAAAACGAAACAGTTGTAGTGACTTTTTATTGGAAACTCTCTTGAATATTAATTTATCCTAAAAGATTGCGTATTATTTGTATAGTAGTGAAATTATAGCGAAAATTGCACAAAGTTTTTGAAGCTAAAATCGTATTCATCTCAGGATAATAGAGAAAATGTCATTTTTTAAGTAAGAGAATCATCATGAAACACCAAGTGCTGCTAAGCCTTGCTATGGCTGTTTCTGCCACTGCACAGGCAAAGGGATCTGAGCCCGACGGGCCGCTATTTCGTGACAGTCTTTACCTCGACGAGATAGTGGTAACAGGCCAAGGTGGAGCCTTGCAACGTCGCCGGTTGTCAGCAAAAGTAGACAAAATATCAGCAAAAGACCTGGGTTCGTTGCCTACGGACCGTCTTGACCATCTGTTGCAGGATGCCCTGCCAAATGTCCAGGTAAACATCAACAGCGGTCAACCCGGCACCACGTCAAACATACGTGCGCGTGGGCTCTCGTCGGCTTATTCCAATTCCACGCCTGTCGTTTATGTAGACGGCGTTCGTGTTGACAACCTTAATACGGGAGCGACTATTGGTTTTCGTCCCAGTGGATACAGTACAGAGCCTTACGGCTTGAGCGACTTGCCTATGGGCGAAACGGCGGCTTCAGGCTCGCTGAGCGACATTCCGCTTGAGAACATCGACCACATAGAGTACTTGACTGGAGGCGCGGCAACGACGCTATATGGTTCAGACGCCGCCAACGGAGTCATCCTCATAACCACGAAGAAAGGAGGCGACGGCATGTTTCATGCTACGGCAGGCGTTGACATTGGACTGACCACTGCCGACAGCCATTGGTATCACTTCAACCGCACGTCTGACCTTCTCCATCAAACAGGCATATATCAGAAATACCGGGTTGGCTTCAGCGGCGGCAACGACCGCTTTGGCTACAGCCTCGGGGCATCGATGCAGCACGACGACGGCATGATGATACATAATGGCAACGAGAATAAGAAATACGACCTGCGCTATGGTTCCCGCCTGAAGATAAACCGCTGGCTGAAATATGACAACTCGTTCGGCTTTGTGGCAAGTGACTTCTCACGCCGCCGCAACGGCAACCAAGGCCTTTACACGGCTCTTTGGACTACGGAATGCAGTGCAGCCACAGACATGCACTACACTGCTGCCGACGGCACGCAGCGCAATTATCAAGCCGACATAGACGCGATGGACGATTATGAATATTCGTCGTTCAAGAATTTCGTGGACAAGGCTGAGGCTCTGCAAGACAACAAGGAAAGCATAAAACGTTTCCAAATGGCGCACACGCTTACGCTCACGCCGCTTGCAGGGCTTACGGTGAAAGGCATACTCGGCATCGATTACCGTGCCGACGACTTTAAGGAGATTATAACCAACGCCTACCTTATGCACACCCAGGTCAAGCCGGAAGGCACTACGGATGCCGGGCGAGTGAACAATACGTCGCGCAACACATTGGGCATTACGGCTGATGCAAGTGCCGAGTACCGCTCGCGCTGGGCTGACATGGTAAGCAATATAGCCACGGCGGGCTTCCAATATTTTTCCACAGACGACCATCAGGCCGCCTATAACGGGCGTGGCGTGCGTGACGGAGCGCGCGTCATGAGCGGAGCTGCAAGCATTACCGCCAACGAAGTGAAAAGTCATATAAACAGCTATGGCGTTTACATGCAGGACAACATAGGTTTCTTCGACCGTTATTATCTTGACTTAGGACTTCGCGTGGATTACAACTCGGCTTTTGGCGACAATGTTGGCTGGCAGGCTTATCCAAAAGTGGGGCTGTCCTACATGCTTACCGAGGAACGTTTCATGCAACCTGTGGTTGGCAGCGGCATTATAAACAATGTGCGCCTGCGCGCCAACTACGGTGTGGCAGGAACCTATCCGCCTGCCTATTCCTACGAAGCAACCGTCAACGAGAACCCTTATCTCGGGCAGCAGGCTGCTACGTTCGGTAAACAAGGCAATCCGAATCTTGGGCCTGAAAAGAAGCATTCGTACGAGGCTGGTTTCGACGCTTCGTTTTTCAACGACATTCTTGACATTATTTTCACATATTATTATAGTGTCACGCGCGATGCGCTTTTCAGCGTTCCCACATTGCCGTCGTCGGGGCGCGAGAGCCATTATCTTGCCAACGTGGGCAAGATAAGCAACCGCGGCATAGAGCTGACGCTTGGCTTGAAACCTGTTGACACTCGCTCGTGGACGGTAGACGTGCACGGCTCGCTCAACACAAACCGAAACCGCGTAGTTTCTACTGGAGGTTTGCCTACATTCCTGATAGGAGGCTTCTCAAGCAGGACTATCATGACAGCCGTCACCGAAGGCAAGCCTGTGGGCTATCTTTATGGTGCAAAGGCGGTGCTCAATGCCGACGGAACGCTGAAGGAAGTGGAGCAGGGGGCTGACCTCGGCTCAACCATCCCTACGCTCTACGGCAACCTGCGCGCCAACCTGCGCTACAGGCAATGGCAACTGTTCGTGAGCGGCGATTGGCAAACAGGCAGTTATCTGCACGAGTGGAACCGCCAATTCCGTTTTCGCAAGGGCTTGAAGGACAGTGCTATACCCGATGCAGCCCTCATGGGGCAGACACAAGGTCAGGCATGGCTCAATTTCACCAACTGCTTTGTAGAGAAAGCCGATTTCTTCAAGGTGAGGAACATCCGTCTTGATTATACATTCCATCCGCGCAATCTCGGCGTGCAGAACGTCAACTTGGCGTTCAACGTTTACAATCCATTCTCCTTCACTTGCGCGCAAGACGACCCCGAGGCTACTCTTTCGGGCGCACGCTCTCAAGGAGCCGTATCAACGGGAGGCATCAACTACGCATCGTTCTCGGCACCACGCCAGTTTATATTCAGTGTGAACGTTAGCCTGTAGTCCACTTTATTTTAATTTTAAACCTCCGAGTTATTTGCTGTCTGCGGCAAGTCTTAAAGAAAAAAACATGAAAACAACAAAGCATCTTTCTATAATCGCCATTGCCTTCGCCTTCCTGCTGTCCTCCTGCGACCTCTTGCAGGGTGACGGCAATAGCGACCCCAACGTCAACGAGGATGATTTCCTGAACTCCAACAACGCCATGAAGGCATGGGTTGCAGGCTGCGAGCTCCAGCTTTCGCAAGCCGTTGGCTCGTACACGCAGCTCTTGGAAATCCTTTCCGACAATTATTATAACAATTATTCGCGGTCGAGCAATGTCTTTGACCAGCCTCAGCTGCTCAATACCGATGATGACGTGAAGGAGCTGCAGCGGTGGGTTGGCACGCTGCGCGAATCGGTGGACTATGCTTTCAACACCGTGGCGAAGTACGATAATAGCATGACACAGGAGCAGCACTTCCAGCTCGACTGCATCAAAGCTTACGCCTTCATTCTTGGCGGCGAAACGTTCACGGGACTGCCTGTGGAGAGCGGCGGTGAAGTGAAGTCTTGGAAGGACAACCTTCTGGAGGCGGCAACATTGCTGAACCAGACTGTCGACATTGCGCCTGCCGACAGCGACCGTGCCTTTGTCCAGACGCTCCTTGCCCGTACGTACTACCGCCTTGGCGACCGCAAACAGGCGGTGGAGTGGGCTACCAAGGCACTCGGCAGCGACGCGTCATTCGTGAGGTATGCGTACTATGACGGCGACAATGCCGTGAGCAACATTGCCCAGGAGGCTATATGGAGCTTTTGGTTCCAGCCGCTTCCGAGGCTCGACTTCCTTGACCCAAAATATTTCCAGACAAACAATTCCAACGAGCAGCGCCCCATCTGCATAGCCAAGGCGGAGGAAAACTATCTCATACTTGCTGAGGCCGCGATAGCTGAGGGGAGCCTTGACCGTGCTAAGGAGTATCTCCGGCAGCTGCTTGCGCTCGTAGCCCGCCGCCCTGTGGCACGCGGCATCAACGATGCCGTGGACAACCGCTATAATGGCGGTACCAAGCATTATCCAGCCTCTACGGCATATCGCGTGCGTGCCTCTGCCGACGACCCTTACCGCAGTGGGCTGGTGCATGACCATTCGTCTACAGTAACCAATGCCAATGGCGAAGCCGTGGCAAACTATATAGTCGATATACCTTATGTGTCAGGCACATCGGTCGATTCGGCGATGATAGACGCAGCCTATGGTCACGACAGCTTGCTTGAACTCGTCTACCTCATGCGGCAGGAGATATTCTTTGCCGAAGGCCGCCGTGTTGCCGACCTTGGCATACGCCTGCCCGTGAGTGATGTAGAGGCGGCCAACACGCCGTCGGCAAGTGGCTATACAGACGCTGTCGTTCCGCAATTTATTCCGCTCAATGGCGAGATGGATGCGTTTGACATGGACGAATCTGCCCGAACTGTTACCATACATTATAATATGAACCGAGTGATAGTAACGAATCGAAATACCGACTATGTAGTTCCGTTTGAGTAAGAAAAGCATTGTGGGATTGAAAAAGACGTTTAAAAGCGACAAAACAGATGACAAATTGTTGCTTTTGTTTTGTCGTTTGGAAACAAAGTGGTACTTTTGCATTGTTTAAAAATAAAAACTATAAGCAGAAGGTCATTAAAGAGGATGATAGTATGGCAGGAGAGGGCTTCTCCAGGTTCTTCATTTCTCGCTCTTAATTCTCTACTTTTCAACAATCAGATGGAATACAACAGATTTTTCAATCCCGAAATAGAGGGCATGACACGCAATGAGCTTGACGCGCTGCAACTGTCGCGTTTGCAGAAGACGGTTCGCCATTGCATGAACTCGCCTTTCTATCGCAAGCGTTTCGAGGAGGCAGGGCTGAAGCCCGACGACATCAAAAGCCTCGACGACATACGCCGCATACCCTTCACCACCAAGCAGGACTTGCGCGACAACTATCCTTTCGGACTTGTCTCAGCTCCGCTGCGCGACTGCGTTCGCCTTCATTCCTCGAGCGGCACTACGGGCACGCCTACGGTAATACTCCATACACAGCACGACATTGACGTGTGGGCCGACCTTGTTGCGCGCAGCCTGTGGATGGTGGGCGCACGGCCTGAGGACGTATTCCAAAACACGTCGGGCTATGGCATGTTCACAGGTGGCCTCGGCTTCCAATACGGTGCCGAGCGGCTCGGAATGCTCACCGTCCCTGCCGGCGCAGGCAACACCAAGCGGCAGATAAAGTTCATGCGCGACTTCGGCACTTCCGTGGTGCATATCATTCCCAGCTACGCCACGCGCGTGAAGGAAGTGATGGATCAGCTTGGCGTAGACCCGAGGCGTGACACCAGGCTCCGTGTGTTCGCCATAGGGGCGGAGCCGCACAGCAACGAGCAGCGCATGAGGATAGAGCAGATGTTCGGCGTGAAGGCATACAACTCGTTTGGCATGAGCGAGATGCAAGGCCCTGGCGTGGGTTTCGAATGCGAGGCGTGCCGGCAGAGCGAGGAGAGAGGCGGCATAGGCGGTTTCCATATTTGGGAAGACTGCTACATCGTGGAGATAGTAGATCCGCAGACGCTCGAGCCTGTGCCCGACGGCGAGACAGGGGAGCTGGTGCTCACGTCCATCAACCGCGAGGCTATGCCGCTGTTGCGCTATCGCACGCGCGACCTTACGCGCATTGTGCCGGGCACTTGTGCGTGCGGGCGTGTGCATCGCCGCATCGACCGCCTGCGTGGTCGCTCCGACGACATGATAGTGCTCAAGGGCGTGAACATCTTCCCCGTGCAGGTGGAGAAAGTCCTCATGACCTTCAAGGAGCTTGGCAGCCAGTACCTTATCAATCTTGATACGGAAGAAGACAATGATGCCATGACTGTTTCGGTGGAGCTTGCGCAGGATTTCAGCACCGACGACTACTGGCTTTTGCAGAAGCTTACGAAAAGGATTGCCGCTTCGCTACACGACGAGATATTGCTCACACCGCACATCAAGCTCGTGCCTTTCGGCAGCCTGCCCACGAGCGACGGCAAGGCAGTGCGTGTGGTTGACAATCGCGCGTTCCTTTCTCATTAAATTAAAAGCCACTGGTATACAGTTATTTAATCCACAGTGCGCAGTTTTATAGTTCAAAGTTTATAGAAACATGATTAGCCAGCTATCTATATTCATAGAGAACAAGCCGGGAGCGTTGGAAACCGTCCTGAGCCTGTTCAAGGAGGCACACATAGACCTTATAACCACGACGCTTGCCGACACGCAAGACTTCGGGCTGTTCCGTGTCATCTGCACGGCTCCCGAAAAGGCGTGCCTTGTGCTGAAGGAAAACGGCATTACCGTGACGCTTACCAAAGTGCAAGCCATAGAGCTTGACAACAGCCCGGGCATGGCTGCCGACGCGCTGAAGTGCTTTTCTGCCGACGACCTGAGCGTGAAATACCTTTACTCTTTCTTGCTGAAAGGAAAGGGAATCCTCATTTTCCGTACCGACAATGTTGCCAAAGCTTCCGCCATCATAGCCGGGAAACAATTCCGTTCGCTTGACGACGACGACCTGCGGGCGTTGGCGAATGAAGATTAATTTAATGAGAAATTAGAGGGCAATTCAGTGATGATTTAATGTTTAAACGGAAAGGGCTTAACATGAATTATCCACAAATCACCCATGAATTTTTCATGAATATATAATAATTGCCGATAATTGCAGTTAAAAATATATACTGTTATTTATAACGGCAATTACCAGCAATTTTCATAAATTATTTTCCGATGCACAATTTGTCGATAATTGCCGACAATTGCTGGTAATTGCTGTTTAAAATATACCGTTATTTATAACGGCAATTGCTTTACCTCCCCTACGGGTAACAGCCGGCTTCGCAGTCCCGGCAGTCCCGGCAATTTTCATTGTATCTCCATAAAAGGATTAAATTAGAGCAATTAGAGCAATTTGTTGAAAGTTTTCTCAGTGTGATGACGAGTACTGACGGATGTCACAAACCTGCTTGGGCAGGCTGATGATGCCTAATACACCCTCACGTCCACAATCACGCTTGCCCCGACGGCACTGTTCAGTCGTTGGGTAAGCTTCGTGCGCATCATGCTGAGGTCTTGGCGCAGGGCAGGGTTCACAATCTTCACGAACAACACTTGGTTCTTGATGAACTTCTCGCGGGTGTAGCCCGCCACCATGTGCCCTGTCACCTGCTCCCATGCGTCTATCACGCGCCGTTGCAGGAGCGGCGTTTCAAGTCCCTCGTCGCGCAGGAACTTCTGCAAGATGTCGCCAAGTGGTTGTACGTCTTTTCTGAACATGTCTTAAGGGCTGAGAAATTAAGGGCTGCCAGTTGAGTGTTTTATAGTTTAAACGCTTATCTTGCCGTCGTCTACGTGGAACAGCTTGTAGTCGTTGTCGCCGTGGCTCAGAATCTTGTCGAGATGGTCACGGTTGGTGTCGGTAATGAAAATCTGGCCGAAGCGGTTGCCCGACACGAGCCTCACTATTTGCTCCACGCGGTGGGTGTCGAGCTTGTCGAAGATGTCGTCAAGCAGCAGCAGAGGCGTGGTGGTGGACGATGTGCGCCGCAGGAAGTCAAACTGCGCCAGCTTCAGTGCCAGCACGTAAGTCTTGGTCTGTCCCTGGCTGCCTTCGCGCCTCATGGGGAAGCCGCCTATAAGCATCTCGAGGTCGTCGCGGTGAATGCCGTGTAGCGAATAGCCCACAGCCCTGTCTCTCATCCTGTCCCTCCTTATCACCTCCAAGAGCGGCCCGCGCTGGCAGTGGGAGGTGTAGCTTAGCGAGACCTCCTCGCGCTCGCCCGAGATAGAGCCGTGGATGTCTTGGAACAGCGGCATCAGCTCCTTCACGAAGGTGTCGCGCTTGGCGTAGATAGTCTCGCCTGCCGTCGCCATCTCCTCCTCCCACAGCTCCATGAGCGTCAGGTCGGGTTCAGCTTCGGCGCGCAGCAAGGCGTTGCGCTGTTGCAGCGCCTTGTTGTACCGCGACAGTGCTTCGAGATATTGGTGGTCATATTGCGAGATGACCACGTCCATCAGCCTCCTTCGCTCCTCGCCGCCTCCCGTGACGAGCGTGTTGTCCGACGGTGTGATGAAAATCAACGGGACGAGGCCGATGTGCGCCGAGAGCTTCTTGTAGTCCTTGTCGTTGCGGCGGAACCGTTTGTGGCGGCCTCGTTTCATGCCTGCGTAGATGCGCTCCTCGCCGCCGTCGTCGGTAAGGTAGTCGCCCTCCACGACAAAGAAGTCTTCGCCGTGGGTGATGACTGTGCTGTCCTGGTTGGTGAAGCTCGAGTGGCAGAACGACAGATAGTAGACGGCATCAAGCAGGTTCGTCTTGCCTACGCCGTTGCTTCCGATGAGGCAGTTTATCTTAGGCGAAAACTCCAGTTGTGCCTGTCTGATGTTCTTGTAATTGACTATGGAAATTTTCCTGAGTATCATAATTCTTTGGTATGGGGCACTGCAAAGTTAAGCCTTTTAAGCTTGAAAATGAAAAAAAGAAAGCAATAAATTTCAATATGTGGGATAAAATAAGTAATTTTGCCACAATAAACAGACAGAAAACAAAAAAATAATTAAACAATAGCAATGGCAAACAACAACGAAAAGAAAACTTTTGATGCCGCCCGGGAATCGGAGGCGTTTTTCGACAAGAACAAAAAGACGATAAGCGGTGCTATCATCGCCGTCATCGTCGTCGTGGCAGCATGGCTGTGCTACAGCCAGTTTGTGTCAGCCCCACGCCAGGAGAAGGCAAGCACCGAGCTCGCCAAGGGTCAGGACTATTTCAACGCCGACCAGTTTGACAAAGCCCTCAACGGCGACGGTGCAGGCTACGCAGGCTTCGTAAAGATAGCTTCCGACTATGGCAGCACCGACGCAGGCAACCTTGCCAACCTCTACGCAGGTCTGTGCTATGCCAACCTCGGCAAGTGGCAGGACGCTGTGAACAGCCTCGAGAAGTTCTCGACTAAGGGCGACGCTATGGTCAGCCCGGCTGCCGTTGAGGCTCTCGGCAACGCATACGCACACGTGGGTCAAGTGGACAAGGCTGTAGGCAAGCTCAAGGATGCCGCATCAAAGGCAGACTCAAAGGCAAAGGACGGAGTGAACAACAGCCTTTCGCCGACTTTCCTCTTGCAGGCAGGCGAGCTGCTCGAGTCGCAGGGCAAGGTAGACGAGGCTGGCAAGCTTTATCAGGACATAAAGAAAAAGTACGTCAACTCGTCGCTCGTGCAGAGCAACGACATCGACAAGTACATAGAAAGGACTACGAAGTAACATGGCTACCGAGCTTCATAACAATGCCGACAACAGCGTAGTCATACCCGATGCCTCGAACATGAACTTCGGCATAGTGGTTGCCGATTGGAATCAGGAGATAACCGGCGCGCTGCTCAAGGGAGCTGTTGACACCCTTGAGCAGAACGGGGCATTGCCTGAAAACGTACACGTCAAGCACGTGCCTGGCAGTTTCGAGCTCGTCTACGGCGCACAACAGCTGTGCAAGAACGACGGCTTCGACGCCGTCATAGTCCTTGGCAGCGTCATACGTGGCGAGACTCCGCATTTCGACTATATATGTCAGGGTGTCACCTATGGCATCGCCCACCTCAACGCCACGCAGAACATACCGGTCATCTACGGCCTCCTGACAACCAACGACATAGAGCAGGCAAGGGAGCGTAGCGGCGGAAGGCTTGGAAACAAAGGCAGCGAATGTGCCGCCGACGCCATACTGATGGCAAAGTTCTAAGCCGTGCGTATAATCAAAACACATTCATCATGCGACTTTACGAATTGCTTCAAGCCTACGACTTTGATGAGATAATGCCTGTAGTGGTGGACATGTTCCCAGGCACGGGCAAGTTCAAGCCACAGCTGCAGCAGGCGTGGGACATGCTTCTCGGCATGAAGCCTGTGCTGTCGAAAAAGACGATTGCCTATAAGATTATGGACGGCTCGCGAGCCAACGAGCACTATGTCGGGGCGGAAGACTCCGCTTTCAACGATCCCTGGGAGGTCGTCATAGGCAAGAATCTGAAGCGTGAACGGGGCGTAGACCTCAACGACGCGGAGCTCGTGGCCAACTGCCTTGTCAATATCTGCCTCATCGGGCAGCATCCGAGCTTGTTCGACAAGGCTTACAAGATACTCTGCACGCCTGACCGTTAAGGTGCGTGTCATTGCCTCTCGCTTATTGCAGCGAGAGGCTTTTTTTTGCGCAAGAATTTCTTGTTCCGTCTCTATATATTCATTTTCCGAAGCTGTTGTAAAATTGTAGATGCGTCTTGAAAGTATTGTGATGCTGTATTCACGCTTTCATTATCACGCTAATTCGGCGCAATCATAAAACGTGACGGTCGTCATGCAATCCAATGACGGCCGTCACGCTATGAAATGACGACCGTCACGCAATTATGCAACG
>CAZEEP010000018.1:24822-49059 GCA_964511295.1 uncultured Prevotella sp.
ATCCAATGACGGCCGTCACGCTATGAAATGACGACCGTCACGCAATTATGCAACGGTCGTCACGCGATGTTGTTTCGCCGATTGTCGCATGGGGAAACGCATTATAATCTCTGTAAAGGTTATTCAGCATAGCCTTGTATGTATTATGATATGTTGTTTATTATTATGATTTGCTACTAAAAGTGTATTTTTCTTTCGATGTCACAAAAATAGCAAAAAATGACATAAATCTATACATGGAATTGTCTTAGCTTGCCTAATTTTGCATGCAAAGCAGGTTTATGTGTCCGCCACCCCTTCCGATGCAGTAAAAAATCTGTTGAGAGTGTTAACTAACTATTTTATTCAACCAACGAGTTTTTAAACCTAAAAAGTAATGGAATCAGAAACTCTATTAAGAAAAAGACTCTTGATGGTGGGCTGTATGGTGGCTGCCTTAGGGCAGGGCTATCCTATGTTGTCCTTTGCCAGCGGTATTTGCCCCCCCCCAAGTGTCCGACGTGACTCAACAACAGGCTAATGTCAGTGGTATCGTCGTCGACGAGTCCGGCGAACCGCTGATAGGAGTAAGCGTGGTGGTGAAAGGCCAGAAGACAGGCGCCGTCACAGATTTTAATGGTAAGTTTACCATCAAGTGTAACCCAAGCGATGTGCTTACATTCTCTTATGTCGGCTATACAAGCCAGGACATACAGGCAAACAAAGTCCGTCAGGTGGTTTTGCGAGAAGACAATGCACTTCTTAACGAAGTCATCGTCATCGGCTATGGTACAACAACACGTAAGAGCGCAGTAGGTGCGGTAGAGCAGGTTGGCGAGAAAGCATTTGCCGACAGGCCGGTTCTCAACGCTACGAACGCTCTGCAAGGAGCGGCTCCAAGTGTCATCATCCAGCGAAGGAACCTCAACCCGACAGAGGACAATACCACATTTAATATCCGTGGTTATAACTCCAGTACGGACAACTCGCCTCTGTTCGTCATCGACGGCATGGTTATGGACGCTACTGCCTTCAATCAGTTGAACCCTAATGACATTGAGAACATCTCTATCTTGAAGGATGCCGGTACTGCCGCCATCTATGGTTCACGTTCAGCAGCCGGTGTCGTCGTTGTCACTACAAAGAGCGGTAAACTGAACCAGACTACGCAGGTCAAGTTCAGCGCAGCACTTGGCTGGAACAAGACCGACATGATTTTTCATGCCGTCGAGGGTTACCAGAACGCTCTTGCCGACAACCTGAGAAGCACCAACATCGGCAAGACTCCTAACTATTCCCAGGCTCAGATTCTCGACTTCTATAATCATAGGTCGGAAGAAAGATGGGCGTATGACGACATCTACAAGACCACCATGCAGCAGAACTACAATGCTACAATCTCCGGTGGTTCAGCGAAGACCACGTATCTTATCTCGGCAGGATATTTTGACGTGGACAACAACTATAATACACAGAGAAGCTCTTTCGGCACTCAGCGTTATAACTTCCGCACCAACATCTCTACAGAGCTCGGCCGTTTCAAGATTACGGCTATCATGGACTATACACGCCGTAACACCTTGACGCCGACAGGTGGAAACCTTGATATTGACGCCAGCCGTGTTCCTGCTTATTACACGGAGAAGATTATTGCAGACGACGGGCGCTATCTCCTGACTCCAACCCTTAGCGAGCAGACCTCGCTTGGTGAGTTGAACAAGGGTTACAACAAGTACCGTAGCAATTACCTTACAGCCAATGTAACAGGCGAGCTCAAAATTGTGGACGGTTTGAAGCTGCGTGGAGTTTTCGGCGCAAATATTATCACCGAAAACCGTAACACTCACCAGAGACCTCAGACATACTACAGAAACGAGTCTGACACAGAGCCTGTACCTCTTAAGCAGTCTGACAACTATGTAGATAGCTGGAGCTCGAATGCTTATCGCCTGAACACCCAGATACTTCTCGATTATCAGAAGAATTTCGGCCTTCACGGTGTTAACGGATTGTTTGGCTTTACCAATGAATCTTACACTCGCAGCGGTAACAGCATCCGCAAGAGCTATACGGACGAGCTGGGTAATGCTACGTCAACAACAACCGGCGAAGTAGGCAACATCACGGGTAGTACATTTATCGACGACAACTCGCGTACCAGTATCAACTCCCTCATCGGACGTTTCGGCTATAATTGGGCAGAACGTTACTATGCAGAGTTCAGCTTCCGCTATGATGGTTCAAGCAAGTTTGGCAAGGATTACCGTTGGGGTTTCTTCCCGTCAGGGTCTGTAGCATGGCGCGCGTCCGAGGAGTCTTGGATGAAGAACTACCGTCAGAATGTCGGCGACTTGAAGTTCCGTGCTTCTTACGGCGTGCTCGGTAACCAGGCTGTGGGCAACTACGACCGTTTCACCAAATACAGCATCAATCCTAACGGATACGTATTCCAAAACGGTGTTGCGTCAAGCGCAGGATTCAGCTATGGACTTGACAACCTCACATGGGAACGTACAAAGGAGCTCAACCTCGCATTGGAGGCTTCATTCTTCAAGAACTCTTTGAACATCCAGTTCGACTACTTCTTCAAGACCACCACCGACATCCTCATGCAGCCTATCGTTGCTTCTACATTCGGTACAAGCATGCCCAGGGACAACATCGGAAAGATGAGCAACAACGGTTGGGAAGTCAATGTCAACTACCGTCTGAAGACCGGCGACTTCCACCATGAGTTCAACTTGAGCTTGTCTGATGCCAAGAACAAGGTTAAGGAATTCCCAGGTTATGAGTCTATCTCGGGATCGGATGAAATGTATCGCATAATCCGCGAAGGCTATGCATACAACTCTTATTTCGGCTATGAGGAAGAAGGCATCTTCCAGAGTTGGGACGAGATAGCGAATTCTGCCCTGCCTGTCGGCGCAATGTCGGCGCAGGTTTCCGGTAACATGGGCGACATTTCTCCTGGTGACATCAAGTACAAGGACCAAAACGGCGATGGCGTCATCGATGACAAGGACCGCGTAATAGTCGGTTCACCTCTGCCTCGCTATAACTTTGGCTTCACCTACAATCTGGCTTGGAAGAACTTCGACTTCTCCATGCTCATCCAAGGTGTCCTAAAGCGTGACATGTTCCTTCGTGGTGAAATGGTTGAGCCGTTCCATGCTGACTACTCAAAGACCATCTACAAGCATCAGCTTGACTACTGGACGCCAACCAACACCGGCGCTAAATGGCCGCGTCTCGCAGAGGCAAGCTCTCCGTCACACGCTAACAACTGGGCACAGCCAGGCGAGCACTTCATTCTCAACGCTGCATACGCACGCTTGAAGAATATAGCTATAGGCTACACACTTCCTGGCAAATGGACTTCAAAGGTCGGTATAGAGAAAGCACGCATCTATGTGAACGCTCAGGACTTGTTCACATTCACGCACAACAGCTTTATTGACCCTGAAAGTTCCGAAATCAACTCTAACATGCAGTCAAGCGGTGGCAGTGCGTCCGGACGCCAGTATTTGCCATCAACCTATTACGGTTTTGGTGTTGATATACAGTTCTGAAGAACAATTAATGTCTGATAGAAGTTATGAAACTGAAAAAACATTATATATTAATGATGTCTGTTGGCATCCTGGGGCTTACTGCCGCATGTAACGACCTGGAGCAGGCACCTATAAACCAATACACAGATGCCAATTTCTGGTCCAGCGGCAAGGCTTCCTATCTTGTGAACCAAGCCTACGCCCAAATGTATGATGCTGGAAAACTATTTGAGGATGAGGCTGTTAGTGACAATGTCATCAAGACACGCGCCGCAGGTAACGATGTAGCAGCCTATCTGGACGGAACTGCAACACCTGCAGCCGGTTTCTTCTCCAGCAACTGGTCTAACGCTTACAGCTGCATCAAGACCTGCCATCTGTTCCTGGCTCACACTAACGATCTTACAGGCGGTGATGCCGAAAAGGCTTGCATGACGGCTGAGGTTAGATTTGTCCGCGCATATACTTACTTCCGTCTTGTCAACCTGTTTGGCGACGTGCCTTTCTTTACGGAAGACATGACTGTGGACGAGGCAAACAATGCTTCACGCACTGACAAATCACAAATAATCAGTTGGATTCACAGTGAGTTGGAGGATATTATCCCCGACCTTCCTTCTAATCAGGAAGCTGTTGGAGGCAAAATCACAAAGGCTGCCGCTGCCATGCTCAATGCCCGCGTTTATCTTTACGACAGCCAGTGGTCTAACGTAGAGCAGATCTGCAGGCAGATTATGAGCGGTCAATACGGTGTTTACAGCCTGTTCCCGTCCTACGCAGGTTTGTTCTCGAACGCCAACAAGTACAACAACGAGATGATTCTCGAGCGTGGCTATGACGAGAACAGCCTGACCTGGAATGAGGATGCTCAGGATCGTGAACCTATGAGTGTTGGCGGACGTACTCCTGATGATATTCCTGTACAGTCCCTCGTAGACAGTTATCTCATGCTCAACGGCTATTCCATCCATGAGGCTGGCTCGGGTTTTGATCCTAAAGACCCTTATTCTAACCGTGATCCACGTTTGACGGCAACCGTAATCTATGATGGTTACGACTGGGCGAAGAACGGTTATCCTCTTGAGAGCACAACAAAGTTCTACAACAAGGTTAAGATCATAGCTTTCGAGGGTGGATATATCCAACAGTATCGCCCTGACACCTTTACTGGTGAGTATGACCCGACAAGTCCGTCTGAGGGCTATGCGGCAAGAACCGGTTATTGCAACCGCAAGTTCTACTCTCCAAAGGAAGAAGGCAACTGGAATTGCGGACAGAACCTTCCTATGATGCGCTATGCGGATGTTCTTCTGATGTACGCAGAGGCTATGAACGAGCAGGGCAAGATGTCTGCTGATGTGTGGAATCAGACAATCCGCCCGATTCGCGAGCGTGCAGGCTTCACTGCTGCCAAGGCTCTTGACTATCCTGCAAGCGGTGACATGAGAGAAACCATCCGCAATGAGCGTCGCGTAGAGTTGGCTCTTGAAGGCCTCCGCTTCTATGACATCAAGAGGTGGAACATCGGCCCTGACGTGCTTAACGGCGATAAGGTTATAGGTGCCGACTATACCGGTAACGACCATACCGGCTACACTTTCAGGTATCAGTTCAACGCTACGCGCAACTACCTCTATCCTGTTCCACAGAACATTTTGGATATTGATCCTAATATTAGTCAAAACCCAGGCTGGGCAAGCCAGTAAATAACTGTGGTTTCAACAAAATTAATCAGTAACGGAACATTTTAGTTTTGAATACAATGAAAAACAATATTTTAAAAGCATTTTCGCTTATAGCAGGAGCCATGCTCCTGACGACATCCTGTTCATCAGACATGGAATGGAAGGACAGTAATGTAACCGCTCCATCGGAGTTGCTCCTTCCTAACGACAACCAGAGTATAGAGCTCGTAGCTTCTGCTACAGCTTCAACAGTATTCAACTGGGGCATAGCTTCCGGCGAGGATGGCGGAGCCCCTGAATACGAGGTGTTGTTTGACAAGGCAGGCGGCGACTTCTCCAACCCTATCTATTCCGTAGCATCTGACGGTAACGGCAGTCTTCCGCAGGCAACCGTCTCACACAAGACCTTGAACACTGTAGCCGGACTTGCAGGCGCAGGTGTCGGTGAGACAGCAACTGTACAGTGGACAGTGCGTGCTTGGCGCGGACTCAACAGTTCTATCTGCTCTCAGACACGTTCCCTGACCATGAAGCGTTACATCGCCATCGAGAATCTTCCTGGCGCACTGTATGCTACAGGCAGTGCCATAGACGAGTCTGCAAGCTCGCTTTCTTTCGCTTCTCCCGCGAACGGCGAATTCGAAATCTTCATAAGGCTGAAACCTGGTACTCTCCAGCTCAACAGCTCTGCTGACGGTTCCGGCACTGCTTACACTATCAGTGGCACAAAGGTTCTGGAAAACGACAACACTGGTTACACTATCCCTGAAGCAGGCGTATATCGTATTGCTATGGACTTCAACGTTGCATCTCTTACAATAATGAAGAAGATTGAGAGCATGAACTTCTTCTTCTGCGAGGGCGCTACAGAGGTGGAACTTCCTTACATTGGCAACGGCCAGTTCCAGGGCAATGTCCAGATGGATAGAGTAGTGGCTTCGTGGGGTACCGACGAGCGCTACCGCTTCTGCATGTACTATGCAGACGGCACGTCAAATGTCTGGGGTGCTGTTTCCACAAATGATGGAAAGCCCGCTTCTATGACTGAAGGTGATTCATACTTCAATATGTATGAATATCCTAATGACGGCTCATTCGACAACTGGGCAATGAAGTGGAAATGGGCTGGAGATTTCGACTATAAGCTCTCTACAGTAACATGCACATTCAATGTTGCCCAATATACTCACTTCTATAAGCTGGCAAATTAATACAAACATATCCCCAACTCATTTTAATCTCGTGAGTTGGGGATTTTTAATTTGCATTAATAAAACGTTTTATAAAGCAGAATCTCGGTCAGTTGGATTCCGTTCCGTCTCATGACATAATTTCCAGATTCTTCTCAACCCTGAAATCAGGGGCTCTTGAACATGAGCATTGCGATATTCCTTGAGGCTTCAAGGAGGCGCAGGGGGAATTGAACGGCCGTCCCTCGTACGCTGTCTTTTTATGGCTATGCCGCGTGACGGTCATTCCTCGTCTACGTCATCTATCTTCTTTATGGTCACGCTGCCCGTGGGGGAGACACTGAGCTCCAGGGGCACGAACTCGTCGCTCGCCTTGTCGGGATTGCCTACGGTGACGGCGAACTTAAGGTTGCCTCCCGTCACCTTGTCGAATACTATGGCGAGCAACGCGCCGTCCTTGTAGTAGGCGTTGTCGACGTAGTTTTTGAAGTCGGCTTTGGTGAATGTGCGCTCAAGAAACGTGCTGCCGTCGGGGCGCAGGATGGTGAGCAAGGCGCGGTTGTCGTAGTAGTCGGCAACGCCGTCGGTTGCCTTGTTGAGCGTGGGGTCGGCCTTCAGGCTGAGCCTGATGGTATAGCTGCCGCCTGCCCAGCTGACGGTCTTCTCCTGCTGCATGCCGCCCGTGGAGCGTGTCTCCTGTTTCTGTTTGGCGGCTGGCTTGCTCACTATTATGAGGTCGTCTTTCTTCTTGTCCTTGCATGATGCCACGGCGATGGCGGCGAGCAGCATCAGGCAGTATGTCATAGTCCTTCTCATATCTTTTCTTATGCTTTTTGTCTTTGCTTTTTAAAACTTATGCAAAGTTAAGAAAAAACGTGCATAACCGCCTTCCTTTTTTGTTTATTTTTCTACAGCTCACTTCAAGTGCAAGTTCCTCCTAGCTTGAGTATGGTGGAGTCGTTATGATGACAAAGTTATGCAAAGCGGGCATTGGGTGGGAAGTGTAGTTCAGACATATTGAAGGCGTTTGCACGACGCTGTGTTTGAGACGTACTGAATCTTGAAAGTTCTTAAGGACATCCTTAAAATCATTGGATTTTGTATTGTATGTGCCAATTATTCGGCAACCGATTCTTGTGATAGTAAGTGAAGACAGCACCTTTGTTACAGCTTCGTATACTTTAGAAAAATTGGCATAAAATGATTCCACGCTATCGACTTTGTAACTAATGAAGCTCATACGGTTCAATGTTACTAATACAACATTGTGAGCATTTTCTTTCTTTTTATCATCTCTAATGACCACCTCACTTTGACCTATTTCCCAGTGAGTACATGGAAAGACCCTTGTTTCTTGTATTTTCTCTACTAATGCTCCTTTAGAATCCAGCATTGTAACTTTGGGTTCATAGCGAAGTTCTATTATGAATTTCCTATTACCGATATTCTTTGATTCAATATTTTCTTTCATAATTTCAACTTTTAATCTAACAATTTTTCAATAGTGGTGTCTGTAAAAGCTCTCCAAATAGCAAGTTTTATAGGCTTATAATCATTAAACATTTGTCCCACAAAATCTATTTCAAATACAAGCCTAAAGTCATTTTTGTCTTCATCAGGTTGTCCCTCTTTACGAGTTCCGACACGAGCTATTTTGATAAAATACAGGTCTCGTATTCCCTTACTTTTTATATACGGCATGAAATAGTACAACTTGTTAAGAGCTACTGTTGAGGGAAAACGTTTGCCTGTATAATAAACTTTGGCAGACCTATCAAGATATTGATCAATATTATCTGCCTTTACAAAACTGATTAGTACATTCTTTGACTTGTCTATATTCAGAAGGGAGGTACTATCGATCTCGTTTTCAACAATACTTTTCGGGTATTGCTCTTTTATTTCAACAAAATTCACTTGTTGTACTGAGAGCGTTTTTTGTAGCGAGTGCATCACATGCCACATTAATACTGGTGGCACTGCGTTTCCTATCGCCTTGTATTGGCGAATCTGCGAAACGGAATTAAAACAAAATGTATCAGGGAAAGACTGAATGCGAGCCGCTTCTCTTGAAGAAAAACGTCTGTACCTATCTCCAACCATATAAACAGGATCTGTGCTATTAAGACTCACTTTTGCCAAATGTGCACTGATGGTATTGCATGGCTCTGTCAAAGACATAGCTCGCCCTTTATTCATCTTTTCACGAACAGCCATCATTCCAGCAACTGCTTTTTCGCTGAAAAACAGTGTTTCATCATGGTCAGACTCTGCCATTATTACATCTCCAAGAACTTTTCGTTCAGACCTTTTAACCTTCATCGGATAATTAAACTTCTGAGAATCTTCCAAGTTACGGAAGCCAATAATGATAACACGTTCTCTTTTCTGAGGAACGCCATATTCTGAAGCATTCAGCAATTTATGCATAACGGTGTAACCTGCATCCCTGAACTCTTTCATTATCATCGGAAATGCCTTTCCTTTATTGGCGGAAAGAATACCCTTGACATTCTCCGCGATAAAGAATCGTGGTCGACGTTCTTTCAGAATTTTTACCATCTCGAAAAAAAGCATTCCTCTTTCGTCTTTATATCCTAGTCTCGGAGGGTTTTGTGCTGAGATAGAAAAAGACTGACATGGAAAACCACCAATCAGCATATCAAATTGTGGCATTTCTTCAATCTTTATATCACGAACGTCCTTTACTACACATTTATGGGTAAAGTTGTCATTGTATATTTTAGTGCAGTACTCATCGTTGTCTACGGCATAAACTATCTCAAAAGGATTCTCTTTATACTCTTTTCCGAGATATGTAAATCCTCCGATGACACCTAAGTCCATGCCACCACATCCGCAGAATAGTGAAGCTACTTTTATTTTTTCCATGACAGAAGTTGTGTGGGTTCAAAATGTTCAGTTGAGAATGTTATTTCCATTCCATCACGTGGTTCTGCTTCAATTTTGTCTGTTTTGTATAATGCAACAGGATTGCGAAGAATGAACAATATTTTCTCTTTCTCGCTCAGCATAAGCCGATATACGCAATAGTGTTCTTTTATAGTCCCTGCAACACGCCACTCATTTGGTGACATATGAAATCCATACATTTGTATTCGCTGTTTGCTGATAGTTGTCTTGACCTCAATGTATCTATGTTCCTCTGTACCATCAGCTTCAAAGCTGTCAATATCGAATCCGGGATGATAGGTCGGGCTATCAACAATCTGGACGAGTTTTATGAACTCATCATAACCATTGATTTTGAGACGCATCTTTTCATGCCCACAAATAATAGCCTCGCCAAGATTGCCAATGTCTTTAGTCGTTCTATCGTCAGATGTCACAACGTCTTTTATCCTGTCTTCAAATACGACATCAATCTCTTCACTTTGGCCAATGATAGTTCGGATATCAGTTTTAAACAAATCAGGTCTCATAGAGTTGTTCACGTATTCAAACCATAATGGCTCGACTTTTGACAACTCCATAGTCTCAATGCTTTGCTTTTTGTAGAATGATTCATAACCATTGAACCAAGTCGCATCATTGGCAAAGGTTTTAAGAGAAGCCAACTCATTGCCTTTCATGGAATAATAGCCGTTGTGTTTCTCTAACAAATTGGCTATCTCCATATAATCAAGAATATCGCCAGCATAGCGAGTCATATCTCCCTTTGAACGCGCTTTGCCGGTAAGTGACAAGGACTTTGAATCTTTCGGATTGTAATATTTTAATTTATTCTTCCTGTTGGTTAGGATGGTCTGGGCTATTTGGTCTGCTGTAACTTTACCACTTGTAACACGAATGTCATTAAAAATGCAATATGTGGCTTCTTCTGCGGACATCGACATTTCTTTTTCACTGCCCATTTCTCCGAGCAATCGGTTGCCAGACATAAGTACTTGGATGATTATTCGTGCTGGTTTGAATCTTATATCATGATGTATAATATCTTTCAAGTCCTGAGGCTTCATGTGTCCTCCAGGGAATTGAAAAGAAAGCAGAAACAGTCTAAGGAATTGAGTCAAATCTTGATTTTCATGAAGAAATACTGCCATTTTAGAAGTCTCAGTTGTATTTACATCTTTGTCCTCTTTATAGAATCCGAACAAAGCAGGTATTTCTGTACGCCAGTTGTGCAAGGTCTTATCTGCCATATCTATATTTCCAGGAAACATTTTTATGGCGTTGAAATATCTGTTGTTGTATTCTTCACAAGAACATTTTGGAATTCTACAACACTCATTGGCCATATAGAGCAAAACATTCTCTATGTTGCTTTTGAAACGTGGTCTTACGAAATGTATTCTATGCCAATATTTATCTGGCACTTGATAATATGTTACTTCTTTGCTTGCCATAACGTACTTGATAATTGTAGGGCAACGGCCTTTGCCATAAGAGGCGGAACTGCATTACCCACTTGTTTATATTGACTTGTTTTACTGCAAAGGAAAATAAAATCATCAGGGAATGACTGTATCCTTGCACTTTCTCTCACAGTTGGTATTCTATTCCATTTATAGTGAAAGTGGTGGCGATGACCTGTATCTATGGTTATGCTTGGCTTTGTACTGCACAAACGCGTCCAAGCGATGTGTACCTTTCTCGTCTGTTGCAACTCTATGGGGAGGTCTTTATAGTTACCTCCATCTGGCACCATTGCAATGATTTCCTTTGTCTTGTCATTGTGAATGGTAATGTCGTGGTTGTAAACACCGATACTATCCTTACGAGCGTAACGCTGAAATTCACTTGTCGCTTCTGTCGGATAGGGCGAGCCATCAGCAAGAGAGCATTCTGTCAAATCACTCAGTGCATTAAAAGATGTTACTTTATCCATTTTATATGGTTCTGGAAACACAAAGTCTTTACCATTTGCCAACCCCACGAATACAGCCCTTCGTCTGTTTTGTGGTACTCCATAATCTGAAGCTGTGATTACTTGGACACTCACTTTGTAACCAAGCTTCTCAAAATCCTTGATGATGGAATCCTTCACCATACCATTCCCAATACTGAGTATATTGGGGACATTTTCCATCACAAAAGCACATGGTCGGAAACAGTCTACAAAACCTACAAACGATTTATAGAGTTTGTTACGTTCGTCTTCGATTATTCTTTTTCCTGCAACAGAAAAACCTTGGCAAGGAGGGCCGCCTATAATTACATCTACATCAGAAATACAATAATCTGTCTTTATCTTATATGGATCGAGCGTTGCCAAGTCTCCGCATAGAGTCCTTGCGTTCTTTCTGTTATAGGCATACGTATTAAGTGCATCCTTCCAATTGTCAATTGCAAGAATGCCAGTAAAACCAGCCATTTCAAAACCCAATGACAAGCCTCCGCAACCTGAGAAAAGGTCTATAAACGTGCGTTTATTATTCATTATTTACGTTATTATCAATTTCGTCTTCTTGTATCTGTTCAAACCGAACGAGTTCAGAAAGTTCAACATCGAGTAGTTTGGCAATTTTTATTAGATTGCCCAAATCTGGTTGTGAAGTATTTGTACACCATTTGGAAATGGTCGTTTGATCCTTCCCTAATTGTTCGGCAAGCCACTTGTTTGTTCTCTTCTTATCCACAAGTACGACCTTTATTCGGTTAATATCTTTGTGCGTCATATAAATGTCTCTTTTAATGATGCAAAATTACAAAAAAATAAATCAGTTATTTCTTGCTTGATGCTTTTTTTAGCTGATATGGCAAGAAAATGAATAATTCTCACTCTGTTGCTATGTATTTAATAACCGAATGACCTGTCATTTATATCCTTTGTCGGATGCAAAGGTAGCCAAACCTAGTTTAGAATAGGAAAAGGTCAAGCGGTAAACCGTTTGGAGCAGTTTCTTCCTCCGTTGGAGAATAAACAGTTCCAAAACCTTTTCTTATTCATCGGTTTGGCTTGAATCCGCATCCGGCAAAGGAGATAAACGACTGACGAAATAGTAGAACCATAGAACAGCGTAAATAATAGGTCTTAACTTGATAACCTATCATTCAAACTGTTCTCAAATCTTTTAGAGGCTTATTATTTTCGATAGAGAGAAATTTGGCAAGCGGCAGATTTCACTCCCTCCAAAATAATAGATTGATAAGAGTGTGCTTTTGCCGTTCTTGGAAATTGTCGTACCTTTGTGCCGAAAACGTGGAATGATGGAAACATCAAACTTACAATAGCACTGAAAAGAGAAGAAACACCCTTTATTGACACGCTTCGAGCGTTAAGAAACAATAAAGACGTTAAATCTTCACCTTTTAGAATGCACAATTAAAGGTTATGACCATATTTCCGACTTATTACTTGCAAAATATTGAGTAATAACTGGTTGTAAATACGCGCTATGTAGTTAAGTACCTTTAGGGAAACAAATACTTAATTATATCCGTCATCATATCAATGAATTTTCCAATGCATTTTCTTTGCCATTTCGCTTCTGCGTTTTTGTGCGTCGGCAATCATCTCTTTCATCTGTTCTGTCTGTTCCTTCATGCTTTCGGCATGTTGGAGGAAGGCGTTGTAGTTGAGGAAGGCATTGGAAGAATCGTTCATGGCTTGGTAGGTGATACCGAGATAATACGTTGTGGTGTATGAATCAGGCATGTACTTTAGTGCGTCTTGAAAAGCATAGTTTGCCTGCTGCCAGTTTTGTTCAGCATAATAACTCTCGCCTAAACCGCGGTAGCAGGTAAACATTATATTCGGGTCTGGTTGCAGGAGCTTCAAGGCAGACTCGAAATAGGCTTTCGCCTGTTTAGAGTCTCCTTCGGAATTGAGCAGGACGGCGAGATGAAACATTGCACCAGGCTGCGTTCCAAGGCTAACTTTTATGGCAGCTTCGAAAGACTCTTTTGCCTTCTGTGTAAGGTCTTTTCTTAGTTTATAGTCATCAGAAGGCATATGCTCATAGCAAGCACCGAGGTTGAACAGATTTTTATATGTGCTGTCGCCTTGCTGCAAGAGCAAGAGGTAGCTGTCTTTTGCCAATTGCCATTGCTTTTGCACCATATAAATATCTGCCATGATGCTGTTTACGGCGTTGTTGCCCTCGTCACGCATCCAATAGTCGTTGCAGAGTTTTTCCGCTTCATCAGTACGTTCATTGACGAGGTAAGATTTTGCCAGTTCTGCCACTATCTCTCCGTCCATCTGCCAACGGGCGATGATTTCCCTTCCCCAAGCCTGTTGTGCAGATGCTTTCGCCAACTGTTTGTTGCTATAGAAGAGTTGGCGCATAGCGTCATGGCTCAATGAGTCATCCGGAGCTGGCTCCAGTGTGTCGATGACTTTTGCCCAGCGGTTCTGCCTGTAGTAGCATTCCGCTATCTTCTCACGCAAGGCAACATTGTCGTTACTTTTCAATGCTACTTCGTAATAGTTCAAGGCATGTTTTACGTCATAGTTCTTTAAGCAAGAGTCACCTTTAGCAATGCTGTTGTCAGCCTTCATTGCGACTGCCGTCAAAAGACAAATCAAGGAAAGGAAAAAAGTTTTCATGCTAATTGCTGGTGTTTGGGTTGCACAAGGATAATTTACTTAAACCGTGATGCGTCGACTTGCTGCCGTTTCTTGTCCTTGTATCCGCCAAAGCGATAAGTGAAGGACAATCCCATTTCGCGATAAGCAGAGAAAGACATGCGCATGTTTTGGCCACGGTAGTTGATGGATGTCTTTATGTCGCTGCTCTCGAAGATGTCATTGCAGAAGATGCGCAGCACCGCCTTCTTGCCCCAGAACTGCCAACGAAGGCTTGCGTCAACGTTTTGACAAGGGCCAAGGTCGTAGGTAGCCTGAATGGCACTCGTCTGCAACTTGCCGTCTACTGTCAGGCAGATGTCAGGCGACTTGCTGAGAACGAAAGTATTGTTAGTCATAACAATGCCTACAAGGTGATGGCGGTTGTAAGGTATATCAAAATAGTGGTCGTCTTTCTGCCGCAGCCACATGCCGATGAGCGTCAGGCGTGTGCTCCACCAACTGCCGATTTTGAACGGGGCTACAAGTTGCAAGCCGATTTTCTGGTCATAATTCAGATTGCGATACTGGTAAACAGTGGCGAGGCGGTCGTGACGCTGATAAGGACATTGGAGGAATGCATCCTTTTCATGGTTGAAGAAAAGCACTGCCTGATATTTACTCCTCAAGATATAAACTATCCTCGCATTATAGGAAGTACTTGGCTTAAGATTCGGGTTGCCGGTAATCTCATTGTAGCCGCCACTGCTGTAAGTCACGAAATTGGAAGTTGACCAATACGATGGATATTCTCTGTCGGTGCTCAAGCCTAACTGGAATACATGTGTGTCGGCAGGAAGCCATGTCAGGGTGAAAGTAGGGTAAACAGTCCACTGATGCCAAGCTGGTGAATGGTAGTATTCTGCCGCCAAAGAAGCCTCAGCAGACAGCTTGCTTCCAAAACTCTTGTTTGCTCCAAAGTAGACATTCATGTAGTCTTCACGCTGGCGGATTACGGAGTTGTCAGGCTCAGAGCCAGTAGTAGACTGCATCTCGTCATATTGTTGCCCACTATGGTTGATGCTTGTGGTGTAAGTGGCTCCGTAGTTGATTCCCCAATCGCTGCCAAGTCCATGCTCTTGCGAAAGAAAGAACTTATAGCGGTTTACCTTCTGACGGTCGTTGACAACATACTGCATCGTGCCAGTAGGCAGACTACTGTTGAGCCACTGCCGTTCAGGTTTCTTATAGTAAGTGAGTTCTGTTCCAGCCTTTAAACCGAAAGGCAACTGATAGTCAAGACGAAGGTTATGAAGCCAACCATGCGAAAGCAAACAGTTGTCGGCAGAAATATTGCCTTCCATAACAGTATTGTATCTGTCGTGAGTGTATTGTCCCGTATAGACGATGCTCAGTGTATGATTCTTTGCAAAGGCATAGTCGAAGCCCCAACGGAAGTCATCACCATAATCACTCTCCTTGTTGCGCTGGCTAATATCAATATTGTAGACCTCTCCGTTGTCCAACGAGTGGCGGCTCTGCTGGTCAGTGCGACTGTATCCCTTGCCGTGAGAATGAAGATACATTGCGTCGATGCTAAGTTTGCCTATGTTGTAAAGCAATGAAGCACGCTCGCCATATCGGGCATTATGCTGCTGGTTCCACGCAAGATTGACCTCACCGGATAGCGGTGTGTCGCCTTCGTTCTTCCGCTTTAGTCTGATGTTTATAACCGAGCCACGCACTTGCATCCTTGCCGGAGCCGTGTACATCACTTCCGCCGACTCTATCCTCGATGCCGGCATAGCCCTGAGTTGGGCGTAGAGTTCTTCGGCAGAAAGCGTGGTCACTTTGCCGTTGATGATGACTGTGGTGGCGATGCCGCCAAGAGTCAGCTTACTGTCATTCTCTACCACTCCCGGCAACAGTTTCACTGCTTCGTAAGCGTTGTTCACTGCACGGTTGCTTATCAGCCGGGGGAGATCGTAGATGATTGCCCCACCTTTAACCTTGGCTATCGGCCGCTCGCCTTTAACTAACACATCGGGCAATTCATGCACCATGCTGTCCATGCGTAGGGAATCTGTTGATTGGGCTTTGGCAAGAGTAACTGCCGAAAGCAAAACGATGAATATAATGGTAATCTTTCGCATAGTTGTTTTTTTGCTTGCAGGGGCGGTCTTGGTGCCCGTCCAATCCGTCTAAAAGACCGAATTATGGACTGATTGATTTGCCCTGTTTGGGCAATCGGACGACCACAAGGGCCGCACCCTGCAAAGGGATAACGATGCAAAGTTAAGGAGCGTAGACCAATGCCGCAACTTATTTCGCTTACCAAGTGTTATCAGAAGTGTTATTTAGTCTTACCAAAAGCGCAATAAGCAGTAAAAAACAAACCATGACGTAAGATATTTGCTATCTTTGCAAGGTGGAAAGAAATAATTTCAGAAATGTCGCCATTGCCGTGTTCATTGCTTTGACTGCAATCCTCACTTATCAAGTTTACTGGCTCGTGGGTCAGTATCGGGCTAAACGTGTACAATTGAAAACCGACATTGCCGAAGCTATGCGCAGGGCAGACCTTCAGGAAATGGACAAGAGGGTAGGGCTGTTCCATAGCTCTCACGGCAAAGACGAAAGCAGGGAGGTTAGTCTTTCCTGGAATTACCAAACCTATAGAGACTATAACAATAAAGACAGTGCCTCCGTGGAGACGAAGTCATACATAGACCAGTCTGTAACCAATAAAAACTCAGGCTTGAAGAATTATCTGAAAACTAATGAGGGCGTGAACAAGCTCGGCATGGCAATGCAGCAGGCTCTCCACACCGGACTTGACGGAGTGATAGACATCAATGTGGACTACTACAACAAATGCCTTACCCATGAACTTGAACGACTTGGCATCAACTGTCCGCATCTGTTGCTCTACCTATACCGCCATGACAAGGCAACAAACAAGGCTACAATTGTAGACACGCTCAAGATAATTGGAGACAAAGCTCTTTTTGCAAATCATAAAAACCACTATGAGGTTTACAACTTGGAGATAGACTACGTAATAAACACTTACTACCAGCTCATATTGCCCTCTACCCGTTGGGTGGCAGTGAAGCAGATGGGCGGTATCATTGTTGCCTCTTTTCTACTGATGGTTCTCCTCGCTTTCGTCTTCCTATGGCTCATACTCATAATCAAAAGGCAGAGGAAGATAGACAAGATGAAAACCGATTTCACTAACAATATGACTCACCAACTGAAAACTCCCATCGCCATTGCCTACGCCGCCAACGACGCGCTGCTAAACTACGGGCTTGATGCTGACGAGGAGAAACGCAAGGAATATCTGAAGGCTTCATTGGAGCAACTGCGCAAGCTTACAGGTTTGGTGGAGCAAATTCTTTCTTTTAAATCGAAATACTATAATGAATAAGATAAATGTGTTATTGGTAGAAGACGAGTCGACATTGGCAATGATTATCAAGGACACCCTTGATACTCAGGGCTTCGATATAAGCATTGCAATAGACGGAGAAGACGGGCTGGAAAAGTTCTTTGCCCTCAAACCGCAAGTGCTCATTGCTGATGTCATGATGCCTAAGATGGACGGTTTTAAGATGGTGAAGAAGATAAGAGAGAGCGACACATTCACTCCTATCCTTTTCCTTACGGCACGTTCTTCCACGCAAGATGTCATCGAAGGATTCCATTCCGGTGGCGACGATTATCTAAAGAAGCCTTTCAGTATTCAAGAGCTCGTCGTCCGTGTCCGTGCCCTTGCAGCAAGAGCCTCACGTTATTCACAACAGCCGGTAAGAACCTTGCAAGTTGGCAGGTACGCCCTCGATTGCGACAAGCAGCAACTCGTCATCGACGGCGAGACAACAGAACTGTCTTATCGTGAGACGCAGATATTGAAATTACTTGCTGGGAAAAGCTTGGTGAGCAACGAGGCAAATCCCTTTGCCAGTGTTGTCGAGACCTCTTTTATATTAAAGGAGTTGTGGGGCGACGACACTTTCTTCAACGCTCGCAGTCTGCAAGTGTTTATCACAAAGCTCAGGCACAAACTCAACAAGGACCCGAGGATAAGGATTGTCAATGTCCGGGGTGTGGGCTACAGGCTTGCAATAATATAGCTGGCGAAAAGAAAAAGAACAATGACTCTTTTCGCCAGCATATTTATGTTTTCAATGTACAAAAGTTTAGTCCGCTTATGGGGATTATAAGCAACGGGAGTAAACCAATTACGCCTTCAGCCCCTCTCGCTTCATCTTGGGCACCAGGTAGGCAAAGCCGTAAATCATCATGGATGCCTGAGCCAATATCCCGAAAATGATGCTGGCAATGTTTACTTCCGTTGACACAAGGTTGTTCGACAGGAAGTACCACACCATATATATTCCGAACGGTATATTGACAAAGACGCTCGCCACCAATCCGGGGTTGTACTTGAAGCCAAAGACGAAGAACATCACCACATGGGCAAAGGCGTTGAGGGCTGAGAAGTATGCCGTCCACAAGCCCCACTCCACGCCGTAGAAATGCGACACCAGCCCGGCCAAGGGCAACAGGACGTAAACCAGCGGGATGTTAATCCAGAACGAGCCTGCCTTGGTGAGAGGATAGTCGCCGAGCTTGGAGCCAAGCGGCTTGCGGTTGAAGAAGTCGAGGAAGCCGCCCGGGCAAACATACTCCTCAAACTCGTGGAACCAATATATCGGCACCTGCATCCAGATGAGGAACAGGGCGTAATTCTGCTCCCTGACATAAAGCCAGATAAGAACAAACGAGTAGAGTGCCAAGAAGGGCGTAGCCTTCATCCAGTTGTCATACAACCATTGTTTAGTGTTTTTCATAAGTATTTCTTGTTTTTATGGTTTCTTGCCGTTTACCGAAACTATCTTGCTCTGCTTCACCACCACAAGGTCATACTCGCCGGCGAAGCCGCGCACCTCGCCCTGCATCACGACGCGGTCGCCCTTGCTCACCTTGCGCAGCTTCAGGTAGTCCATGAACGGAAGCACGCACAGTGCCTTGCAGCTCTCGCCCACCTTGCCGGCGACCTCTACAGACGGCAGTCCGTAAACATCGGGCCCCACCTTCACGGCAACGCCGCTGATCTGCATGGTCTTCATGCCATACTTCTTGTCGGCCGCCGTGCCGTTGGCCTTGTAGGCACCGTACAGTGCCGTGGCTGTAACTTCTTCCATCTTCTTATTCGCGTTTTGCGCTGTCGAACTCGCCGGCAGCATTGCCAGCATCACAGCAAATACATATAATAATTGTCTCATGGCCTTCATTCCTCACACTTCCTGCCGCGCAGGGCCTTCATACGCTCCTTGCGCTCCAGCACCTTTGCCACCTCGGCCTCAATGTCAACCTCCGGGTAGTGCAGCCCCGACTTCAGTGCCTGTATCATCTGCTCGGTGCGGTTGCGTATCTTGTATTCCTTGCCGTCCTTCACAAACACGTTGCCCGTCTGCCCGAATATCAGGCGCACCCCGGCGGCGCGGCACTGCTCGTTGAGCGACTTCACCCAATCATAGTGCAACGGGCGTGAGCCAAGGTAATTCTCGCCGCCTGCCAGCACGGTTTCAATCTCTCCCGTGGCGAGATACGGCGACAGGTCCACCTCGCCAATGAAGGGCTTCACGCTGACCCACTTGTGCCTCGACGGCACCCGCAGCAGGTGGGGTATGCGCTCGTCAACACGCCGCTGGTTCTCGGCAGAGACGGCAAACTGGACATGATCCCAGCCCTCGCCCCAGTCGCGCGGCAGGTGGTCGGCAATGCGTTCGGCACGCTTCGTGAGCAACGAGAACGTAACGTCCGGTCGTTGGCGAATGTAGTCCCAGGCCTCGTCGCGCCACGCGTCAGCCTCCTCCAGGAAGAAGTCGCTCGTCATGCACACGCGCACGAACGCCCCGGATGGCAACTTGTAACGCCCTTCTCGGTCGCGCTTTACCGGCAGCGCGAAGTTCGACTTGTTGAGCGACACCTGGCTGGTATCGCGCCCGTAACGCTTGTCGAGAAAGTAAGCGTAACAGTTTTGGCAACCCTCGCTGCACTTATGGCAACCGTGCCACGGATTCCATGTAAGATCATTAATGCCCATAGCCTTCAAAAATTATTTTGCAAAGGTAGTCTGTTTATAAATCAAAAACAAGGTTAATATCGTCGGAATATTGAGCAATATCCACGATTGTTGGTAAAAAAAACACCAAGTACCATGTCCCGAACTCACGCTTTTTACGTATCTTTGCCTCGGTAAACCATCCAAGGGATATTATATGGCAGACAACAAAGGCGTTACACCGCAAACCGATACCCCACTGCCGCACTTCTGGAACAAAGGAGGCTTCGCCCTCTGCACGGAGGGGCGCGCGGACATAGTGATAAATGGGCAAAATTTCATATTGACACGAGGCAGCGTGTTCATCGTCACGCCCCTTGTGCAGATTTATAGCATCACTCCATCTGAAGACTTCCGCTCAATATCGTTTGTCAATGACCTTAAAGTTTTTTATCCAATTTTCAAAATGATTGTTGATACAGGCATCCCTCTAAAAGTGAGTGAATATCCTTGCTGGCAACTGTCGGAGGAGGAGATTTCCTACATTGTCAACCAAGACGCTCGCATCTGCCAGAAGCAGCAGCGTTTTGATACAGATATCCTTTCCGACGAGCGCGCACTTCTCTCGCACCACATACACCTGATTCGTCACGAAACAATGTTGGAGGTTGTTGGCAACCATATCCGCAACTATCCTGTACAAGTGGATAATATCAACAGGCAGGAGATTGTCGCCTACCGCTTTATCCTTGCCTTGCATGAGAGCTATAGCCGTGAGCGCAGTGTGTCGTGGTACGCGTCGGAGGCAAATCTCTCGCCAGGACATTTCACAACGCTCATCAAGGCTGCAACAGGCAAGCCCCCCTCGGAGTGGATTGCTACCGTTACAACCACATATGCCAAGTTGCTTCTTGAGCAGCGCGACAAAAGCATCAAGCAAATAGCCGCAGAACTGAACTTTCCCGAGCAGTTCACTTTTCGTAAATACTTCAAGCAGTATACAGGAATGTCGCCCAAGGAATATCGCAACACACATGCGCTAAAACAGAGCGGCAGGCAGTAGAATCTTTCGTTGTCAATGCCGCTTGTCGTATTTCACCATCCGCCACAGGCTTGGCAGTTTGGGGATGACACCCTTGAACTTACCTCGCAGGTCAGAGAAGCAGAGGCATATTATGGTGACGATGCCCACTGCGGCGGCTATGCCGAATACCTCTTTCAGCCCAACCATCATTGACTGCCTTTGCAGTTCGGCGTATAGTGCCGAGAAGTTTTTGGTCACGGGATTGGCGAGCGTCATCTCCGCCGATAGCTGCATGAGGCTCTCCTTGTGGAAAATGTTCAGCAGGTGCGACAGCACCGATTGGCACACCGGAGTTCCTACGCCCGTGCGGATGAAGCCGATGGGACACAGGGCTTGGAAATAATACACGAACGGGACGTTCTTTCCCAGAGTGTATGCCAGCACCACGTACAGCACGGCCGTGCCCACGCCCCTGAGCCACATTGGCAGCCACAGCTGGTGGTAGCCCGTCTCGGGTCCTATCAGGAAGTAGAGCGCCACCTGGTACATGGTGAAGAAGGAGAAGCCCACGATGACCACGTTGCGTGGGTGCCATTTCTTCATTGCCAGCGCGTAGAAGGTGAAGGGTGTCCCGCAGAGGATGCCTGCCACGACACTCCAGTTGAGCGATATGGAGTGGAACATGTCGAAGCTCAGTGTGCCCTCGGTGAACATGTTCTGTATTTGCCCCGCCGTGCCGCTCAATACTGAGTAGCTTACGAATAGCATCGAGATGATGAAGAACTTCGGCTGCGCGAATGTCGCCAGGTGTATGAAAGGTCGCTCGGCGGTAGCCGCATGGTAGACAGCCAAGGCGAGCGACACGATGGCGAACGCCGTGGCTATGCGTATCTCCTTGCCCTGCCACCAGTCGTGATGCGAACCGTACAGCCCAATGAAGAGCACGCTGAGCAGGAACACGCTCCATAGCGTGGTGCCAAGGTAGTCGATGCCCTTGAACGGCTGGTAGGGGCCGAGGCAGTAGTCGCGGCGCATGGTGAGGTGGATGACGAGCAACGCCAGTGCCAACACGCCCACCATGATGAGGTGCATCGCTTACGCTAAGGTTGTTGTCCGTGGTCGAGATGGTGGTGCCCATAGCGGTGCTGTCAACCAGCGCGCGCCGGTATGCGGCGTTGGTCTGGGCAACGCGCAACAAATACTCCGAGTTGTCAATGATGACCAGCGTGTCGCCAGCCTTCACCTCCTCGAAGTCGTTAAAGCATATTCGCTTGACATAGCCCTGCACGCGGCTGTTGATGGGCACGAGGTTGCGGCGCACCTGTGCGTTGTCTGTCCATTCCACAGCCCCGAGGTGGACGAAGTGGCTGCATACCCAGGCAAGTGCCACGGCCACTATGGCTATGATGGTTGTGGTGCGGATTAGTTTCTTTGCTGACTTCTTGTTCATGTTCTTTTCTTTTGTTCGTTATAAAGTCCCTGTCACGTAGAGCAGGCGATGGTAATTGTATATTATGTTGATGCGTGCGTTGACATACTGTATCTCGGCATCGAGCTTTATGTTGTCGGCATCGAGCAGGTCGATGAGCAACACAAGGTCGTTGTTGTAGCGGTTGGCTGTCACCGCGTAATTCTCCTTGGCGAGTTGCAGGCTTTTCTCCTGCGTGTGCAGCAGTTTGAAGGCGTTGCGGTAGTTGACGTAAGCCTGGTGTATGTCCAGGTCAACATTCTCCTGCATCTCGGCATAACGTGCTTGCGCCGTTGATGTGGCAAGTCAGCTTTGTGCCACTTCGCGTCTCGACTTGTAGAGGTTGCCCAGGTTGAACGACAGCCCTACGCCAACATACCACGTGTTGAGGTTCTTGTCTATCGGGGGGCAGCTCCATTGTCAGCGGCCCCTGTAGGCGGTCGCCGGCGATGACGCTCACTTTGGGGAGCATGCCGGAGCGCGCGATATGTTCCTGATTGCGGCTAAGGTCAATGTTGATCCTGCCAATCTGCAACGTTGGCGAAAGCTCGTGGGTCATGGCGCGCAGGTCGACCTCAGAGTATTCGCGCATTGAGAGGTTGAGCAGTGTGGTGTCGGGCATTATCTGTGTGCCCTCAGGCAGGGAGAGTGTCGTCGCCAGCTGGTTGTTGTAAACGTCTATCTGGCTCATCAGCTCGGTGCGCTTGTAATGCAGGTTCTGCAACTGCACCTCATATCGCGTGATGTCAATGCTGAGTATCAGTCCCTGCTTCTCGCGTGCCTGCATGTCCCTTATGACTTGTTCTATGCGCTTGATGTTGCGGTCATAGACCAGCTTCATGTTGCGGAACTTATAGACATTGAGGTAGTAGCCCGTTATCAGGAATCTAACTTTCTGTTGCAGGTTGCTCACGTCGAGCGATGCCAACTGTGCCTGTAACTTCGCGCGCTCGATGCCGTGCTTGATGGCTCCCCCTGAATATACCACCTGCGCTATTTCCAAGGCGAAATTGTTGCCGAAGTGTGGAGAATGGAGAGTCTTGCCGTTGCTGAAGTCACGATCGGCCATCCATGCGTTGCCGTTGTAGGTGGCTGAAGCCGTGACGTTGACATCGGGCAGCAGCTTGTTTTTCGCAACCTCCACGGCGGCGTCGGCAACTTGTGCTTGGCTCTTGGCACTCTTGAGGGCAAGGCTGGCGCTGTCGGCCAGTTGGAAAAGCTCTTTCAGACTCATAGTGCGCTCTGCCTGCTGTGCTTGGGCAGTTGTGCTCGCAACAAACATCATCGCCGTTAAAAAGAGAATGAGGCTGCCTATTTTTACTTTCTTCATTTTTTGAGGTAAGGTTCTTGATTTTTTTTGGCTGAAAAATTACCCCAAAATACGGATATGTAAAAGGTTGATATTAAGGTCAAATTGAGTAAAATCCTTGATTCAACCCGTAATCAAATGATAAAACTCATTTCTTTAGGCAAAGCTGTATACAGTATGTCGCCTATTTCATAGCACTTGTTTTCTCAAATCTTTTTAAAAAAACTTTTTCCTTTTTTTGCTTTCAATCTTTTGCCAAGTTGCCTTATATATATTTGTTGCCTAACAATGTCATGTTGCAATTAAGCCGTATTTATATTGCGTGACGGGCGCAATGAAATCACATGTTGGTCGAAACGCAATCACGTGACAGTCGTCATTGTTTTAAGTTATGACCATAATGTAATATTATTGCGTTTTTTATTTAGGGCTGGCGCATTATAAACATGCTATAATTGTGTCGTAAAAAGAGTTGGACAGGGCT
>CAZEEP010000018.1:49159-72210 GCA_964511295.1 uncultured Prevotella sp.
GCTGGCGCATTATAAACATGCTATAATTGTGTCGTAAAAAGAGTTGGACAGGGCTTTGTAATATTATTATTAATAACGTATTATTTTTTGTCAGTTTTCTTTATAATTCTGCAACGGCTTCGCATGACTTTTCACAACACATGCAATTGTCATACACTTTTAAAAGACATAGGAGACAAAGAAGGGAAGAACAGATGTCTAAATAATGAGCCAGGCCTAATCAGTGTGGCAGCCATTCCTGTGCCATCTTATGTTCACTCAATATACGGCTTTATGTTAAGTGCATTGTCCGTTGAAGTTTGTTCATCGTCTTTGATGTTGTAACCTTTTTCTGTTGTAACATCTTTTATATGGACGAAGTAAGCCGAGTGATTGTCATAGTTGTCAATGGTTGCGGCAACAAGCTGTTGGCATTTCTTTTTGTCTGAGCCATTTGCAGAGAAGATGTCGCAGAGTTCCTCATTGCCCATCTGCTCCAGCATGCCGTCGCTACAGATATAGAAACAGTCGCCGGGAAGGATGTCTGTAATGTGGACTATGGAGGGGCGCACACGGTTGTCCACACCAGGTTGTATGGCACGGGTAATGATATTCTTCTGTGGCGACGTGCGCATCTCGTCGTAGGTTATCGCGCCAGCCTGATAGAGGTCGTAGACAAGGGAATGGTCTTTACTCTGGTAGAGAAGACTGTGCTCCGACGGGCGGATGTGATAGATGCGGCTGTCACCAATGTGCATTGACGTTAGTCCGCCACGATGGAAAAGAAGCAGGCAAAGCGTTGTGCCCATCTTTCGCACGGCGCCATCGTCTATAGCGTCGAGTTGCCGGCAAGCGTATTCAAGAGCAGCAAGCAGAACGCCATCGCCTACCACTTTGTCTGCACTTGCGTTCTTGTTGAGATACTCTGCCATTGCCATGCTAACGGTATTGCTCGCCACTTCTCCTTTCTCATGGCCACCAATACCGTCACAAAGAATGAAAAGGCGATCGCGCTCTGTTGCCTCACCTTTCCTTGGATATATAGCGTCTTCCTGGTTCTCACGCTTGCCAAGTTCGTGTATGGCTTGCGGAGGGTATATCGTAAACCTCATAGTACTTTTCTTTATACTCGAATGGGAGCTTTAACGCAAGTTACCGTGAACTTGCTGCGAGCAAATATCATTGAACCTTATGGCCAAAATTAAGAAAGAGTGTAAAAGGATGCAGGTGTGCCAACACACACAACCATATAAAAGGACTTTACCCAACCTTGCAAGCGCAAGCAAACGATAGTAATGCGACCTTTAGGTTCTTCTTTGGCACACCTACACAATAAACCGGAAGATGCAGTCTTAATGCATCGCAAAAGCATTACTTAAGTGGGTTCCAACCCTGCGCGGTAATATCGAATTCCTGCCCGTCACCACGCGAGATAAGGCGGCAGCCCAGCTGCTCCTTTGTTATATAGCCTATCTGGTGAATGCCCTGACTCTGCAAGGCGTCAAGCTTGTCGTGGTCGCCAATGGGGCAGGTAAAAAGCAACTCATAATCCTCACCGCCGTTCATGGCGCACGTGGTGACATTCAGGTTAAATTCCTCGGCAGCCACCGCCGTTTGGTAATCTATAGGGATGTTCTTCTCATATATTCGACAACCGCAATGGCTCTGGTGGCAGATGTGCAGCAACTCAGAGCTGAGTCCGTCGCTGATGTCCATCATTGCCGTCGGGTGTATGTTGTTTTCATGCAACAACTGCATGATGTCGCCACGCGCTTCCGGCCTTAGTTGCCTTTGCAGCAGATACTCCTTGCCAGCAAAGTCGGGCTGGAAGTCAATATACTTCATGCCTTCTTCCTGAAGGTGCTTCACAAGCCCCTCGTTGCCTTCCTTCTGCGCCTTGCGTATCTTGTCGTTGATACTGTCTATCTGTTGATAGTAGACATGTTTCTCACGCTCAAGCAACTGCAAGCCCATGTAAGCCGCGCCAAGGTCACCACTGACGCACACAAGGTCAGTTTCATTGGCACCATTGCGATAGACAATGTCCTCTTTTGCGGCTTCGCCAATACAGGTTATGCTAATGGCAAGTCCGGTCAGCGACGAGCAAGTGTCGCCGCCAACGATGTCAACATTCCACTTGTCGCAAGCCTGGTGCAGTCCTCTGTAGAAATCATCCAAATCCTCAACTTTGAAACGTTTGCCCAAGGCAATGCTTACGAGCAGCTGGCGTGGCGTGCCGTTCATGGCGAACACGTCGCTGAGGTTCACCATTGCGCTCTTGTATCCAAGCTGAGCCATGTCGTTGTAAGTGAGGTCGAAATGCACGCCCTCCAAGAGCATGTCAGTGGTTACGAGCACCTCCTTGTCGGGGTATGAAAGCACGGCACAGTCGTCACCCACGCCCTTCAGCGTAGACTCGTTCTTTGCCGGGCTGTCTTTAGTGAGGCGGCGGATAAGCCCAAACTCACCCAGTTCTTTTATTTCCATGTCGTCTTAGCTTCTCTTTATCATCTCCCTAAATATCTCCGTCATAAGAGGCTGCGAAGCATTGGCTGCCAGCTGCACTTCCTCATGGCTCACCTCCACGGGCACGTCGAAGCCGCCAAGGTCGGTGATGACGCTTATGCCAAAGACACGCATGCCGCAATGGCGCGCCACAATCACTTCCGGCACCGTGCTCATGCCCACGGCACTGCCGCCAAGCAGGTGGTACATTCTGTATTCGGAAGGAGTCTCAAACGTAGGTCCCTGCACCCCCACGTAAACTCCATGCACCACACTAATGTCTTTATCACGGGCTATTTCGTCGGCAAGGTTGCGCAACTGCAAGTCATAAGCTTCGTGCATGTCGGGGAAGCGTGGGCCGGTAGGGAAGTTCTTGCCATGCAGCGGATGCTCAGGGAACAAGTTGATGTGGTCATCGATAATCATCAAGTCGCCAATCTTGAAACCTGGATCCATGCCGCCGGAGGCATTGCTCACGAAAAGCGTGGTTATGCCAAGTTCATACATCACGCGTATGGGAAATGTCACTTCCTTCATCGAGTATCCCTCGTAGAAATGGAAACGCCCGTCCATAGCGAGGATGTCCTTGCCGCCGAGCTTGCCAAAGATGAGCTTGCCGGCGTGTCCTTCAACGGTAGAGATAGGGAAATTGGGTATGTCTTTGTATGCGAACTCTATGTCAGACGTTATCTCTGAAGCTAATTGTCCGAGACCTGTGCCCAGTATGATTGCCGTTTTTGGGCTGGTGGTCATCCTTTCTTTTAACCAGGATGCTGTTTCTTGAATTCTTTCGTACATAACTGATTATTTTTCTGTTGAACATTTCTTCTTGGCCAAGCATGAACTTCACGCTTATCGGAAGCACGTATATGCTTTCGGCAACGTCTGGGTCAAGTCCTTCAAGGCCTTTAAGGCGCGTCGCGTCTTTCTCTGTGGTGATTATCACCTTGGGCGACGGCATCGCGGCAAACGTGCTGTTTATCTTCTCCACGTCGCGCGCCGAGAAGTTATGGTGGTCGGCAAAGGCAAGCGGAGTTATAGTGCGGCATCTGCCTTTCAGGTCGCTCTCCATTTGCTTGGGCGACCCTATGCCCGTTATGAGGAGAACGTTTTGAGAGTTGAGTTGTAAGGGCTTATGGGCACGATTATATTCGGTAGTTCCTTTTCCTTTCTCAAACAATGATACAGGATACAGCTCTCCATAGTCAATGCAAGTGAAGTAAAGCTGCTGGTAGGGGTAGAGGTTCATGGTCTTCGTAAGAACACGAATCTCCATCGGGTTCAGATCCTTCGGGCATTTGGAAATAATCACTATGTCCGCCCTTGCCTTTCCGCTTGCAGGCTCGCGCAAGCGCCCGGCAGGCAACAGCTTGTCGTAGATGACAAGCCGATGATAATCTACCAGCAGGATGTTGATGCCCGGCTTCACGTATCTATGCTGGAAAGCGTCGTCAAGGAGTATCACGTCAACGTCCTTGGTGGCTTTGTCGTGTGTCAAGCGCTCTATTCCCTCACGGCGGTTCTTGTCAACGGCAACATAGACGTCTGCAAATTTCTGCTTCATCTGGTAAGGTTCGTCGCCTATGTCAGCCGCCGTAGAACTTTCGCCGGCAAGCAAGTAGCCCTTGGTCTTGCGCTTATAACCTCTCGAAAGAATGGCGACCTTTGCCACGCCGCGCAGCAAGTCGGCAAGATACTCCACGTGCGGAGTCTTGCCAGTACCGCCCACCGTTATGTTGCCCACTGATATTACCGGTATGTCATAAGCCTTCTGCTTCAACAGCCCAAGGTCAAAGAGCTTGTTGCGAAAGCCAACGCCCAAACCATAGAGCCAGCTCAGGGGCAGCAGCCAGTCGTTTATCCTTATGAGGTCGCCTTCCATTTCTTTGTATCAATCAATAATTAGCCACATTGTACGGCAGGCGCATCTGTCGGCAGTTCATGTAGCCGAGGTTGCGCGTTGCCATTACAGGCTCGTAAAAGTCGCCAAGCATCATCCGCAAATGATCGTCAAGATAGGTGCCGGTAGACTCACTGTCATCACCAAGGAGCCGTTCAAGAACGCTTTTCTGCGCCGGGTAGTCAACGGCATGATACTTCTCCAGCTTTGCCAGCTGGGCAGCCTTTGTCACGGCAGCGTCAAGTCCGCCGAGATTGTCTACAAGTTTCAGCTTAAATGCATCGATGCCAAGGAACACATGCCCTTGCGCCCTGTCTTCTACCTGAGCCATAGTCATGTGCCTGCCCTGGGCCACACGCGACTTGAAATTGCGATAGCCCCTGTTGATATTTGCCTGAAATTTAGCCTGCTGCTCTGCGGTCGGAGGCTCGTTCAAGACATTGACCAAGCCCATGAGAAGCGACGATGAGCTAAAGAAAAGGGAGTTGCGGTTGGTCTTGAAGCTCTCATATTTGATGCCAAGCTTGTCTTTCAGCAGGCTTGAACCGTCGGGTAGCAGCCCGAAGATGCCTATCGAGCCTGTAATGGTCATCGGGTCGGCAAATATGTAATTGGCTCCACTGCTGATGTAGTAGCCGCCAGATGCAGCCGCTCCGCTCATGGAAACCACCACGGGCTTCTTTGCTTTCAGCATCTCCACGGCGTGCCATATCTGCTCTGAAGCGTATGCCGAGCCGCCGGGCGAATTGACACGCAGCACCACAGCCTTCACATCTTCGTCGTCGGCAAGCTCTTGCAAGTCTTCCACCATTTGGGGGCCTACTATGCATTCCGTACCTTGGATAGACGAGTTGGGTGGAGCCACGTCATAGATTTCGCCGCTTGCATAGTAAACAGCCACCTTGTCGCCTTCGGCTTTATTGTCCACGGTTTCCATGTCGGCGACCGTAACCTGCGGAATGTCGTCGTCCTTGTCCAACCCGAGGCGTTTCTTTATATCAGCTTTCATCTGGTCATAGTACAGCAGCCCGTCGACCATTTTCTTCTTTACCAGCGTTTGCGGATCCTCAAGCAACAGCATGTTGTCAGCATAGCTGTTGAGCGAGTCCACGCTGATGCCACGGCTCTGCGAGACATCACTGCATATCGAAGCCCATCTCAGTTGCAGCGATCTCTCCTCCTGGGCGCGTGCCGGCTCACTGAGCTTGTCCTCGGTGTAAGGCTCAACGGCACTCTTATACTTGCCGCACTTGAACGCCATGAACTTTATTCCGAACTTTGTGTAGTAGTCTTTCATCATGGGTATCTTGCTTCCCAATCCGTCCCATTCTACCATACCCTGCGGGTTCATGTACACCTTGTCAGCCACAGAGGCTATGTAGTAGTTGCCGAGCTGGTAGACTTCGCCATAGGCGACTATCCATTTGCCCGACTTCTTGAAGTCTGCCAAAGCCTTGCGCAGCTCCTGCATCTGCGACGGATAAAAGGTCATGGAGCCAGCCTCTATGTATATGCCCTTAATTTTGTCGTTTTCTTTTGCTTTCCGTATTGCCAAGATAGTCTCCGTCAGTCCGCTTTGTCCGCCCGAATTGCCAGGAAGCATGCTCAGGAACGATGCCGACGCATTGCGGTCGGGCATGAGTCCTCCGTCAAGCTTCAACACGAGCACCGACCTGTCTTTCAGGCTGACAGCTGACGATGAGCCGAGCGAGGCAGCCGTGCCTACAAAGCCGATGACGGCTATGAACGAAGCCACCACGGTAAAAACAAGTATACCGATAAAGGTGGCGAAAATGTACTTAAGAAAATCTTTCATAATATCTGTAAGCTTAAATAGTTGGTGCGAATAGTCGCTCCACTACCAACTCTCGTTATTCATAATCGTCTACTACGCTGTTCACAAAATCCATCATTGGCTTTGCCACCTTGAATATGTCGGCAGACTTTTGTGTCCAGTCCGCGCTCTTGAAGAAATCGTCTTCCACACTGTGCCATGCACAATAGTTCTTCATCTTAAGATAATCGAGAAACTCATAGTCGCGCGGGAAGTCCTTCGGGGCGGTCTTTAGTTTGTCCCCACCGAAGCCCTTCGGCGTAACCTCATAGCCGTCCCGCCATTCTGATTCCGTGGGACGGCCGAACAGGCTTACAAACTGCGGAGCCTCTACGCAACGCCGCCACTCGTCTATGTTGCCCATTATCTCGTTGCGCATCGACGTGAGTATGTTGGTTGGCAACCACCAGCAGCCGGCTGCCAACAGGCTGTGCCCTGGCTGCAAGTGCAAATAATAGCCACCATGCAAGCCCTGCCTGCCGTGGCTTGATATATAAGCTCCGAAATGGCGCTTATATGGCGACTTGTCCTTGCTGAAACGTATGTCACGGTAAAAGCGGTAGCAGCAATCCTTTGCCGTAAGGTGGGCAATGGTGGGGTCGAAAATGGCAATTGCCTTTATAAGGTCATCCACACCATGCTCAAACTCTGCCTTGGCGTGTTCATATTCTTGCTTGTGCTCCTGAAACCACGGGCGGTTGTTGTTGGCTGCAACCTCCGTCAGGAACTTCATTATTGCGGATATATCCATGTTTTTCCCGTAGATTCTATTGACAAGTGCAAATTTACAAAAAAAATCGCTCTGTACGAATGAATTTACAAGGAAAACGTATGAAACTTTTAATTTATCCCGTTTGCGGAATTAATTTCATAAATATGAAACGGAAAGTATAGACAGCGAGAAACGGCTCTTTGGTTGCAGGCTTCAAGAATATAGAGACAATACTCCCACTAACTTGAAATCCCGTTGACAATAAAAGCATACCTTAAAAGCATACCTTGCTACTTTTCCTTGAAGTCAACGTATTCGCCTTCGTCCTTGGAGAATATCTTTTTGTTGGCTTGCTCTTGGTTGCGCGTGTCGATTATCGTGTCGCCGTTGGCAGTAGTAGTAGACCGTTGACGGCTTTGGGCATAGCCGCCCTTGTCCTGCGCGCCACCCCTCTGCTGCTTCAACTGTTCGGCGGCATTGCGCATGATGCGACGGTAAATTTTCCAAACAACTCTGAGAGCTGCCAAGAAACCAATGACGAAGACGACGAAAAGAAACTTAACGACAATCATTTTCCTGTTGTTTTCAAAAGATTGACAGCCTAAGCTTTCTTTGCCTTGATGTCAGCAAAGACCGATAGCAACAGATAAACAAGAATGACAATCCACCAAGAACCGAGGAAGCCCAGGAGCACGCCTCTGCCTACTACGGCTCCTGCCACAGTACTTGCTATTACCGTAATGGCTGCAATGGCTATAAAGCTGTAGCGAAGCTCGTTTCCTTTCCACCCCCAATGCTTGAATTTAAGGGCAAACATCGGAATCTCGCTTATCAGCAGCCACGAGCTTACGAGCATCATCACGATGATGAGCAAAGAACCTGCGGCGAAACTGTTGAACCAGTCTTGCATGCTAAGGATGAGCGAGCCCCAGAACAGTGCATTGGCAGGAGTCGGCAACCCAATGAATCCCATGCGCTGGCGCTCGTCAAGGTTGAACTTGGCAAGCCTCAATGCCGAGAACGCCGCCATGACATAAGCCACAAAGGGGATATAGTTGGAAAGGCTTCCGAGAACCGACGGATAATCCATGACCAAGAGCTGCGAGAAAATGACAGTTGAAGGGGCTACGCCGAAGGTGATGTCGTCGGCAAGAGAGTCAAGCTCCCTTCCTATGGGCGACGAGATGTGCAGAGCGCGTGCGCTCATGCCGTCGAAAAAGTCGAATACCGCACCTGCTATAATCCACAACAGAGCCAAATCAGGGCTGTGGAAAAATGCAAAACACGTTGCGATGCAACCTGAGACAAGGTTGCAACAAGTCAAAGCATTAGGGAAATTTATAAGCTTCATAAGCGTGGGGTGGTGCTTTTATTTTTTCAGTTTGCCGACAACGGTCAAGTCGCCAGTGGTCTTTTGCCCCATTGTCACACATATCTCTGTATCAAGCGGCAGGAAAAGGTCGACGCGCGAACCCAATTTGATGAAGCCTAAGTGCTCATCGATAAAGCATTCCTCCCCTGCCTTTGCGTAAGTCACGATGCGGCGTGCCATAGCTCCGGCTACCTGACGGCAAAGGACATCAGTGCCGTTGTCTGTGGTAATCATAATATCGGCATGCTCATTTTCAGAGCTTGCCTTTGGCAGCCATGCGCGGTGATAGTTGCCGTTGAAATGCTTCACGAACTTTACCTTTCCGTCAACGGGAAACCAGTTGGCATGCACGTTGGTGGGGCTCATGAAGATGGACACCTGTATGCGGCGGTCGTGAAAATACTTGTCCTCGTCCACTTCTTCTATTACGACTATCTTACCGTCAGCAGGAGCCACGACTAAGCCGTCGGTGTCATCGACATTAATATAACGTATAGGGCATTGGTAGAAGTTCAAGACATTGGCGTAGAGAAAGCCAAAAACAGCGAGGAAAGCCCAGAAAGGCCAAGGCGAAGACACGAAGTGCCACAACAGGACGGCTCCAACAATAATAAATATAAGACCGAAGGTCAGCTGATCAGTGCCTTCTCGATGTATACGTATTTTCTTAAGTTTCTTTAATTTCTTTCCCATGACCCTTCTATTGCTTTGATTGTTTTAAATCAATATGAGAGTTTTGTTCATTTAAATGCTAACTGCAAAGGTAAAGCTTTTTTATTTAACCCACAAATTTTTCACGTTCTTCTTTTGGACATGTCGTTTTTTAACCGTAACTTTACGCCTTGAAACAGAAAAAATCATGGAAGATTTCGTTCATCTACACGTACACACCCATTACTCCATACTTGACGGACAGTCGAAAGTGCCGCGTTTGGTAGACAAAGCCATCAAAGACGGAATGAAAGGAATGGCAATTACCGACCACGGCGTGATGTACGGCATAAAGGAGTTTGCCGATTATTGCGCGTCAGTCAACAAGAAGCGCAAGGCAGAAGGCCTGGAGCCCTTCAAGCCCATCTTCGGATGCGAGATGTACGTGGCTCACCATCATAAGGGGGAAAAGAACAAGGTAGCCGGTGACGGCTCCGGCTACCACCTCATAGTATTGGCAAAAAACTACCACGGCTACAAGAACTTGATAAAGCTCGTGAGCCGTTCGTGGGTGGATGGCTATTACTACAAGCCGCGCACCGACAGGTTTGACATTGAGAAATACCACGAAGACCTTATTGTCTGTTCGGCATGCCTTGGAGGAGAAATACCACAGAAGATACTGAAGGGAGACATCAATGGAGCTCGCGAAGCTGTGGAGTGGTATCACAATCTTTTTGGCGATGACTTTTACCTTGAGCTTCAACGCCACCAGGTCACAGACCCAAACATAAGAGCAAACCGCGAAACCTATCCTTTGCAGCAAAAAGTGAACAATGTGCTGATGCAGTTTGCGAATGAATACGGCATCAAGCTCATCTGCACCAACGACTGTCACTTTGAAGACAAAGATACCGCCGAGGCTCACGACCACTTGCTATGCCTCTCCACGAGCAAGGAACTCGACGATCCAACACGTATGCTTTATAGCAAGCAGGAGTGGTTTAAGACGCGTGCCGAGATGAATGCCATTTTCGGCGATGTGCCTGAAGCACTGGACAACACGCTGGAGATATTAAATAAGGTAGAGACCTACAGCATCGACCACGGCCCTATAATGCCTTTCTTCCCGATTCCTGAAAGTTTTGGAACTGAGGAGGAATGGCGCAAGAAATACAGCGAAGATAATCTTTACAAAGAATTCACTTCTGACGAGAATGGCGAAAACCAACTCCCTGAGGACAAGGCTAAAGCTGTAATAGAACGCCTTGGCGGCTATGACAAGATCTACCGCATAAAGTTTGAAGCCGACTATCTTGCCAAGCTTGCTTACGACGGAGCCAAGAGGTGCTATGGCGACCCTATTCCTGACGAGGTGAAGGAGCACATAAAGTTTGAACTTCACGTAATGAAGACGATGGGCTTCCCTGGATACTTCCTCATAGTGCAAGACTTCATCAACGCCGCACGCAACGAGCTTGGCGTGTGGGTGGGGCCGGGGCGTGGTTCGGCGGCAGGCTCAGTAGTCGCCTACTGTTTAGGCATCACGAAGATTGACCCTCTGAAATATGACCTCCTGTTTGAGCGTTTCCTCAATCCCGACCGCGTGAACCTGCCGGATATTGATACCGACTTCGATGACGACGGGCGCGGAAAGGTGCTGAGATGGGTCATGGACAAATACGGACACCAGAACTGTGCGCATATCATCACCTACGCCACGATGGCGACCAAGAACTCCATTGCCGACGTGGCACGTGTGGAGAAGCTGCCGCTTGACCGCACCAATGCCTTGAAGAAGGCGATTCCTGACCGCCTGCCCACGGGCAAGAAGATGAACTTGGCAAATGCACTGGAATGTGTGCCGGAACTGCGTGAGGCAGAAGTGTCAATTGACCCTCGCGAGCGCAATACCATCAAGTATGCGCGTATGCTGGAAGGAACCATACGCGGCACAGGCCTGCATGCCTGCGGATTCATAATTTGCCGTGACCCGATAAGCGACTGGGTACCACTGGCAACTGCCGACGACCCCGACTTTTCAGGCTTGAAGTGCTCGGAAACTCAATATGACGGCCATGTGATTGAGTCGACAGGACTTATCAAGATGGACTTCCTCGGACTGAAGACATTGTCGGAGCTTAAGGAGGCAGTGAAGGTGATAAGGCAGACGACGGGAGACATCATTGACCTTGACAACATTCCAATAGACGACAGTCTGACTTACAAGCTATATCAGGAAGGACGCACGATAGGCACTTTTCAGTTTGAGTCGCCGGGAATGCAGAAATACCTCAAGGAGCTGCACCCAACGGTGTTCGAGGATCTCATAGCAATGAACGCCCTATACCGCCCGGGGCCTATGGACTATATTCCTGAATTCATAGCCCGTAAGAAGGATCCTGACCGAATCAAGTATGATATTCCTTGCATGGAGAAATACTTGAAAGACACCTATGGCATTACCGTCTACCAAGAGCAGGTGATGCTTCTGTCGCGCCAGCTTGCCAGCTTCACCCGCGGCGAGAGCGACGCACTGCGAAAGGCAATGGGTAAGAAGAAGAAGGCAATTGTTGATGCCATGAAGCCTAAGTTCCTCAAGCAAGGCGAAGCCAACGGGCACGACCCGAAAGTGCTGGAGAAGATTTGGGGCGACTGGGAGAAGTTCGCGTCTTATGCTTTCAACAAGTCACACGCCACATGCTACTCGTGGGTGGCATACCAGACAGCTTACCTTAAAGCTCACTATCCTGCCGAATACATGGCCGCGCTTATGAGCCGCCGTTTCTCCGATATTGGGGAAATAACGAAGCTAATGGAAGAATGCAAATCGCTTAAGATTCCTACGCTCGGTCCCGATGTAAACGAAAGCTATATAGAGTTCGGCGTAAACAAGAAAGGCGAGATACGTTTCGGTCTCTCTGCCATAAAGGGCATGGGGACAGGCGCGGCTGAGGCAATAGTCAAGGAGCGCAATGCCAACGGCCCATATAAGAGCATATACGACTTCACAGAGCGCGTGAACCTGAAAGACGTAAACCGCAAGGCGTTTGAAAGTCTTGCCCTAAGTGGAGGGTTCGATTGTTTCGGACTTATGCGCGAGCAGTATCTTGCCCCGAATGCCAAGGGAGAAACCTTCCTTGACAGCCTCGTCAGATTCGGCCAGCAATACCAAATAGACAAGCAGGAGGCTACACATTCGCTTTTCGGCTCAATGGCAGCCGATGTGGCAATAGCCTTGCCTCAGCCGCCAAAGGCGGAAACATGGAGCAGCATCGAGCGCCTGGGCATGGAGAAAGGCCTTGTGGGCATATACCTGTCGGCTCATCCGCTCGACGACTATGCTATCATCCTCAATAACATGTGCAACACCAAATGCTCTGAAGTGGGCGATAGAAGCCTGCAAAACGAGCTTGCGCAAAGGGAGGAGCTGACGTTCGGCGGTATCGTCACAAAGGTGGCTCAGCGTTTCAGCCGCCAAGGGTCGCCATTTGGCATTGTGACGATAGAGGATTTCAACGGTTCCGGCGAGATTGCGCTCTTTGGCGAAGAATGGGGCAAATGGAACGGAAAGCTCACTGAGGGATGCTCCGTGTTTGTCAAGGCAAAATACGTAAAGCGTTTTCCTACAAGCCAATATTTCTCATTGGTAATACAAAACGTGGAGTATCTGCAAACAGTGAAGGAGCAGCGGATAGAGCGTTTCACTATCAACGTAAACAGCAAGAGCTTAGACGAAAGTATTGTCAACGACATTCTCTCAATGGTAAGCGACAATCCGGGACATACTGACCTGTATTTCAACATACACGATGAGGAAAGTCATTCGAACGTGTTGCTGCACTCGCGCAACAACAGGATTGAAGTAAAGAAGGATCTCGTGCAGTATGTGAAAGAACAACCAGAGATGAGCTATAGTATAAACTAATAAGAAACAGAAATAGACTGTAACGAAAGATATGGAAATAACAATTCAATCATTAGACAAGATACACGAAGCCGCACGTGAGTTTGTAAAGAATATGGGGGAAGCCCACGTCTTCGCTTTCTACGGCAATATGGGAGCTGGCAAGACTACTTTCATAAAGGCTGTATGCGAAGAACTTGGCGTAGAGGACGTAATAACCTCGCCCACATTCGCTATCGTCAACGACTATACCTCCGCCAAGGATGGCAGGCACATCTACCATTTCGACTTCTACCGTATAAAGAAGATAGACGAAGTGTTCGACATGGGCTATGAGGACTATTTCTACAGCGGTGCCTTGTGCTTTCTTGAATGGCCTGAACTGATAGAGGAAATATTGCCCGCCGACGCTGTTAAGGTGACAATAACACAGCGCGAGGACAATTCAAGAGGCGTAGGGTTCTAACTTTTTGGCATAAAGTTTGTTAGTCTCAGACTAATTGCTTACTTTTGCACATTATATACATAATTATAACAGAAAGGATTTCAAAAAATGACAGTAGAAATTACAGCCGACAACTTTGAGAAATACAAGAACGGCGAACTGCCCTTGGTGGTAGACTTGTGGGCGACATGGTGCGGTCCATGCCGCATGGTAGGCCCAATCATTGAGGAGCTTTCAAACGAGTATGAGGGCAAGATAGTGGTAGGCAAATGTGATGTTGAGGAGAACGACGACATAGCAATGGAGTTCGGCGTGCGCAACATCCCTACAGTGCTTTTCTTCAAGAACGGCCAGCTGGTTGACAAGTTCGTTGGTGCAGCAGCAAAGGGCAAGTTTCAGGAGAAGTTCGACAAGCTGCTTGAATCATAACCTTTACATGTGCGCAAACGCCAGATACGATTACAATAGACTTACAAAAAGAGCCATGTCACAAAAATGTAGACATGGCTCTTTTTGTATTACTTATTGGTCAAATCATACCACAGGAATTCTATGCCTTTGCCATTTACAGGGTCAAGGTTTCGTGAATACTTCATGTCTTGGTCATTGTTCCAATGTTCAAAGACACCAAGACTTCCTACAGGCTTTCCATCCTGCTTGTACACGATGCCCGAAGGAGGTGCATACGGTGTAGCTTCTTCCTCAAGAATGTCCGAAGCATTGTCACGTAGCAATATGCGAGGCACGTTGTGGTAATGGCGCTCACGGTTGTTTTGGCTTTGCGCATACATGATGTCAAGGCCTACAGACTGCAGTGCAACGCAGTCTTGCGAAACCAAGACGGCTGCCGGCCATTCCGTATTTTCATAAGGCTCCACCTTGTTATTAAACGGATAGTTGGGGAAATGGAGTGGATAGCTGCGCCATTTGCGTCCGCAATAAAGTGCGTCAAGAACATATAGAATAGTCTTTCCGCCAATCTTAGGCGAAGCTTCCAAGTCTACGAGAGGATTGTAGGTATGAGGCTTGCCATCCTGCTTGGTGTTGAGGAAACGGTGTAGCTCGCCTGTGCCGCGTATGCTGCCTGCATGATTCTTGCTCGACATGGTAATGGCTGTTTGCCCCTCGTCGCCATCCTCCATATAGTTATAAGGGTAACTGTGAAGCTTCAGCAATGCCAAATTGACAAGGTAAGTAGCATCAACAACCTGCTGGGCAGTGACACGTGCGTCATTGAAGTTGCCGTGACTATAGTCAATGCACTTCACCCACTTGGCAGCCTGAATGCCTTGATGAGTACCGTACTTTGGATTCTTAGGCTGCGAAGAACGTGCCTCGCCGTCCTGCAGGAACTGTACATCGGGGAATTCTTTCCAAATCTCAGTGAGCATCATTGGATAAAACTGGCGGCGTATGTCGTAAATCATTACGTCCTGCTGGCGTACTCCAGCCTCATTGACGAGATGCCGCACCATAGCAAGCACCATCTGCGGTGACGCATCGATGAGATTATCCTGCTTGTTGGCACCACTGTTGTTGAGGTTTATCTTCACGAGGACAACCTCTCCGGGTTTATAGCCACGGCCCATGCCACGGTGAGTCTTGTTGTAATACTTGAAGATTGCTTTCCATGCTTTCTTGTCGTTCTTCTCGCCGGTAAGCTTCTGAATGGTGAAAGACAACAGATGCTCAATCCCATCGGTATCCGTATTCTTGTTGAGCCACCACTGGTCGTTGTTCTCGCGCCAGTGACCGTTCCACTTCGTGACACTGCCGTCACGAGCCATCACTACACGACCAGGGTTGATACCTTTGGCATCGCCTACAGGCTGATTGCTCGCTCCGGGATGCCAGTTGAAGCCTACTGCGGGCTTGTAGCCATCACCTTGTGCAGAAGCCGCAGTGGGCAGCATCAAAATGCCACAAAGCATGGCAGAAATAATCATTGTTTTTTTCATTCTGTTATTTATTTGTATTTTGTTTTGCGGAAGTAGGGCAGGGGGCTTGGACAGTCCCCGTCTCCCTAAAAGACCTTTTTTATAAATGGATGTATAGAGTGCCGTGGAACTGCTGATGGCTGAAGGTACTGCGCTGTCCTTGCGGACCAGTCTGGTTTGCCCTGGAGAACTTAGAGCCCATTGCTGGAATACAGTTGAGGACAGAGATGTCGCCATCGGGGAATGGAGCCTCACAGTTTTCACTGCGATAGACTGGCAACTTTGGAGTAAACAGACGAAGGTAGAGCCCGGGCGTTGCTGCGATTATTGTTAGCGGACGACCTGATGTCTTCAGCTGCAAACCATAGAAATTAGAATAATAGCCCTTGAACTCAGGATATACATAATCTTGTCCTGTTACAGTGTTGTTATATTCCTTGTCGTAAAGACCGAATGTAACGCCCTTCAACCTGTTCTTCCATACGTGATAAGGGCCATTGGCAAGCAATCTGGCTCCACGGACTTCCTTCTCCGGCCATGAGAACGTGATGCCTGCATAGTCGTAGCTGCCATCAAGCTCATAGCTGTAGTCCAGACGATACCAGCCATCTGCAAGACGGCTTAAAGTCATTGAACCAGGCTGCTTCAAGCCCGTGAAACGCAGTCCGTCAAGTATGCTGTCAGTAATGGTCTTTCCTTTCATGTCTGCCACCTTCATACGTGCAGCCAATGCTGCCGGTCCCTGTAAGTTCCATGTGCGTGACACGACCTCATGTCCGGCAGCATCGTTCACCGTCACGCGAAGGACATCATAGCTACGCCAGTTATTCGGTAAGTCAAGGCTCAGTTGTCCCGTATGTCCTGGAGCTGTACGAGGTGAGGCTGCCGTTCCTTTCTGTGTCACAGAAACTACAAAAGGATTGTCATAACGCCTCAGCTCATAAGTGAACTTAAACTTGTCAAGAGGTGTGAACATGCTTTCATTGCGCACCGTCATTGTGCCGGAGAAATCAAATGGCAGAACATCGGGAAACTGCACTGGAGACCATATCTCCTTAATGGTGTAATAGCTGCCCTCACGCTCATGATGCGGCCCTACGATGCCGTCGCCGGCGTGCAACTTGTCAGTGTCTATAGAGTCACGCTTGTCATGCCGCACCACACCCTCATCGGCAAGATTCCACAGGAAACCGCCTGCCGCGAGGCGCGAGTTTTTCATAATCGACCAATAGTCATCCAGTCCTGCGCCGTGGCCTCCGTCATAGAGTCCATGCAGCATCTCCGTCGGGAAGAAAATATTATTGCCTTTTTCAAGGGCGTTCTTCACTTGGTCATATTTCGGATAATGATGATTGTCGAAGCCGTCGTATTTCGACCAAGGCTCCACGATATGGCGGTTCTGCGGATCCCAAATGGCATAATCGCCACGCACCTCTGTATTGAAGCCACCCTCGTTGCCATTGGCCCAAAGCACAATTGACGGATGGTTGACATCGTGGCGTATCATCTCGCCGACAAGACGCCTGGCTGTAGGCGTGTCATATTTCTTTTGCCACCCGGGCAGCTCGTCAATCACAAGCAATCCTAAGGAGTCGCACACGTCGAGGAAATAGCTGTCAGGTGGATAATGACTCATTCGTACCGCATTCATGTTCATGTCCTTCATCTCCATAACATCGCTGATAGCCAAAGCCTTGCTGCTTGTCCTTCCGCTCTCGGGCCAGAAGGTATGGCGGCAAACGCCTTTGAACATCACGCGACTACCATTGAGATAGAGGCCGTCGCCACGACGAAATTCAATAGTGCGGAAGCCGAAGCGTTGGCGATAAGTATGTAGAACCTTGCTGCCTTTCTTCAGCACGACATTAGCAGTATATAGATGTGGGGTTTCCGAACTCCAAGCCACTACATCAGGCACCTTGCCTTGCAACTCCGTCATACTGTCACGGCGCAGCGTAGTGAAGCGTGCCAATGGAGCGTTGCCACCTGCCGCATCTGTAATAGTCACTTCTGCCGAGGTATAAGAGCGTGAATCGGAGAATACCTGTACCTTGAAGTCACCATCAGCACGAGCGTCAATTGCCACACGGCTAATGAAATTCTTTGGGACGGCTTCAAGGTAGACAGGTCGGAATATGCCGCCAAAAATCCAGTAGTCAGCCTGACGTTCTGCGCGGTTGATGCTTTCATTAGAAGATTCCTTGCTCACCTTCACTTCGAGCACATTGTCTTTCCCGAACGAAATCAAGGGAGTAATGTCATAGCGGAACTGGAAGAAAGCACCTTGATGCACCGGGCCGGCAAGCTTGCCGTTCACCTTCACTTCTGTATCAGTCATGGAGCCTTCAAAGACTATGAACACATTGCGGTTCTTCCACGAACGGCTTACTGTGAAATGCTTGCGGTAAAGTCCCTGCTCAGTACTATGAGGCTTGTCATGCCCGTAGTTATAAGTGCCAAAACCTTGCAGTTCCCAGCAGGAAGGCACTCCTATTGTAGTCCAATGGCCACTATTGGCACCCCCGGTACAAAAGAAGTCCCAGTTTACCATGTGATCCTTATCAGTTCCGGAGAGCATCTGCCGTTCTGTCTCGGCATAAGAGGGAAACGACTGTGCCGAAGCGGTTATGACGCACATCAGCAGAGTCAACAACAACATTGATATTTTCATAGGTTTCATCTAAACCTCTTTATTATAAAGACTATTTTTTAAAAAGATTATCCGCATTCACCCAAATGCAGGGGCGGCGTTGCGGACTGTCACAAAAGCCGCCTCGGCATTTGGATATTTGTGGATATACATATTATGTGTACTATGTCTGTGACATGATACCTTCATACAAAGCGTTCATCGCTCCAGCACTCCCGGAACCTCCGAAAGACCTTCCTCGTTCAGAATCTGCACGCTTGTTGCAGGACCGAGCTCTTTCCAGTCGTTCAGTACCCAGACCACTTCCTTTTGAGGGTTCACCTCTACGAGCTGCGGGCTCTTGCCTCCATTGCCGCGAGAACAGAGGATGGTATTACCGTTTTGCAGACGGCAAACACTCTGGCAATCATGCAACCTATACTTCTCAGGCAGGTCGCTAAGCTTAATTTCCCATACTACTTTGTCGTTGGGGTCAACTTCTATTGTGCGCTGCTCATTCTCAAGTGTTATAAGCGTGTTGCCATTGCGCAAGCGGATGGCCGCCCACGGCTTGTCAACCTTGAAAGTACGCACCACTTTCCAATCCTTGTCATATTCAACCACCTTGTTCTCCCCGAGATAGCAAAGCAGGTAAGTGCCGTCCTTGGTGTAGCGCATGCGGCGGCTTTGCACGTGAGTGCTGTTCACCTTGAAGTCAATCTGATGCTCCCATATAGTCTTTCCTGTACGGTAGTTGAACTTTACGACACGTGCCGGGAAAGCATTTATGAGCATTATAGCCTCATCGTTGCCTACAGGCTGAATGGTGTGTATCTCCTCCTTGCCGGGCACGCAGTCATAACGCCACACCTCACGCTTGTCCGGGGTTACTACTGCTGCATACGCCATGCGTGTATACAGCAAGTCGCCGTTGCTCAGCATCCAGATGTCGTCAAGCTCAAAGCCAGGGCCTGTGTCATATTTCCATATCACTTTGCCATGATCAATGATGTATATTCGGTTATAACCCTCACCAATATATATCATCGGATAGCGTGCCAACCCTTGTCCCGGCCACGACGGGTCGGTGGGCTGTCCGTAGAAGCGGTTATTTACATTCGGGTCTTCATTCGGGCCCATCACAGGTACGACAGAGGATTCGAATTTTGGCAATAACTCAGACAACGTTCTCACCTGTGCCGATGCTGCACATGGTACAAGCCCCATCCCGAAAGCCAAGAGGAGATTCCCCAAATAATTCTTTGTGTTCTGGTTCATAAGTCTTTTAGTTTTATTATTTATGGAGATTGCTCTCCAATGCAATTCTATGTTGTCTATCTCTCAAATATTGTCTTCTGAAACTCCTCTCTACAATAGGCAAATCACCACTGCGCTTGCGGTAAACAACCAATTATAGTTAAGTAAATCTAAGCTAAGACTATACTTTGATACAAAATTAGTAAAGAAAAATTGCATCGAATGTACGATTAAGTGACAAAAAAGTATACAAACAAAAGACAAAAGTCAAAAAGTGGATATTCTGTACGAAACATGAATACCCACTTTTAAAAATGTCACAATTATTGTCTTTTACTTGAAAGCTCCTTCTTTAGGCGAAGCTTTCAAAGCTTGCTCAATATACTGTAATTAAAGGAAAACGACTTACCCACGCTTTGGTAATGCTCTTACCAAGGCGTGGTAAAGGTGTTACCAAGACGTGGTAAAGCCGTTACCACGGCGTGGTAATTTCACCATGTAGCTTTCATAATTCTGTTTTATTTCCCTTGCTATTGCAAAGTGCAGCCATTTTCAGCATACGCGGATTGTACCAATCTACAGGGGAAACTCTATTTGGTTTGAAGGAGGGCACCCTCTGCAGGATATTATTTCCTAATCAACGGCAGCTGCAAATAGCTGGCATACTTGCCGCCTGTATAGATGATGTGGGTGCCTCGGTTGTCGGGCATGCAGCCTGGTGTGCCCGGCATCATGCCTGCTCCTACTTCCTCGGTCGGCGAAATGACCACTCGCAGCGTCTCGCCTTTGTGGAAGGTCATGCCAATTGGCGAAAGCACTATGTCTGCCTCGTATGCATTGCCTTCTTCCAGCTTCTCCACGCGGTCGAAGCTATAGTCGGGGACTTCGTCGGTAGTCTCGTCGGAGAGGTGGCGCATGCTGAGGCGCAGCTTTCCGTTGGGGCCTTTGTATCGTATGATAGAAGCTCCGTCCTGCGTGAAGTCTTGGATGACAGCCCCGTGGTTGGGGATGTTTATCTGCGAAAGTATGTTGCCGAACTTGTCAAGCTTCTGCACCCATACGAAAAGGTCCATGTCGTTGTGTCCTTTCACGCCTGAGTAGACTTTCAGCTTTGGGTAGCCGGCGAACGAAGTCTCCTCGTCGAAAGTCTTCATGAAGCTTACGCGGCCGGGGATACCGCCAACCTCATACTGTACCGTGGCAACGTCATCGCTTGGCTTGATGGAGAGAGTCCTTGACCTCCCGTCGAGATAGTATCTCCTGTAGCTTATTTCTTCGCCATATCCAAAGTCATTGGCAGGAATATCAAGCCTGTTTCCGCCCTCCATATCGTAGAGCGGATAGCGCACCTTAGGCGTTTTCTCCCATCCGTTGTCAATGCCTTTAAGATAATGGTCGAAGAAGCGCAGGCGGTCTTCCGTTGCCTCCTTGCTGTAATAGTCGGGCCACTCCTGTGTGTCGTGTATCCGCATCCATTTTTCCGATGTGCCAAGGTTTCGCCACGAGCGGAACGTTCCCATAGTGTGCAGCGAGTTGCCATAGCTTGCCACCATGTATACGGGTATGTGAATGCGGCTTTGGACTGCTTTCTTGTCCTGCCAAAGCGGCTCGCTTGCCAGGGGATATTTCTCCTCCTCTGCAATCATGTCCTCGCGCCTTGTTCCGCCCGTTGCCGAGCAATGGTTTATTTGCAGGCGGGCGAGGAAGTGAGGATCGGGGATGCCGCCGACGTAGCACATGTCGCGATAAGCGTCCGACAGGCCTTCGTTAGGATTTATACAAGTAAGGTGTGGCGGCTGTGTGGCGGCGATGAACCACTGAGAGAAAGCCAGGTAGCTTGTACCTGTCAATGCGGTCTTGCCGTTACTCCACTCTTGCTGCGCTATCCACTCTATGAGGTCATGGCAATCTTCTGCCTCCTGCGAGCCTATCATCGTGATGTCGCCCTCGCTGTATGCAATGCCGCGTGGGTCGGGATTGCAGATGGCATAGCCTTGAGCACACCAATAGTCAGGGTCGGGACCTTCAAACTTCGTCAGTCCCGAGTTCCACCCGTTGCCCATGCCCATGAGGTTGAAAAGGTTGCGGTAACGGTCGGCGGTACCGTCGCTCTTTCCGTATGGACTCCACGCTATCAGCGTGGGGAGCTCCTTTTCCTTGCTGTCAGCAGGCAGGAATACATCAGCATAAATAGTTATGCCGTCGCGCATCTTCACTGCCACGTCCTTCATCATCACTATGTCATGTTCCAAAGGCTTAAAGCCATCGGCAATGAGCAGTCCCTTTTTCAATGTGTAGGTACCGGGATTGAACTTGCAGAACACCCCGTGAGCGTGCTCGTCGTTCTTGTATTCTAAGGCCGGCTTGAATATCATTTCCTTTGCAATCTTGTTCATAATAGTTCCATTTATAATTTACGATGCAAAATTACAATATCATCTGTGGATTCTCGTTATCTTTTGTATAGTGTAAATGTTCTGATTTATCGAAAATGACTAAAGACATTGAGAACCTGACGTTAGGAGTAGTAAACAATATAGAAGACCTGAAAGATGGCGCATATATCGGCGACGACTTGTTTGTGTCGATGAACTCGAAAAGGTTTGGCAGGCGTTTTCTCGTTAAAGACCAACCTTACCGTATCGGCGAGGGGCGTGTCATGCGCATAACGGCAGGCCATGCCGTTTCAGTAATAAACCTCGAAAAACTTGAGTTGCACGGTGGGATGCTCATTGTTGTGCCTAAAGGTTCCATTTTCGAGGTTGTAGACATTGATGAAGAATTCAATCTCGAAGTGTTCTCATATCAGGATTTCCCCGACGAAAACCTTTTTACCCATTGTTCCGTCTTTGAGCTTAAGACCGACGACTGGCTGTTGTCAGGAGAATACTTCCAATTGATATGGCATGAGGTCAACCGCCGGCAAGTGGTGTTGTCCACTATCCATCATTTGCAAGCAGCCATGCTCACAGGCTTGAAGGCAATTTACAACAATGATAGTGCCAACAAAAAGAAGATGAGCCGACAGGAAGCCATTCTGCATCAGTTCATCGCCCTTGTCAATAAATACGGTCTAAAGGAACACAACCAGAAGTTTTACGCCGACCGCCTTTGCGTCACGCCATCCCATCTTGGATTTGTCGTCAAGCAGGCCAGCGGCGAAACGGTCATGGCATGGATCAACCGCAACATAATCATGCACGCCAAGTCCATGCTTAAGTATACCGACAAGATGGTGTTTGAGATAGCGGATGAACTCAATTTTTCCAATCCGAGTTTCTTCAACAAGTTCTTCAAGCACCATACGGGCATGACCCCTATAGAATACCGGAACTTGTAAGAGGAATGAAACGTAGATAAGACAAGCAAAGAGTTAGAGCTTTATGTTATCACTGCCACCCCGATGCATTAACAAGCAAACCTTAACTAGAATCAGTTAATCAGTACGTCAGCAATGTTTCATGGATATAAGTGATTGCTGCATCCATTCTGTTCATATAAGACAGGAAAGAGAAGATTGAATAATTCTGATAATGGAGATGGCATCGTAAAATAAAGATCAATGAGAAATTTTCCACTTTATATGCAACATGATTCTATGCAGTGTGGCATAGCTTGCTTGTGTATGATATGTAAGTTTTATGGTCGTAGTATATCTATAGAAGCTATGGCTAATTTATGTCACGCCAATAAAGAAGGAGTGTCATTAATGGGGCTAAGTGAGTCTGCTACACTTCTTGGCTTTCACACAATAGCTGCAAAAATCGGCATTAATAAGTTACAAATCATACATCTTCCGTGTATCCTTCATTGGAATCAAAATCATTTTGTTGTTTTACACAAAATAAAGAATAATAAATTTTGCATTGCAGACCCAGGAAAAGGTTTGGTAACTTATAATCTTGATGAATTCAAGAAGCATT
>CAZEEP010000019.1:0-66960 GCA_964511295.1 uncultured Prevotella sp.
AATCTGAGATTTGGGACATTAAGGACTTTTCGTCCTTGTTTTTTTTATGCTCGGCAGAGTAAATCTTTTTGCTTAATCGAAGAATTGAGTTCTTTATGTTTGTTGTTTATTGCAGTTGTATTTTAAATTCTTAATTAAATGTCGAGTTTAGGCGTTTACTTATCACAATGCTTAATCACTTATTACTAATACTTAAACTTAAAAAGATGACGATTAGAGAAATTGCGCTGGCTTGGAAAGCTGACAAGCGACGCTATGTGAAGCAGTCAACATTTGCTGCTTACGCATTGATTCTGGAGAACCACATACTGCCTACCTTTGGCGAGTGTGAGGCTCTGAGCGAGCAACTTGTTCAGGACTTCGTGTTGCGGAAACTGAACGACGGGCTGAGCACGAAAACGGTGAAGGACATTCTGATTGTCCTGAAGATGGTGATGAAGTTTGGGGTGAAGACCGATTGGATGAACTACTGCGAATGGGACATCAAATACCCTACAACAGAAACGGCAAAGGAGATAGAAGTGCTTACGGTGGCAAACCACAAGAAGATACTCGACTTTATCAAGCAGAACTTCACTTTCCGTAACCTTGGCATCTACATTAGTCTGACCACCGGGCTGCGTATAGGTGAAATATGCGGCTTGAAGTGGTCGGACATAAACACGGACAACGGCACGATAACTGTAAGCCGCACCATTGAGCGCATCTATGTCGTGGAGTCTGGCCGCAAACATACGGAATTGGTCGTCAACACGCCGAAGACAAAAAACTCATGCCGTGAGATACCCATGAGCAAGGAACTCTTAGGCATGGTGAAGCCCTTGAGGAAGGTGGTGAACCAAGACTACTATGTGCTTACCAACGAGGAGAAGCCCACGGAACCACGCACTTACCGCAACTACTATCATCGGCTGATGGCGCGGCTTGACATTCCACGCCTGAAATACCACGGGTTGCGCCACAGTTTTGCCACACGATGCATAGAGAGCAACTGCGACTACAAAACCGTCAGCGTGTTGCTCGGGCATGCCAACATTACAACCACGCTCAACCTTTATGTCCACCCGAATATGGAACAGAAGAAGCGTTGCATCAGCAAGATGTTAAAGTCGTTGGGGAAATAAAGCGAAAGGAAGATAGAAAGTACCAAAGATCATGAATACGTAGGAGTCATGGTCTTTGGCACGTTTTATTTTGGCTCTGTAATGTTCGTTTTCGTTATCTCTGGTCTTCGCTTCGCTTGGCTGAGGCTATTGCTGCTTTAGCCCCGTCGGGGCTTATTGGGTTCAGCCAAGTATATTTTAGTCTTGCCCTTGGGTTTATGACTGTGGGGCATCGGTTGGGCGAGGACCGGGACCGCCTGGACGGCCGAAGCCTCTGCCACGGCGTTGCCCTTGTTGGCGTGGGCGCATCTGCTGGTATTGCTTGTATTGGTCTTCGGTGAGGATTTTTTTCAGTTCCGACTCATATTTCTCTTGGTTCTTGCGCATAGCCTCGAATAGCTTCTGCCTGTCGTTCTTGGCATCCTTGCGGTTCTTCATTTCTGCCTCGCGAGTCTTCACGAGTTCCTTGTTCAGCTCCAGCACTTTGGTTTTTTGGCTGTCGTTCAGCCCAAGTCTTTCGCTCATGCGGTTTGTCATTTCCGTAGCGTCCATCTGCCTCGGGCCGCGACGCTCTCCCCTGTAGTCATTGTTTTGTGCAAAGGCGACTGTCATTGCCATTGCCACAATCATAGTCAAAAAAAGTCTTCTCATAATCTTCAAATTTTAAGTTGTTGTTTTACTTCTCGAGAACATTTTTATGACGTTGGGAAAACGGTAGAGTTTAAACTCCTTGCTGTGAGTTTAAAACTCTTTATGACACATTGCTTTGAAATCATAAATAAACATAACGCGATTAAACCTTTTGGCATTGCGATGAGGCTTAACTGCGTTATGCGTTTGCGTTGGGGGAATGTTTTTGTCTTATGATTTGAAATCTACGTCCAGTTCGATGGGGCAATGGTCGCTGCCGTAGATTTCAGTGTGTATGGAGGCATTGGTTATTTTCTGGCGCAGCCGCTCAGAGGCAAGGAAATAGTCGATGCGCCATCCTACGTTCTTTTCCCGGGCATGAAAGCGGTAACTCCACCATGAATAGGTTACATCGTCGGGATGGAGGGAGCGGAAAGTGTCGATGAATCCATTGCTGAGCAATGCGGTCATGTGCGCCCTTTCCTCATCGGTGAAGCCTGCACTGAGGTGGTTGGTCTTGGGATTCTTGATGTCTATTTCCTCGTGCGCCACGTTCATGTCGCCGCAAACGATGACAGGCTTCACGGCATCGAGCTTGTGCAGGTGAGCTTGGAATGCGTCTTCCCACTGCATGCGGTAGCCCAGCCTGCGCGGCTTGCCGCCTTTTACTTCTGCCTCCTGCGAGTTTGGCGTATATACGCACACGAGGTAGAAGTCGGGATATTCAAGAGTGATGACGCGTCCCTCGTGGTCGTGCTCCTCAATGCCCAGCCCGTTGACTGTACTCAATGGGTGGTGCTTGGTGTAAATGGCGGTGCCGCTGTAGCCCTTGCGCTCGGCATAGTTCCAGAACGACTCGTAGCTGGGGAACTGCAAGTCGAGCTGTCCTGCCTGCATCTTCGTCTCTTGCAGGCAGAAGAAGTCGGCATCGAGTTCTTTGAAATAAGCTTCGAAGCCTTTGCTCTTTACGTTGCCGTCGTCGTCGGTCTTAACTTTTATGCAGGCTCTCAGCCCGTTGACATTCCAGGAAATGAATTTCATATTACGACATCAATAATAAAAGAAGTATTAAACACAAACCCCAAAAAGCAAGTACAAGTAGCTCAATTATATTCTTTTTGATTCTCCCCTTAACAGACTCATGAACTCTTCGCGTACTCTTGCAGCCTCGAAGACTCCGCTGTAGGCAGAGGTGGTGGTTATGCTGTTCTGCTTTTCCACTCCTCTCATCTGCATGCACATGTGCTTTGCCTCTATGACCACCATGACACCTTGCGGCTGCAACGTGTCGTTGATGCAGTTCATTATTTGCTCTGTGAGCCGTTCCTGCACTTGCAACCTGTGTGAGAATATGTCAACCACGCGGGCTATTTTGCTGAGGCCGGTAATATGCCCGTTGGGAATGTATGCCACGTGGGCTTTGCCGTAGAATGGCAGCATGTGGTGCTCGCACATTGAGAAGAAATCTATGTCTTTCACGATGACCATCTGATTGTATTTCTCCTCAAACACGGCATCTTTCAGCACTTGGTGTGGGTCTTGCGTATAGCCGCGCGTGAGAATCTGCATGGCTTTTGCCACGCGCACGGGAGTCTTTTCGAGTCCCTCGCGGCTTGGGTCTTCTCCCAGCAGCTTTAAAATGGCTTTATAGTGGGCGGCAAGCTCGTCGAGCCCGTCACGAAATTCTGTTTCTGGATTCACTTTGTTTTGAGCTTTGAACTTTAAACATTAAGCCGCATACGAACAGTACCTGACCCCACCTCGCATCTCTGGATTTGGGAGCAGACGGGCACGAAGGCCGCCCCTGCCAATGGGCGAAAAGTGTCGTCAGGATATTTGCGGATAATCATATTATTTTATTTGATGGCGGTATTCATTCGAATACGGTAATCTTCCCCTTGACCACGGTCGCTCCTTTGTAGCCCATTTTCTTGATTGCCGTAAGCATGTGCGAAGCTTCCGAATAGGAGCGGTAATTGCCGACGCGGCAAATCCAGCGTGGCGAATAGAAGTGCACGTAGACAGGCTGGTCGGGGAAGCGCATCTTGATGGCGTCGCCAATCTGCTGCGCCTTTTGCTTGTCGGCTCTTGTGTTGCTTCCTGCGTAAGCCTGAACGCGGTAGCCCGTTACCTTTTTAGCATGCCGCATGACCTTCTTGCGCATGTCTATGGTCGGGATGCTCATTTCCTCGTTGGTTTCTTTCTTCTCGGATTCTGCGCGTTTGCGCTCAGTTTCTTTTGCCGCCTCTTTCTCTTTCAAAGCCTTCTCCCGTTCGGCGGCAGAGGCTTCAAGGTCATTGTGCTTAGGTGCGCCGATGTAGTTGCCTGCGTCGGGCTTTTCTTTCTTTTGTGTCGTTGGGGTGGGGGAGGCTTTTCCTTGTGGGGGTGCCGTTGTTGCAGTTTTACTTTGTCCTGTTGCAGTTTGTGTTGTCTTGTCTTGCGTAGCGGCAGGTGTTGTGACATTTTTTAGAGCTACGCCATTCACGAGGTTCTCAATCTCCTTGCTTTGTGTTATCTTCACAGAACCTTTGTCAGGTTCCTTTTGCTGGATATGTTGCGTGAAAGTCTGTGCTTGCGCCTGTATGGCCAAGCAAATGATTGATAACAGCAGGATGGCGATGCGTCTCATGTCTTGATTTCTTGAAACTTCCCTTGGCAAGTCCTTTAGAGGGGACGTGCCAAGGGGAGGGAATAAAAAAGCTAAAAACTATTTGCTTTAAGGTTTACTTCTTCCAAGCGTCGATGATGCCCTTGAAGTCAGCAACTTTCAATGATGCGCCGCCGATGAGGCCGCCGTCGATGTCTGGCTTTGCGAAAAGTTCAGATGCGTTGCTTGGCTTGCAGCTGCCGCCGTAGAGGATGGTTGTATCCTCGGCAGCTTCTTTGCCGTACTTGTCGGCAACGATTGAGCGGATGTAAGCCAGCATCTCCTCTGCCTGCTCGGCTGTGGCAGTCTTGCCAGTGCCGATTGCCCAAATTGGCTCGTAAGCGAGCACGATGTTCTTCCAGTCTTCGGCAGAGAGGTTGAATACGCTGCCGTCGAGCTCAGCCTTTACCACTTCCTCCTGCTTGTTAGCCTCGCGCTCTTCCAGCGTCTCGCCGCAGCAGAAGATGACCTTCAGCCCGTTCTTGAGGGCAAGCTGAACTTTCTCCTTCAGTATTTCGGGAGTCTCGTGGTAATACTGGCGACGCTCTGAGTGGCCGAGGATGACGTACTGTGCACCAGTAGACTTTACCATTGCGGCAGAAACCTCACCCGTATAGGCTCCCTTTTCCTTGTCGGCACAGTCTTCTGCGCCAAGGGCGACAACATTCTGGTCGATGACCTGTGCAATGCTTGCCAAATGGATGAAAGGCGTGCAGATGATTACACCGCAGTTGGGCTTGTCAGCCTTCAGAGTCTCGTTGATTTCCTTTGCCAGGGCTACGCCCTCCTGCAGGTTCTCGTTCATTTTCCAGTTGCCTGCTACAATTTTCTTTCTCATTTCTCTTTGTTTTTAAACGTTGAAAGTATCTTGTTTGATGTGATTTCACGAATTTGGTCCATGCCCACGTGCGGTCGGCGAAGACGAGTAGCAGCAACGGCAGGAAGAACCAAAGGCACACTTGTCCAATAGTCTTGCTCATGCTGCTGTTGGGCGTGTGCCCGATGTCGAGCTTGCTCATGGGTTCTTGCAGGCTCTTGCCTGCCGGCAGGTCGTTGTGGCTCCATTTCCTTATTATGGTGCCGTCCTTCAGTAGCAGAAGCCCTGGATTGCTTCGTATGATGGTTTTGAGCGTGGTCTCGTCGGTCATGAAGAATTGGTATTCGGCACCGGTGATGTTTTCCCAGTGCTGAATGTCTTTCTCCGTGGAAGCGGTGAGGCAGTAGAACGGAATGCCCTGCTCCTGACTGTACTCGTATATTTGGTCGATGTCGCCGAAGTTGGAGTCGTCGGCGTTTTCAAGGTGTGGCGATATTAAAAGAAAGGTGTATCCCCTGCGGCTTAGAATGCTGTCGGTTATGTCGTCGCCGTCAGCGAGCTGTATAGAGAAGTCGTGTATTGGTGGAGTGTATCCTTCCTTTGTCTGTACGGTCTTTGAGTCGATGAACTGCCACGTGGAGTCAGGATAGTTGTCGAGCGAGAATTCTTTCCTCACTCCGTTTTTCTCCATTATAAAGGTAGTTTCGAATTGCGGCTGCTGTGCGCCTTCCGGTATTTCCATTCCTTTCTTGATGTTTACTCCCACATGATAGGGGAGGAAGTCGAGGATTGGCAGGTGATACAGGCAGTGGCCGCTGAGCAGGAAAATGAAAAGGATGGTATAGTTGGCGGCAATCCATTGCGTTGAGCGCGACAGGAAACGGTACATCAGCAACGGCTTCCATGCCACGACCACGGCGCACGCCAGCAGGATAATGTTTTTCAGTAGCGTCTGCGTGTTTGTCAGGTGTATAGCGTCGCCGAAGCATCCGCAGTCTTTTATGGGATTGAAGGCGGCGAGCCATATGGTGACAAGGGTCATCACCACCATGAAAGCCACGTTTATCTTGGACACGAGCCTGCGGCGCATGGCAAATAGCGTGAACACGCCGAGGCAAAATTCCAGCGCGGCTAAAAGAACCGATACCACGAGCGTCAGCCAATCGGGCAGCATGCCGGCAAGCCCTGCCGCGGCAAGGTAGTCCTGTATTTTGTATTGCGTGCCGGTTGGGTCGATGGCTTTCACGAAGCCGGAGAAGACAAAGGTTATGCCCACAGCAAAGCGGCAGATATTCACCAGCAATGTAAAGAGGACATTGCTGCCTTGCGCCTTGCCTTTCCCCTCACTTTGTCCGGATAGAGGCGTGCGGTCGGACTCTGGGTTTTGAGCTTTGTATTTTGAACCTTGATTTTCTATCATTGGCCTTTATCCTTTGAGCCTTATAGCCCCGAAGACAGCATAGTTGATGATGTCCATATAGTTGGAGCCTATGCCTTCGGAGACGATGGCCTTGCCGTGCAAGTCTTCCAGCTCCTTTATGCGCTCTATTTTCGTAAGAATGAAGTCGGTGTAACTGCTTACACGCATGTCGCGCCACGCCTCGTGGTAGTCGTGGTTCTTTCGCTTCATCAGCTCAAACGCCTCCTTAGCGTAGGTGTCATACAGGCTCAGCGCGTCGTCGTTGCTCATGTCCACTTTGTCGGCATATCCTTTGTCGAGCTGTATAAGCCCCACGATGCCGTAGTTGATAAGCCCGATGAATTCCGGCCGTATGCCTTCGTCTACCAAAGCCGTACCTGTGGTTTCGATAGAGCGTATGCGTTTTGCCTTTATGAAAAGCTGGTCGGTGAGCGACGATGGTCGCATGATTCGCCATGAGGCGCCGTAGTCGTGCAGCTTCTTGGCAAAGAGTTCGCGACACTCTGCCATCACATCCTTGAATTCCTGTATAGTGTCCTTTTCAGCCATATCGTTTGCAAAGTTACTTATTCTAATTCAGAATTCATAATTTTAGCATTTAAATTATGTTTTCTGTTGAAAAAGCGCCTTGCCGGCAGTGCAAAGCCCAACGGCGCTTGCTCAGTTTTCCTGCTGCCTTTTGTGAATCACGCGCACGGTGCCGCACAGCGCGTCGTAGCGCACCTGTAGCGAGTCGCGCTTCACGCCGAGGCGGTTGCGCCTGCCGATGTTCTGCTCGGCATTGAACTCCTTGATGGTGGCTTGCAGAGCCGAGTCTGTGCGGCCAATGTCTTCCTGTGTCATCTTCAGCGAAGCCTCCTGCCATATCTTCAATGCCCGCTCTCTGCTTTCCACCGCCTTTGGATGGTTGGCTCGCAACTGCGTTATAGCGTTGAGCGTGGCGCGGTAGTCGTGCGCCTTGTAAAGCGAGTCGATGCGTCTCATTGCCGGAGTCGCCTTCTCGTCCTCACTCTGCCGACATGCCGTGAGGCAAAACATGGTGGGAATCAAAAAAAACAGTATCTTTCTCATTTGCTGACTGATTAATATTCTTAAACTCGCTCACTCCTCACTTCCATTCTATTGCAAAATTAGTGTTTTTCCGCCGTGCAGGCAAAACTTGCCGCCATATTTTCCGTCTGTTGCAGAAAATCATAAAAAAACAGTCGATAAATTTTGCCAATTCGATGTATTTGAGTAATTTTGCACGCTGTAATGGGCTTTTCGGGCCTCAATTAAATGTGTACAGAACTTAAAATAGTTGGATGAAGAAAGACAATTTGAAGAATCAGTACCGCGTGAACGCACAAATTCACGTCAGGGAAGTTCGTGTGGTCAGTGACGGCGGCGCAGAGGTGATGCCTACGCGTAAAGCCTTGGACTTAGCCCGTCAGCAAGGCCTTGACCTTGTGGAGATTTCCCCCAATGCCCAGCCCCCTGTCTGCCGCATCATCGACTATAGCAAGTTCCTGTACCAGCAGAAGAAGCGCCAAAAGGAAATGAAGCAGAAGCAGGTGAAGGTAGAGGTCAAGGAGATACGCTTCGGGCCGCAGACCGACGACCACGACTACCAGTTCAAGCTGAAGCACGCCAAGGAGTTTCTGGAGGAAGGCAACAAGGTGCGTGCCTACGTGTTCTTCCGTGGTCGCTCCATCCTTTTCAAGGAGCAGGGCGAGGTGTTGTTGCTTCGCTTTGCCAACGACTTGGAAGAATGGGCAAAGGTAGAGCAGATGCCTAAGCTCGAAGGCAAGCGCATGTTCCTGTTCCTTGCGCCAAAGAAGGCAGGCGTGGCAAAGCAGAGTCAGCAAAAGCGCGATCGCCTTGCCGCCGAGGCAAAGGCAAAGGAAGAAGCCAAGGTTAAGGAAGCCGAAGATGCAGGGCTGCGCGGACTTCTTGGCAACGCCAAGGGAGCCGACAAGCTTGCCGCCTTGGTAAATGAAACTGAGGAAGATTGATAGAAGAAAGGTGCGTAACGCCCGGTATATGCGTTGCCGCCGCTAAGTAAATAAATAAAAAGAACAAAAAAATGCCAAAAGTAAAGACAAAGTCCGGTGCAAAGAAAAGATTCTCGTTCACCGGCACAGGAAAGATCAAGCGTCATCACGCTTATCACAGTCACATTCTGACTAAGAAGACGAAGAAGCAAAAGAGAAACCTCGTACATCAGACTCTTGTTGACAGGAGCGATGTCAAGCAGGTTCGCGACATGCTCAGATTGCGTTAAAACTTAACAAGCGTGTTAAACAAAAACTTAGTCGAACGTATTAAAGAAAAGAAATTATGCCAAGATCAGTAAACCATGTAGCTTCAAAAGCTAAGAGAACAAAGATACTGAAGAAGACGAAGGGCTACTATGGTGCTCGCAAGAATGTGTGGACCGTAGCCAAGAATACATACGAGAAGGGTCTCACATACGCTTACCGCGACCGCCGCAACAAGAAGCGCAACTTCCGCGCTCTTTGGATACAGCGTATCAATGCTGGTGCACGCCTGTACGACCTGAGCTACAGCTCCCTCATGGGTGCCCTCCACAAGGCAGGCATAGAGATCAACCGCAAGGTGCTCGCCGACCTCGCCCTCAACAACCCCGAGGCATTCAAGGCAATCGTGGAGAAGGTGAAGTAAACGAGCGATACCGAGTTCAACCCTCAGCCCAAAGCTTCTTCCTACGCCTTTCCCAAAAAGGTAGGGTAAGTTGAAAAGAGTGGGATACCAAAAGAGAGGGTTGCTGCAAGGCGGAGTCGATGAATAGATAAAGTAAAGAGCCATTCCTTTATAATAAGGAGTGGCTCTTTTTTTGTGTTAAAGATAAGGTGTGCCATTCACTTGCCCTCCAGTATTCCTAACGAGCCGACAGGCTCGTGGCTGTACGTTCTGGGTTTCCGTTGCAGATGTTTTCTTTAACGATTATCCCTTAAATGCAGGTGCGAATGCTCTGATATTTTTTTTGCAAAGTTGGCAAGAAATATTGAATCGCAAAATGAAGTCACGGAAAAATATTTTTTCAGTGTTTCTCGCATGGCCTTGCCGTTCCCTTGCCGTCGCTTGCGGTGATTGAGTTGCCACTGCGGCGTATGGTCATTGGGGTGAGAGCTTGCAGGCGTGCGAGGATGCCTGAGAGGGTTTCGTCGCGTCTTGCCACGAAGTGGAGGCGTGTGTGGCGCAGTGTGTGGCTGTCGCAGAAGACAGAGATGCCGTAGTTGCGGCCTATCTCGGTGAGGATGGCGGCGAGGGGCTCGTTGTCGAAGTAGAAATAGCCGTCGCGCCAGTTGGTGTACTTGCTGGTGTCTGTCGTTTGGGTCACGATGCCGTTTGGCGTGGCTGTAGCCTGCGTGCCTGGTGTGAGGACGAGGCGGCTGTTGCCAGCCTGTGTCTCCACGCTACCGCTTACGAGCACGACTTCGGGCCCTGAGATGCCTTGTGTGTTGATGTTGAATTCTGTTCCGAGCACAGTGGTGCGCATTGTGGCTGCTTCGACGGTGAAGGGTCTCGCTGCGTCGCGCGTCACCTGAAAGTAGGCTTCGCCGACGAGCTTCACCTGTCTTGCGTCTGACGAAAATCGTGTAGGGAAGTATATTGTACTGCCTGGGTGTAGCCACACGCGGCTGCCGTCGGGCAGGGCAATGGCGAGCGACTTGCCTTCAGGTACGTTCAGGCAGATGTCTCTTGTGTGTGTGGTGTCTATGCCTGGGGCTATTTGCTCCACCGCCATGGGCTGCAGGGGCTTGGGAGCCGTGATTGTGGTCTCGCCGATGCTGCCGCCTCGCAGCACTATGTCGCCAGGCTTGGCTGATGCCACGTAAACCTGTCGTTGGGAGTTTGTGGTGGATGGCTTGTGGTCGAGGTTGGGCTTTCCGGTCAGGAATATGGCGGCAAGGATGGCGGCGGCTAATCCTGCCGCCAAGCCGGCAAGCCGCCAGCCTCGCGACGTTCTGTCTGAAGCACCCTCGTTTCTTGCAAATGGCCGATGGGCAGGCTTCATGGCTGTTTTCTCGTGGAAACGTCTCAGCTCCTGTTCCACGTCTACGGGTTCGCGCTCCATGCGCATGGCGGTGGCTATGGCTTCCACCTCGGCGCACAGAGCCTTTAGCTCGACATCGTCGCCAAGTTTCTCGGCTTCTTTCTTGGTGAGTCCGTGCCCAGTCTCCATCAAGTCGAGCATATTGTTGTCAATGTTTGAAAGCTTATCGTCGGTCATGGAATTAACAGTTGTCTTGCTACTTAAAACGTTTAAGGCTCGGTCGTGGTCACGACTTTAATGTTATTTTAGAAAAGTCATGTGCCTCAGGGGTGGTTGTCGCTTTCTCTTCTGATGGCTTTCAAGGCTTTTATGATGTGCTTCTTTACGGTTGAGATGCTTATGCCCATGTCTTCTGCCACTTCGCGGTATTTCTTCCTGTCTACATAACACGCCATGAAGATTTCCCGTGTGGGCGGCTTCAGGCTGTCTATGTGTCGGCCGACCTTTGCCACGAGCTCCTCGCGCTCCATGAGCGTTGATGGGTCGGTGGCGTAGCTGCTCATGGTTGCCACGTAACGGGCGTACTCGCGGTGGCGCGACTCGTGGCGCGTGTGGTCGATGCAGAAGTTGCGGGTCGTGATGTAGAGGAAACTCTTTGCTTTGTGAAGGTCTATGTTGGAGAAGTGTTGCCATAGCCTCTCGAATGCCGACGATACGATGTCGCGGCATGCCTCCTCGTCGCTTACGTACTGGCGCGCGAAGAAAAGAAGCTGTGAATAGTTTTCGCGGAATATAGCGTCAAATTCTTTTTTCTCTAACATATCTCGTGTGCAAAGGTAATTAAAATCGGTCATCCTACTTGCCAAAATGACAAAAAAAAGAGATTTTTCAAAAAAAATGTGCGTCTGCCGTGCCCTTTTTTGATACTTAAACGTTTTAATATAAATTTTATCAACAACACACAATTTAAAAGCCAGCGTTTATGAAGAAAAAGAGGTTACTGATGCTGCTGTTGGCCTGCTGCCTTTATGCGGCGACCGCCTTGGCACAAGGCGGCAACATCAGCATGGTATTTAAGAACGAGGCTCTGAGCACGGCGTTGCGGCAGCTGGAAAGGGTTGCCGATTGCAAGATTTCGTTTGCCTACAACGATGTCGCACCGTATAAGGTGAACGGGCAAATAAAGAACGCTACCCTCGATGGTGCCCTTAAGTTCTTGCTTGACGGAAAGCCATTGGCATATTCCGTCAGCGGAAGGATGGTTGACATACGCCACGCTTCGGGTGCGGACAAGTCGCAGCCTGCCACGGGCAGGCGCAGGCTGAAGGGCTTGGTGAGCGACGAGGAGGGCAATCCGCTTGTGGGCGCCCACGTGAAGGTGGAAGGCTCGAAGAGCGGAACCGTGGCTGATGCCGATGGAACGTACACGCTGCCCATATCCACGGGGCGGACGGCAATAGAGGTGACTTACCTCGGCATGCGCACTTACTCGGCAACAGTGCAGGCCGGCACTAAGGACGTTACACGTAACATCGTGCTCACGCCCAGCTCGACGACGCTTGGCGAGGTGGTCATAACCAATGGTTACCAGACTATTGACCCGCGAAACAACACTGCTGCCATAACGAGCGTGAAGATGGAAGACTTGCTCATGCCAAACATGACGACCATTGACCAAAGCCTTGAGGGGCGCATTCCTGACCTTGTGTTCACAACCAACTCTGGCGAAGCTGGCGTGACGGGACGCGTCAGGATGCGTGGCACGTCAACCATCTCAGGCAAGCGTGAGCCGCTGTGGGTGCTCGACGGGTTTGTGCTTCAGGATCCAGTTGACGTGAGCACCGAGCAACTCAACGACCCCGACTACATTAATTATATAGGCAACGCCATATCGGGCATCAACCCCGAGGACATTGACCGGATTGACGTGTTGCGCGACGCTGCCGCAACCGCCATCTACGGTACGCGCGCATCAAACGGCGTAATTGTTGTGACCACCAAGAAGGGAAAGGTTGGCCCGCCCACGATACGCTATTCGGGACAGATGACCGTGACGCAACGCCCTCATTACACTGACAGCAACATAAAGCTGATGAACTCGCAGGAGAGGGTGAAGTTCGGTCAGGACCTTTGCAACCTCCACTATGCCTTTCCTCAGAACATGCCGATGGTGGGCTACGAGGGGGCTTTTTACCGCTATGAGACGGGGCAGACGAATTACCAGCAGTTCCTGCAGGAGGTGCGGCAATACGAGACTGTCAACACCGACTGGTTTGACATCCTAACCAAGAACGCCGTCACCACGCAGCACTCCATCTCCATGTCTGGCGGACAGGAGAACACGCGCTATTACGCCTCATTGGGCTACACGCGCCAGAACGACGTGATACGCACGCAGTACGTTGACCGTTACACCATGTCAATGAACCTTACTTCCGCGCTTTCCAAGCAGCTCAAGCTCAACTTGCGCATGAACGGCAACGTGCAGAAGAAAAACCACCTGCCGAGCGACGTGGGCGTGATGGATTATGCCTACCAGACCACGCGCGCCCTGCCATGCTACAATAGTGACGGATCGCTGTATTATTATCAGCGCCGCGGCTACAACGTTGGCAACGGGCAGAAATCGTCCAAACTCTACAATTATAATATAATAAACGAGATTAACAACACCGAGAACCGGTACAATGGCAACACCATAACCGTGAGCGGCGACATGAACTACCGTTTGGGCAAGCTGTTCGATTTCACCGCCGCCGCAAACTACAGTCGCAGCTCGACGGCGCAGTCAACATGGTATGGCGAAAACACCAACTATGTTGCGATACTGAAGAACGGCGAGGCTGGCGACAAGCCGATGGAGGGCGAGAGCGGACTGTGTGAGTTGCCATACGGCGGCGTTTACAATACGTCCAACACTACAAGCGAGAACCTTACGGCGCGCCTTCAGGCAAACTTCCATTATGCCACGAAAGACCGCCTGCACGTTGTGAACGCTGCAGCCGGATATGAGGTGAACGTGTCAAAAGTGTCGTCGATTGCCGACAACACGCGCGGCTACTTCAAGGAGCGCGGCATGAAGTACATGTCAATGACGGGCGACGACCTCGCCGCCTTCCCCCTCTACCAGACATGGGTCGCCGAGGGGCACCGCACTCTCGCCGAGAGCAAGACGAACAGCCTTTCCGGTTATCTTACGTCCTCATATACTTACCATGACGCGCTGACGTTCGGTCTTACCGGGCGCGTGGATGCCTCAAACCGTTTCGGAAGCAGGAGCAACAACAAGTTCAATCCCATCTGGACATCCTCGGCTGCTTGGAATATCAGGCGGACTTTCTGGGGCGACCCGTATGCAATGGACGACGACAAAAAGAACATCTTGGACGACTGGAAGGTCAGGGCTTCGTTCGGATATACGGGCAACATGCTCGACGGCCAGACTCCAGACTTGCTCATACGCCTTGGCACGCTTGACACCTACTACGGGCAGAACGTGTCCTATGTATCGGCGTTCCCGAATCCCGACTTGAAATGGGAGAAGACGAGCGACCTCAACTTCGGTACCGACGTGTCCCTGTTCGACAGCAGGCTCACCCTTTCGGCTGACTTCTGGTGGCGGCACACCACGGATGCCATAACCGGCATAAACGTGTCAACCATCAACGGTATGCCCACATTCCACATGAACAGCGGTACGCTCAACAACCACGGCTTCTCTTTCCAGCTTGGTGGTTATCCGCTGAAAAACAAGGACTGGTCGCTGTTCCTCTCCACCACTTATTCGTGGGCTTCGAACAAAGTCACCACAAGCACCAGTGACACATATAATATAGACGATTATCGCAACGGTACGGCGGTGGTGAACGGTGCGGCAATAGGCACGTTTTATTCTTACAAGTTCCTTGGGCTGAATCCGAACAACGGACTGCCGATGTTCGACGATTATGAAGACCACAAGCACCTGCTGGCAGGGCTTTCGCTGGAGGACGTGGTGAAGACGGTGATGGTGCAGAGCGGCAACCGAACGCCGAAGTTCACCGGCAACTTCTATGGCACGCTCACGTGGAGGCAGCTCTCGCTGCGCGCAAACGTAAACTACAGCGTAGGCTCAAAGGTGAGGCTTTTCAAGCTCTATTCGCCCATCATATCGGGTGTCTCGTCTGACAAGAACGTCAGGCGTGAGTTCACTGAAAGGTGGAGAAGCCCGGGCGACGAAAAATACACCAACATTCCCGCACTCCTTAGTCCTGCCGACAAGCTTTATCAAGACTACGCCCAGCACTGGAGCAACGGGCTGGAGGCAAAGCTTGACAACATACAGGCCTTTGCCGCAAGCATTTGGGACATGTACGACCTTTCCGACCTGCGCGTCGTGCCGGGCGACTACTTGCGCCTGAGCAACCTCTCGCTGTCTTACAACTTCAAGCGTCAGCAGCTCAAGAAAACGCCGCTCAAGTCGTTGCGCATTGACCTGTCTGTCACCAACGTGTTCACGATAGCCTCAGGCAAGCTCAATGGGCAGTCGCCGACGCAGGCAGGTTTCGCCTCGGTGAACCTCTCCGAGAGACCGGCCTATACGATGGGCGTGAACGTATCATTCTAAACGGCATGACGTTTCCATTCTAATAAACATACCAAGCGAAAACATGAGAAACACTATCATAAAACTGCTCATGGCATTCTCGGCGACAGCTGCGCTTACGGGCTGCGACGATTTCCTGAGCGAATATTCACAAGACCAGATTGTGGCAAGGAAGGTGCAGGACCTTGACGACCTGCTCCTTGGCGACGGCTACCTGCAAAGCGCCTCCATCCCCAGCGGCCCCAGCGTCACGAGGGTGGCTGGCTTCATGAACATTCTTGACGACGACGTGAACACTGGCCGTGACATTGTTGACAGCCTCTCGGAGTCATCGTCGTTCGTGGCGAAGGCGTGGGTGCAGTCACTCATCAGCATGTACGGCTATTTCGGATGGCAACAGGACGTGGGCAGCAACTATGAGGGAACCAACATCAACGACGATGCCGCCACGTGGGACGAGTTTTACAAGCACATCAATGTCGTAAACGTCATACTTAACGAAATAACCGACTTGCCACACGGCACCAAGCAAGACTCCTTGGACTATTGCCGCGTGCAAGGCGAGGCACTGTTTATCCGTGCCCAGCTTTATTTCACGCTTGTGAACCTTTATGCCGATGCCTATCAGGAAGCTACGGCGGCAAACACGCTCGGCGTGCCATTGAAGCTGACACCACACGTGGAGTTTGAATTTACGAGAGCGTCGGTTAAGGAGGTTTATGACCAGATAGTCAGCGACCTGACGCAAGCCGAGCGGTACCTCACGCTGAGTCCGCAGAACCCGTCATACTATCTTCACCGCGCTTCTGTTGAGGCCGTTGACCTGTTGTTGAGCCGCGTTTACCTTTATATGCAGAACTGGCAGCTTGCGGCAGACAAGGCGAAGGCGGTTCAAGACAGTCCGAACTTCTACCTTGCCTCGCTCACGTCCTTGGATCCGGAAACCGCATTCCTTACGCGCGAGAACGGCGAGATAATTTTCTCGCAAGGGTCAAACAACCTTGCCTCGGCTGACATCTTTACTGGTCGTCCCGGCGACTATTGCGTCTCCAACGACCTCTACAGCCTGTATGACGACGACGACCGCCGCAAGCTGTGCTTCTTCAAGCGTTATACCGACGACCCAACATCTGTCATACTGTGTGACAGCGTGGCTCTGAACTTCAAGTACGAACGTGGCAACAGCCTGCGCTCTCATGTGTCCGACTGCTTTGCGCTGCGCGTGTCCGAGGCTTGGCTGAACCGCATGGAGGCGTTGGCTATGCTCGGGCAGACCGCCGAGGCAAACCGCTTGCTCAACGAGTTCCGTGCCGAGCGCATTGACAAGTATGCTGCTCAAACCTATTCCGCCGACGAACTCGTGCGGCAGATTCGCGACGAGAGGCGCAAGGAGTTGTGCTTCGAGGGCCACAGGTGGTTTGACCTCAGGCGCTATGCCGTCAACGCCACCAGTCCTTTCACGAAGACGCTCGTACACGTTTACAATGTCTGCAACGACTATGGGTGGCGTTTCCCACGCACCCTCGTGCTTCCGCCGCATGACAAGTCTTACACGCTGGCGATACCCAAGTCGGTGGTTGACTTCTTCACCGACGGCTCAATGCCAACCAACCCAAGGCAGAAACGCGAACCATTGGAGAACGCATCCGAGGGGGACTCTGCAACTGATTGATACAAAGATAAAAACAGGAAAACGATGAAACACTTTCATATAAAGCACGGTCTTGTGCCCGTGATGGCGTTGGCTCTCCTGCTCTGCGCTTTCCTCTCCAGTTGCGGAAGCAACGAGGACAACCTGACCAACGAAATAGACTTTACGAGTCCTTATGTCATTGCCGACGATTCGTCAGATCCCATACAGCATGAGCGTTACCTGCTGTACAAGGAGTTTGGCGTGCCTGTGTTTTTCAACGACACCATCTCCACGTTTGTCTCGGGCAAGGACTTGCGCGGCAACGACGTTACGACCACCGAGACCATTGACATGAACTGGGGCTTCGTGTCGCACGACGGCAAGGACGTAACCTACCGCTACGACTATTACACTGATTCTGAGGCGAAGATGAAAGCCCTGGGCTTTGCCCGCAGCTATCTCGCCAAGGCAAGTGCTAAGATGCGTCCTTTCTGCATGCTTTTGGTGGATTCGGCTTTTCAGAATTCGAGCCAGCAAAACTATTTGAACGGTTTCCGCTGCCTTGTCGTTGCCCATACGAGCAATTACAATGCCACGCAGCACGACTCGCTTGCCACTGCCATACTGCGCACGATGGTGTTGTCGAGCGTGAGGCTCAACTCTGACCTCGTCTCCAGGTTTGGCGAAGTGTCCAACAAGGACAAGTACTATGGTCGGCCGTGGGTCATCAGCGGCAGCAACGGCGGCCTCGGATGCCAGTGGGGCGTTGAGCACAAGGGTTCTTGGTGGAAGCCGTTGGAGCTTTTCGACGATGGCGTGGAGGAACTTTACATTACCTATGGTTTCCAGACAAACGTCAACAGCCATGAGGAGTTTGTGGCTGAGCGTACGCTGGTGATGCAGCAGATAGGCAAGTATGGTTTCATCTGCGGCGACACCGACCGAAACGGTCAGCTTGACCATCTGCAAAGTCCGGCAAGCGTCTCACAGGATCTCACTTTCTTTGTCAACACCATACTCAATGTTGGCAGGGCTGAGTTCATGGAACGGTACGGCTCGTCAACGCTTGTGAAGAAGAAGTTTGACATTCTTGCTGATTATATAGAGGGCGAGTTGGGAATTGACCTTGATTTCTGACATCTCCTGCAATAAACAACTAAACATCTTTTCTGATTATGACATACAAGATAGTAAAGGCTGCGTTCTCTTCTCTTGCGGCAGTGTTGCTTTTGGGCATGGCTTCCTGCTCCGACGACGAAGCCGTTGGCGTGAACACGGCATCCATAAAGGCGGCTCCCGATTTCGTTGACTCGCGCGACGGCCATGTTTACCGTTGCATACAGGTTGGCGACCAGATATGGATGGCCGAGAACCTCGCTTACTTCATACCACAGGGTGCCGCGGCAGGCTGCCTGACATGGGACGAGTTGCAGGACTTCACCGAGGACAGCCTCAAGGTTGACACCACGAACATCGTGGTGACGCTGACAGACGAGGAGTACGGCGAGGTTTTCTATGCCCTCACCAGTGACCCTGCCCACGACTGGCAGACGGAGATTGGCTTTCCGCCTGCCACGCTTGAGATGTGGTACCGCAACTTCTTCGACATGATGGGGCAGGACGGTTTCACCAACATGTTCTCCTCAAGCCGCTACAAGCCGTTTGGCGACGCTCTCATCGCGGCTCTCGACGAGGCACGGCAGGCAAACAAGAAGACTTACATAGAGAACCTGCTTGCCGAGAAAGCCCTCATACCTTACCAGCACCGCGACCGTGCCGAGACTGCCAACGGGGGCTACGTGGCAGAGAACGGCTACCAATATACCTACGATGGCGCGCTTAGGGCCGTGCCCGAGGAGGGCGGATGGCGTGTGCCGTCGGATGCCGACTGGAAGAAGCTTGAGGCTGCGCTTGGCGTGCCGGCTTCCGACTTGGACAAGATGAACCAGTGGCGCGGGCTGCCCATTGGCGATGCTATGAAGCCAGGGGGCGAAACGGGTTTCAACGCCATCTTCTCCGGCTGCAACGCCTACCAGCGCACCCAGGCGCAGCTGTTCATCAGGAAGGGTGAGGCGGCTTACTTCTGGGCTTCTGACAAGGATACGTACACCGGGCTGGAGGATGCCGGCGAAGACGATGCCAATGCCGATGAGAACGGCAAGGTGACAGTCGTTTACGACACGGGCATCATTCGCGAGCTTGCCATATATTCGTCGGGGATATGGCGTGGAACCACGCGCCTCGACAATGGCTACCGCAGCATGACATACAGCGTCAGGCTCGTAAGGGACGCAAAATAAAAAAGACTTGATGATATGGAAAACAAAAAATGGTTGGCTGCCGCGGCATTGGCACTTGCCCTCCTTTTCCCCGTGAACGTAGCGGCCCAGCCCGGCCTTGGTGACACCAAGCGGGCTTACGGCGACACGGCAAGGGTTTCGGCAATGAAATATGTCTATGACCTTGACGAGGCAAAGGGCTTGGCGCGCAAGACGGGCAAGCCGATTTTCTTCAATTGCTACGCCTCGTGGGCAGCTCCTTGCATTGCCATGGATCAGTATGTGTTCAGCAACAAGGACTTTGCCAAGAAGATGGACGGCAAGTTCGTGAACCTCATCGTTGACATGCGGAGCGACGAGGGCAAGAAGCTTGCCAAGCAATACGCTGTGGCTTCGTATGCCTGCTATCTCGTGCTCGATGCCGACGGCAACGTCGTGCAGCGCATACAGGGCGGCAGCGGCTTGCCCGAGTTTTACGAGAACGTGGCGTTGGGGCTAAGCCCAAAGACGAGCCTTGCCGGGCTGCGTGCCAAGTATGAGAGCGGCAAGTATTCAAAAGACGACCTTTACCGCTACCTGCGTGCCCTGCGCGTGGCAGGCGAGGGTAAGATCTGGAAGGAGCTTGCCACGGAATACGTGAAGGGAATGCCGATGAAGGCCATTGCCGAGAAGGACAACTGGATGTTCGCAAGCCTGTACAGGGGCTATGACAACGACTTCTATGAATATCTTTTGCACCATAAGCGCGACTTCGTGAAGAGCGTCGGAGCGCGTAAAGTTGAAAACAAGTTCGAGTCGATGCTCACGCCTACGCTCCTTGCCTACGCCTGTGGCGAGACCGATTATGACGCCGCCGTGGTCGAGAAGCTGAGGCAAGACTTGCGGACATTTGAGATGCCCGATACGTGCGCGTCGATGGTCTTGTGCGGCATTGCCGACGCGAGGGGCAAGGGCAGCTTACACGACCTGCTGGCTTACATGGGGCAGAACGGCAAGTACCTTGACAAGTATTACGGCATTCGCGCCAACATTGAGCAGACGTTCAACTTCCCTGACATCACGGACGGCGAGCGCAAGGAACTTGTGCAGTACCTCGGCGAGGCGGCTGAAAGGGCAAAGGGCAGCAAGGGGGGCTACGGCCTGCGTGCCATGCTCGACGCGATGAATAACGATGGCAAGGGCATTGTCTTTTTCGAAGGCTCCCTTGACGAGGCGTTGGCGAAGGCCGCCAAGGAGGGCAAGCACGTCTTCGTGGATTGTTACACCACGTGGTGCGGCCCTTGCCGGGTCATGGCAAACACGGTGTTCACCAAGCCGCAAGTGGGCAAGTTCTTCAATTCGGGCTTCGTCAGCGTGAAGATTGACATGGAGCGGGGCGAAGGCCCTGCCGTGGGCAAGAAATACGATGTTGGCGCATACCCCACCATGCTTGTGTTGAAGGCTGACGGCAGCGTGCTGAAGAAAATAGTAGGCTCAAAGTCTGCCGAGAACCTGATGAAGGAAGTGGGCGATGCCGTGAGCGCAAAATAATGCTCGGAAATATTTTTACATTACCCCTTCCATGAGTGGCGTATTTGAAAACAAAGAGTACATTGGTCGCAAATACGCGATTCTTAGCCAAGGTTGCAATGTGTTGACTATCAGTTGATTGTAAAATAATAATATTCCCCTTGGTTTTCAGCCATCTTCTTTGCGGCGTAAAGGCATCGTCTTTACGCCGCAAACGTGTCTTATGTACGCCGTAATCGCCATGCGTTTACGCCGCAAATGCCAGACAATTGCGCCGTAAACACGACTCACGTGCACCGATTGGGCATCACGGCGTGGGCGTGCGGCATCCTAAGTCCCGTTTCCCTTTATTTTTTAGCCCTGTTTCTGACACCCCGTTTTTTTGTCAGTTTTCTTGACTGATTAGCCTTTTGACCGTTCGGCAATTTCTATCTTGAATGATTGAAATTTCTTTTCATTAAGGTAACGATTATATTGCGGATGTGGATGGCTTTTTATGAAATTGCCGACATTGACCGTCTTTCATTTGACATTAGCAAGTCTTTTCGGCATTATTTTTGTAACTTTGCACTCAAATATAAGGTATTAGGATGATTTCAGTAGAGAACTTGACAGTAGAGTTCGGCGTTCAGCCGCTGTTTCGCGACGTGAGCTTCGTGGTGAACGACCACGACCGCATAGCCCTCGTGGGCAAGAACGGCGCGGGCAAATCGACGATGCTGAAGATACTGTGCGGAGAGCAGAGGCCCACGTCGGGCGTGGTGAGCGTGCCCAACGGTTGCACCGTTGGCTACCTGCCGCAGGTGATGAAGCTCTCCGACGACACCACCGTGATAGAGGAGACGCGCAAGGCGTTTGCCGACCATACGCGCATTGCGCGGAAGCTGAAGGAGATGGAGCGGGAGATGGCTGAGCGCACCGACTATGAAAGCGACAGCTACATGCAGCTCGTGGAGCGGTTCACGCAAGAGCACGATCGGTACCAGATGATGGGAGGCGAGAACTATGAGGCTGACATAGAGCGGACGCTCATGGGCCTGGGTTTCGAGCGCACCGACTTCGACCGCCCCACGCGAGAGTTCTCGGGCGGATGGCGCATGCGCATTGAGCTGGCGAAGATATTGCTGCGCAAGCCGGACGTGCTGCTCCTCGACGAGCCTACCAACCACCTCGACATAGAGTCGATACAATGGCTGGAGCAGTTCATACAGCAGAGCGCGGCGGCACTGGTGCTTGTGAGCCACGACCGTGCGTTCATAAACAACATTACCAACCGCACGCTTGAGATTACCTGTGGGCACGTGGAGGACTACAGGGTGAAGTACAACGAGTATGTGGTGCTGCGCAAGGAGAGGCGCGAACAGCAGCAGCGTGCGTGGCAGAACCAGCAGAAGGAGATTGCCGATGCCAAGGCGTTCATAGAGCGGTTCCGCTATCAGGCAACCAAGGCAGTGCAGGTGCAGCAGAAGATAAGGCAGCTGGAAAAGATTGTGCCGATAGAGGTGGACGATGTTGACAACCGTGCCATGCACCTGAAGTTTCCGCCGTGCTTGCGTTCGGGCGACTATCCCGTGATATGCGACGAGGTGAGGAAGGCATACGGTGAGCACGTGATCTTTTCCCACGTGAACCTGACGATAAAGCGTGGGGAGAAAGTGGCGTTTGTCGGCAAGAACGGCGAGGGAAAGTCAACGCTCGTGAAGTGCATCATGGGCGAGATTCCGTTCGACAACAAGCTGAAGATAGGTCACAACGTGCAGATTGGATATTTTGCGCAGAACCAGGCGCAGATGCTCGACGAGGCGAAAACAATATACGACACCATTGACGAGGTGGCGACGGGAGAGATGCGCCTGAGGATAAACGACCTGCTGGGCGCGTTCATGTTCGGCGGCGAGACATCGGAAAAGAAAGTAGGCGTGCTGTCGGGCGGCGAGCGCTCGCGCCTTGCCATGATAAGGCTGCTGCTCTCGCCGGTGAACTTGCTCATCCTCGACGAGCCTACCAACCACCTCGACATGCCTTCCAAGGACGTGCTGAAAGAAGCTATACGGGCGTTTGACGGCACGGCGATAATCGTAAGCCACGACCGCGACTTCCTCGACGGTCTTGTGTCAAAGGTCTATGAGTTTGGCGGCGGCAAGGTGAAGGAACACCTCGGCGGCGTTTACGACTGGCTGAAGAGCCATCAGGACGACTCGAATCCGGTTGGCATGTCGTCGCCCGCGCCTGCGGCCAAGGTAGCGCAGGATGTCCGGCCTCAGCCCGCAGCCGCCGTGAGCTCCTCAAAGGAGGATTACCAAGCCCATAAGGAGCGGCAGAAGAAGCTCAGCCGTGCAAAGAAGGCGGTGGAGGAAAGCGAGAGGAAGATAGCCGACATGGAGGCTCGCCTGAAAGAGCTTGACGACTTGCTCATGGATCCCAAGAACGCCGCCAACATGGAGTTGGTGACCGAATACACTACCACCAAGGATGCCCTTGACAAGGAGAATGACCGATGGATGGAGCTCTCCGAGAAGTTCGAAGCCTTTCAAAACGTATAAGGTTCTTTCATAAGGAGCACACCTTTCATAGCGACAAGTTTTCCATAACGGCCCTGTTCTTCATAGCGACAAGGTTCCCATAACGGTATAGCCTTTCGTAGCCAAGGTTTCTAGAACGGGCAGGTAGTATGAGTTGTATGGCGCGTTAGCGGTCTATTCCGTCCTCCCGTCTATTTTATCTATCCCGTCTATAATAGTCTATAAAAGTATAAAAACATGAAAGCAATTAAAATGTTACCTATGATCATGCTCGCAGTAGCATCATCCATTGGTGCAGAGGCTAAAAGCAACATCAGCAAGTCGGGGCTTGACCTGTCGAACCTCGACCGCTCAGTGCGTCCGCAGGACGATTTCTATCAGTTTGCCACAGGTGGCTGGCAGAAGCTAAACCCACTGCCTGCTGCTTACAGCCGTTTCGGCTCTTTTGACATGCTGCAGGAGAACGTGAACAAGCAGGTCAATACCATCCTCACGTCTATCGCCAAGAAGAAATATCAGGAAGGCACCACGGAGCGCAAGCTCAGCGACTTTTACAGCCTTGCCCTTGACTCGGCACGTCGCAACAGTGAGGGACTGGCTCCTGTCAAACCGTATTTCGCTGACATTGAGGCTGCAAGAACACTTAATGACATTATGGCGTTGCGGCAGAAATACGCCAAGCTGGGTTTGGGACAGCCGTATGGCTCTTATTTTGCCGCTGACGAGAAAAATGTGACGCGCAACATCCTGTCGCTCGGGCAGGGCGGACTGACGCTCGGCCAGAAAGACTGGTACGTGAACAATGACGACGCCACCGTCAACATTCGCGAAGCTTACAAGAAGCACATACAGCGCATGTTCCGTCTCTACGGTTTCAGTGAGGATGAGGCTGCCAAAAAGGGTGCAGCCATCTTCCGATTCGAGACGGAGCTGGCAATAGTGTCAAAGAGCAACACTGAGTTGCGTGACCCACAGGCAAACTACAACAAACTGACTCTTAAGGAGTTTGAGACAAATTATCCCAACATCCAGCTTCGCAATATTGCCGTTGCGTGTGGCATAAACGAGACGGACATACAGGAGATGGTGGTTGGACAGCCTGATTTCTTCGCCGGTCTCGACAAGTTCGTTGCATTGCTCACCGCCGACGAGTGGAAGGCTATAATGGAATGGGATGTCATTCAGAGTTCGGCTTCGTGCCTGACCGATGAGATTCGTGAGGCGAACTTCGACTTCTTCGGGCGTACTATGAGCGGACGCAAGGAGGACTATCCTCTTTGGAAACGTGCCACGACGCAGGTCGAGGAAGCTATGGGCGAAGCCCTGGGCAAAATATATTGTGAGCGTTACTTCCCCGAGTCGTCGAAAAAGATGATGGAGCAGTTGGTTGCCAACTTGCAGGTGAGCCTTGCCGACAGGATTGACGCGCAGACATGGATGAGCGACTCCACAAAGGCTAACGCACACAAGAAGCTTGACAAATTCTACGTAAAGGTGGGCTACCCGAACAAGTGGACTGATTACGCAAAGCTTGACATTGATCCCTCGAAGAGTTTCTACGAGAATGTGATGGCAACCCGTGTATTCGCATTTGACAAGATGGTTGCCGACAAGGCTGGCAAGCCTGTGGACAAGGACGAATGGTACATGACACCGCAGACGGTCAACGCCTATTACAACCCGACGACCAACGAGATTTGCTTCCCTGCCGGGATACTGCAACGCCCGTTCTTTGACCCGAAGGCTGACGAGGCGTTCAACTATGGTGCCATCGGCGTGGTGATTGGTCACGAGATGACCCACGGATTCGACGACCAGGGCCGCCAGTATGATGCCGACGGCACACTGAACGACTGGTGGACGGCTGCCGATGCCAAGGGCTTCAACGAGCGCGCCGACATGTACGCCGAGTTTTTCGATAACATCGAGGTGTTGCCGGGATTGCACGGCAACGGTCGTTTCACGCTTGGTGAGAACCTTGCCGACCACGGTGGCTTGATGGTCTCGTTTGAGGCTTTCAAGAATGCCACGAAAGACAGCAGGTTGAAGACCGCTGACGGCTTTACGCCCGAGCAGCGTTTCTTCATCGCTTACGCCGGCGTTTGGGGGCAGAACATCACTGAGCAGGAGATTCGCAACCGTGTGAAGCGTGACCCGCACGCACAGGGAGAGTGGCGTGTCAAGGGAGCCTTGCCGCACATCCAGGCTTTCTACGAAGCCTTTGGCATAAAGCCCGGCGACAAGATGTACTTGCCTGAGAGCGAGCGTCTGCAACTGTGGTAAAGACATAGTAAGACAAGATATGGTAAGATAAGACATAGTAACATAATAATATAATTTACTGCAAATAAATCTGTTTACTTTGTTACTATGTCTTATAAAGAAACAAAGTTTATCTGTTTACTATGTTACTATGTCTTATAAAGAAGCAAAGTTTACTATGTCTAAATAATAGTCAGGATTATTTGTCTTTTATGTCTTTCTGCATTCGCCTCCACGTTACTTTGTCATAATTAATTCTTTTGTCATGCCATTAAGATTACCCGATAGGTTACCTGCCATAGAAATACTGAAGCGCGAGAACATTTTCGTCATGGATGAGACTCGCGCCCATTCACAGCAGGTGCGTCCGCTGCGAATAGTCATTCTCAACCTCATGCCTTTGAAGGTCACCACGGAGACTGACCTCATAAGGCTGTTGTCTAACACTCCTTTGCAGGTGGAGGTTTACTTCATGAAACTCAAGAGCCACACCTCGAAAAACACTCCCGTGGAGCACATGATGATGTTCTACAAGGATTCGGAGGAGCTTATGAAGCAGAAGTTCGACGGGATGATAATAACGGGTGCTCCGGTAGAAACCATTCCTTACGAGAATGTTGACTATTGGAGTGAGTTTAACCGTATAGTGGATTGGGCTCGCCACAACGTGCAGTCGACGCTGTATCTTTGTTGGGGCGCAATGGCCGCTTTGTATCACTTTTACGGCATTCCCAAATATCAATTGCCAATGAAGAAGTTTGGCATCTTCAAGACTTACCCCCTTGAAGAGCGTTTGCCGATATTCAGAGGTTTTGACGACATGTTTTACATGCCGCACAGCAGGCATACCGAGGTGCGTAAGGCAGACATTGACAAGGTGCCGGAACTTAGCATCATTGCCACGTCGCCCGAAGCCGGCGTCAGCATCGTCATGTCAAGGCAGGGGCGGGAGTTTTACATTCTCGGCCACTTGGAATATGCGCCCGACACTCTCGACAAGGAATACAAGCGCGACCTCGGCAAGCGCGACGACGTGGCAATGCCGCAGCATTATTACCGCGACGACGACCCCGACCGTGGCTACAAGGTGCGCTGGCGTTCGGCTGCAAATCTTTTCTACAGCAACTGGATAGACTATTATGTCTACCAAGAGACTCCGTATGACATCAAAGACATCAAATAAGGAAATGGTGCCACGCGCGCTTGAGCTTCTCGCCCCGGCACGTGACCTTGAATGTGGCATGGCGGCAATCTCTCATGGTGCTGATGCCGTATATATTGGAGCCGACCGTTTCGGCGCGCGCGCGGCAGCTGGCAACAGCGTTGAGGAAATCGAGGCTCTGTGCGGCTATGCCCACCGCTTTGGCGCGAAGGTCTACGTAACCGTGAACACCATTATTTACGAGGACGAGCTTAAGGATACGCAAAAGCTTATCATAGACTTGGCGCGCATTGGCGTGGATGCCCTGTTGGTGCAGGACATGGCGACGCTCGAGATGCGCCGCGTGGCATTACGGCAGGTAGGGCGTGCGCCGGTGCTTCATGCGTCGACGCAGATGGACAATCGCTCCGCAGAGAAGGTGAGGTGGCTGCGCTCGCTCGGCTTTACGAGGGCGGTGCTGGCGCGCGAGCTTTCGGTGGAGGAAATACGTGCCATACATACAGCCGTGCCCGACGTAGAGCTTGAAGTGTTTGTTCATGGCGCTTTGTGCGTGAGCTATAGCGGACAATGCTATGCCTCCCAATACCTGCTTGGGCGTTCGGCAAACCGTGGCGAGTGCGCGCAGGTGTGCCGCATGAAGTTTGACCTTGTGGATGCCAATGGCGACGTGATTACCAGGGACCGCTACCTGCTCTCCATGAAAGACCTTTGCCAGGCAGACTATCTTGAAGACCTTGCCGATGCCGGTGCCACGTCTTTCAAGATAGAAGGGCGGCTGAAAGGTGCTGAATATGTCAAGAATGTGGTTTCGGCTTACAGCAGGCACCTTGACGCTCTTGTCAGCAAGCGTCCTGACTGCTATCGGCGTGCGTCGTGGGGCAGGGTGGAGCCGGGCTTTCTGCCTGACCTCAGCAGGACTTTCAATAGAGGATATACCAATTATTTCCTTCATGGGCGCAAGGGCAGGCTTGCTAACATGTTTACTCCTAAGGCATTGGGGCAGTTTGTGGGAACGGCGAGGAATGTTGGCAAGAATTATATTGACGTTCAGCCACAAGGGAAAGTCTCTTTTTCAAACGGTGACGGACTTTGTTATATAAGCAGCGGCAACGAGCTTGTAGGTTTTCGTGTCAACCGTGCCGAAGGCAACCGCCTGCTGCCTTTCCGCATGCCGTCAGGCTTGAAAGCGGGCATGTCGCTCTATCGGAACGGCGACGTAGCCTTTGAGAAAACATTGAAAGCCGATGCCACGCGACGTTTTATTCCTGTGAACATGCGGCTTGGCTTGACAGCCAATGGCTTCTCGCTGGTCATGTCTTTTAAAGCCAATGGGGCGGAGGCTGAGGGAAAGGCTGAAGTAGCTTTTTGCCATCAGGCGGCAAAGGTGCCGCAGGCTGAGAACATGCGCCGCCAGCTGTCACGCTTGGGCAATACGGTTAATGAAGCCGCAAGCATAGACATAGAGGAAGGGGTGGAGAATATGTTCGTTCCGTCAAGCATTCTTGCAGAGCTTCGCCGTCAGGCGGTTACCGATCTTGATGCAGCATGTAAGAATTTGCTCAGTGTTACTCATGACGATATGGAAGTTGTTCATGATTATAAGGATGTAGCAGAGCAAGAAGCTGATGAGGAGTCGTCGGCAGGTGAAGTCGCAAAAGTCCGGTATTGGTCACCCGAATATAAAAAGTACCCATATCTTTTCAATGTCGCAAACCATGAGGCTTATGATTTCTATGCTAAGCATGGTATGGATGTAGGCCAGCCAGCCTTTGAGGTGAGGAAACCGCATGAAAGCGTGGCAATGCAGTGCCGTTATTGCCTGCGTCATGAGCTTGGCCATTGCGTCCGGCGAGGAGGCAAGAAACCAACGTGGAAGGAGCCGTTAACGTTGCGCCTTGGCGACGGCACGGAGTTCCGTTTAGACTTTCGTTGCGACGAGTGCCAGATGAACCTTCATCCTGTCAGTTAGGCAAGTGCTTGAATAATAACGTTCCAGATGAAAATTATAGCAGATTTAGTTGCTTCTTTGAAAATATTATCCTAACTTTGTCAAAAACTATACGGCTGTAGGAATGTAGATTTATAAAAACGAAGAAACAAGCAAAAAATAACAAGCCATGACAGAACTTGTACTGGATATAAATGATGACAGCTTGCTGCCAATTTTGAAGAAGGTAATAAAAGCTTTCCCAGGAATACGCATAAGAAAACCGAGAAGGAAAGCAGACCAAACACTGATGACAAAGAAGGAATTCTTTGATAGAATAGACGAGTCGAAAAAGCAGTGGGAAGAAGGGCATTATCAGACGATGAGAGATGGCGAAAGCCTTACGGAATTTTTAAAGAGAGTCAGGCCGTGACATATAAGATTCAATTATCTGACAGAGCTATTGATGATGCGGACAGGCTTATGCGTAATGAGCCAAAAGCTTATAATAAGTTGGAAAAATTCATATCAGAGCTTGCAGAGCACCCTTATACAGGAACAGGGCATCCGGAGCCTCTGAAAGGCAACCGCAGCGGTCAATGGTCACGCACTATTACCAAGAAGCACAGGCTGGTTTATGAGGTGCACGACGATATCGTCGTTGTCCTCGTCCTTTCTGCATACGGACATTATGACGACAAATAACAAAAAGAGAGATATTCTGCACGTTGTAAATATATATTTTGTTATTCCTTATTTTATCGACGGGCAGTTTGACTATTTCGAAGGCAAGGGCTATCGTATGCACGTGGTTTGCTCGCCTTCGCCATATCTTGATGGCTATGCCAAGGCGCATGGCTTCGATTATCGTGAAATCCCTATTCTCAGGTCAGTTAATATTGGGCAGGACGTACGCTCAATACGTGCTATCTGTAAATACATAAAAGAAAAGAACATCGGCATCGTTGTTGGCCACACGCCTAAAGGTGCTTTGCTTGCCATGATAGCCGCGTGGTTATGCCATGTGCCTGTAAGGATATATTTCCGCCACGGACTTGTTTACCAGACTTCGCACGGGCTGAAGCGTTTCATATTAAAGAGTGTTGACAGAGTGGCTTCGTTGTTGTCGACAAAGATAATATGCGTATCGCCTTCTGTCTTAAAGCAGTCTGTTGCCGACCGTCTCGCGCCGAAGCGCAAGCAGATGATTCTTGCCAACGGCACTTGCTGCGGCATCGACACCAACGGCAAGTTCAATCCGGCGAATATAGACAAGGCGAAGCTTGCCGCAATGAAGGAAAAGTGGGGAATAGGCAATGCCGACTGGGTAATAGGCTATACAGGCAGGCTTGTACGCGACAAGGGAATAATAGAACTTGTTGAGGCTTTCAAGAAGATAAAGACAGCAACAAACAACGCGCATATAAAGCTGCTTCTTGTAGGAATGTTTGAGGAGCGCGACGCTCTGCCTAAGGATGTGCATGACGAGATAGTAAACAATCCCGACATAGTTTGGACAGACTTTCAGAACTCGGACATGGAATATTTCTATTCCATGATGAACGTTTACGTGCTTACTTCTTACCGCGAAGGATTTCCCACGGGCGTGCTCGAAGCGCAGGCAATGGAAGTGCCCGTAGTGACCACGCGCGCTACAGGGTGCATTGATTCCATTCATGAAGGCGAAACCGGCCTTTTCACAGGTCACGATGCTTCACAGATAGCAAAGGCAATAACTGACATTTATGAAGGCAAGACAGGCATTAATGGCGTGAAAGCGCGTCAATGGGTGGATGAGAAATTTGAGAATCATATTGTTTGGAAAGAAATAGAAAAGCTTTATTTATGAAAATATTGATTACCGGCTATCATGGCTTCGTAGGCAAGAACCTCTTTCCTTATCTAAAAGAAAAGGGCTTTACTGTCTTTGGACTTGGCAGAGAGGGAGATTACACGTGGGAAGATCTTGACAAAGGCAAGGTTCCGGAGGTTGATGCCATTATCCACCTTGCCGGAAAGGCGCACGATACAAAGAACACTACCGAGGCAAATGTTTATTTTGATGTCAACTATGGACTTACGGTAAAAGCTTTTGACTATTTCCTTAAACATGACATCAAGACCTTCATTTTCTTCTCATCTGTTAAGGCAGCAGCTGACAAGGTGGCGGGTGATATGCTTACTGAAGACGTAACGCCTTCGCCCAAAGGCCCTTATGGCGAGAGCAAGGCAAAGGCTGAGGCTTACATAGAAAGCAAAAAAAACGAAGCCGAAGGCAGGAACGTCTATATCCTTAGGCCTTGCATGATGCACGGCCCCGGCAACAAAGGCAACTTGAACCTGCTTTACAAAGTCCTGAAAACGGGAATGCCTTGGCCGCTCGGAGCCTTTGAGAACCGGCGTTCTTTCTGCTCAATAAAGAATGTTTGCTACGTTGTAGGCAGGCTTGTAAAAGAAAACATTCCGAGCGGAATTTACAATCTTGCTGATGACGATGCTTTGTCAACAAACGAGCTCGTAGCCGTTATCTGCCGTGTTTTAGGCCATAAGCCGCGTATCCTGTGCATGGGGCGCGGTGCCATGACCGCCGCTGCACGCCTTGGCGACCGCCTGCGTCTGCCCTTGAATTCGGAGCGCCTGGCAAAGCTCACTGAGAACTACGTGGTGAGCAACAGCAAGATAAAGAAAGCGCTTGGCATAGAGAGGATGCCTACATCCACTCGTGACGGCCTTGCATACACCATTTCTGAATTCAAAAAATAAAACATGCCCACTACTACATACATCATTGTAGCAATAGTCTTGCTGCTATTGGAACTGCTTTACTTCAAGATTGCCGCCCGTTTCGGCATTGTAGACCGTCCGTCAAAGCGTGGCTCGTCACAGTCGGTAGTCCTCCGTGGCGGCGGAATAATATTCCCCATAGCGGCGCTTCTGCTTTTCTTTGTCGACGGTTTCCAGCAGCCGCTGTTTATCCTTGGGCTGTTGATAGTATCGGTGCTGAGCTTTATTGACGACATCCATTCGCTCAGTCCAAAGCTTCGCCTTCCTATCCAGTTTGTCGGCATGCTGATGCTTGTCATCCAGCTTTTGTCGGCAACCGACCGTCACCTGACCGCTGTTTCAGCCGCCGTCATAATCATAATAGGGCTTATTGTCTGTACCGGGGCCATGAATGTTTTCAACTTCATGGACGGCATCAACGGCATCACGGGCGGCTATGCCTTTGTAGTGCTGTGCGCCATTCTTTATGTCTTCGGCGACAACGGAACGCTTTGCGGCTTTATGAGCGACTACAATCCGCCCCGCAGTGTTTACGGCCTTGCTGCATTCGCGCTTATAGCCGACCTCGTTTTCTGCTTTTTCAACTTCCGCAAGCACGCCCGCTGCTTTGCCGGCGACGTGGGCTCGGTGTCGATAGCGTTTATCATTCTTTTCTTGTTAGGCTTTATAATGGTGGAAACAAGCAACGTCTCGTGGCTTGCGTTCATTGTGGTCTTTGGTGTTGACGGCAGCCTGACCATAGCCCACCGCCTTATGCTTCACGAGAATATCTCGCTTCCTCACCGCAAGCATGCCTATCAGATAATGGCTAACGAGCTTCATATTCCCCACCTCGTGGTCTCTCTGGTTTACATGGCTTTGCAGGCAGCCTGTTGTGCGGCCTATATCGTTTTGCCGGGCTATATTACGCTATTGGTAGAAATAGCTTTATTGTCAATGGCTTATATTGTTTTCATGCGTAAATTTTACCATCTCCATGTCGAAAGTGGCAACGCGTAAAGCGCATGAACCATTATGGACTTGAAGATTTAAGGCGAAAAGGTTGTTTGGTTTAGGCTTTTTGATTAACTTTGCAAAAAAACAGGGAAATATGAATCTTCTAAATAGGCTGTCTCACTGGTATCTCACGCGTCGTGCCTTGCCTTATTGGTGTGTGCTTATTGCCGATTTGGCAATATGCTATCTGTCCGGCATCATGGTTTTCTGGTTCTATTACCGTGGCTCCGTCACCCTTGGCAACATGGTGCTGTTATCCAAGACCATTGCCGTATACATGATTTTCAACCTCATTGGCTTTCGTATTTTCCACACCTACAGCGGCATCGTGCGCTTCTCGTCGTTTGTAGACCTCCAGCGTGTGGGAATGGCTCAGGCGTTGAGTTGTTTCATAGCCGAGGTCTTCCATTACGTCATATACTATTCCAGCCTTAATTTTATCCGCCTTGAAGGCAGACAGATTCTTCTAATGTACGTCATTGCCACCATTCTTATGTGGGCAATGCGAGTGCTTGTGAAGACTCTCTACGACGTTTCGTTTGGCGACAACAACCTTAAGCGAGTGTTCGTATATGGTGCAGGAAGCGGCGGCGTGGCGTTGGCTAAGGACATACGCAACGACAAGTCGCTGTGTTTCAGGCTCATGGGTTTCATCAGCAATGACGAGAAGCTGAAAAACACACGTTTGATGGGTGTGCGCGTTTATCAAAACGATTCACGTTTGGAGAAAGTTATTGCCTCCAAGGGCATAGAGGGCGTACTTGTATCGCCAAAGCAAAGCAACGTTTTCCGCAGTGACCATAAGTTTATCGACTACCTCATCGACAAAGGCATCCACATCTACATGATACGCGGCATAGAGGAATGGCACGACAACGACGGAGTAGACCTCAGCCAGCTAAAGGAGATAGACGTGAGCGACCTGCTGCCACGCAACGAGATACAGATAGACATGGATGTCATCAGCAAGACGCTGCATGGGCGCAAGGTTCTCATAACGGGTTCGGCTGGCAGCATCGGCTCTGAGATTGTGAGGCAAGTGGCGTCGTTCAGGCCTGCCCACATGATTCTCATTGACGAGGCAGAGACTCCTCAGCACGACATAAGGCTGATGATGGCTAAAGAATATTCAGACATAGCGTGCGAGACCATCGTCGTGAGCATTGTCCAGCGACGGAGGATGAACCATATCTTCAAGACCTACCGTCCCGACTATGTTTTTCATGCCGCAGCCTACAAGCATGTGCCCATGATGGAGGACAATCCCTCTGAGGCAATATTTAATAATGTGTATGGCACAAAGATAGTGGCAGACCTTTGCGTGAAGTACGGCGTAAGGAAGATGGTGATGATTTCTACCGACAAGGCAGTGAACCCGACCAACGTCATGGGGTGCTCCAAGCGCATTTGCGAGATTTATTGCCAAAGCCTTGACGCTTACATCCACTCCGGACATGCAACGAACGCCGACGGCTCGGCAGAAGGCAAAGGGCGAGAGTCGGTAACAGAGTTTGTCACCACGCGTTTTGGCAATGTACTCGGCAGCAACGGCTCGGTCATTCCTCTCTTTGAGAAGCAAATAAAGGAAGGCGGCCCCGTAACGGTCACCGACCCGCGAATCATCCGCTATTTCATGCTCATACCCGAAGCGTGCAAGCTCGTGCTTGAGGCAGGAGTGCGCGGCAAGGGTGGTCAAATATTCGTCTTCGACATGGGCAAGCCGGTCAAGATAGCCGACCTTGCCAAGCACATGATACAGCTGAGCGGGGCAAAGGGTGTCACTATAAAGTACACAGGGCTTCGCGCCGGCGAGAAGCTTTACGAGGAGCTGCTTTCAAACGAGGAGAACACGGAGCCCAGCTTCAACAACAAGATACGCATAGCCAAGGTGCGCCAATATGACTATCCGGAAGTGGCGAAGGCCATTGAGAACCTGTTCAAGATAGCTGACGCTTTCGACGATGAGGCGATAGTGGCGGAGATGAGGCGCATTGTGCCGGAATATCATCCTGCCAACACACAGTGGGGGGGGCAGCTATCATGAAGCATGGCACAGGCAGCGTGTCATGCTTTTTTCTTTAAATATATGCTTGGTGTGCGGCAAGGGATGGTTTACATCTTGCAAAAAATTACATGCAGCCCTTGCGGATGCCGATAAACACTGGCTTTGGCAGTGACAGATTTACGCATTTTAAGCAAACAGTAAAGAATGATTAAATTAATGGGGAAGCCGAAATTTTATGCTTAAACTCCCATTTCTTTCATAAAAAAACATTAATTTTGTCAGAAGAAAAGTAAACCATCACCAGCGAATTTATTATCAATATAAACCAAAATATATCCAGTATGCCAAATAAGATTGTGGGGCAATGGCTATGTGCCGTGGCGGCAGTGCTGTGCATAAGCTCTTGTGGCGGTGGCAGAGGCAGAACGTTCACTGACGAGGAGCGTCGCGCCACGGACAGCATAGTGAAATCGGTCAGGGATATTGCCGGTCTTGACAGCCTGTATGCCGACATGAAAGCCAGGGGAGATGTTCTTGGCGAGACAGTGGTGTTGCGAGAGAAAGGCAAGTTGCTGCGCAACGAGAGTCGGTTTGCTGCCGCGCTGAGCACCCACGGCGACGGGCTGTGGATGGCAGAGCAGGCTGGCGATACCATAGAGCAGGTGCAGGCACTGAACAACATGGGCACCGACTACCGCCGCATGGGCATACTCGACATGGCACAGCGTTACCACTATGGCGCATGGATGTTGGCTAAGGAATATAGCGGCATGTCGTTTACGGCAAAGAAGAACCGCGTGGTGTCGCTCAACGGACTTGCCAACGTCTACCTCACATCAAACAATTTTGTGCGTGCCGACAGCGTGCTGCGCATGGCGTTGGAAGGCGAGGAGGAGCTCGGAAGCTTCACAGGGCAGGCAATAAACTATGCGAACCTTGGCTCCGTGTACGAACATCGTGGCGATATCGACAGTGCATGGGTATGCTATCGCAAGTCGATGGAGCTGAACAAAAAAGACAGCAACATGCTCGGCGTAGCCTTGTGCCACACCAGCTTTGGCGACTTGTACAAGAAGGCGCGCGACTATGACAACGCTTTGGAGGAATATAGCAAAGCTTACAATATCATGTCAGACTCCAAGGACGAATGGCATACGCTGAACTCGCTCATCGCCCTTGCAAATGTCTACAAGCTGAAGGGTGACAACGCAAAGGTGAAGGCATATCTTGACAGGTCGGAGCGCATGGCGAAGGACATCAAGAGCAATGAGCATCTGGCTGAGATATACAAGCTCTATTATGAGATGTACAAACAGCGGGGCGACTACCGCACGGCTCTTGCCTACCATGAGCTTGCCGGGAAGTTGGAGGACAGCGTGATGGACATGGACAAGGTGAACCGGATACAGAACACCACGCTCGCCCTGGAACGGAACAGGCAGGACAGGCTCATGGCAGAGGCGAACAACCGCCTGAGCCAAGAGCAGACGACACGCCGCCTGGGCTACATTGTGTTTATAATCGTCGTGTTGCTCATGGGCGGCTTCATAGGGATGCTGATACACGCCCGCCAAGTGCGCGCGAGAAGCCACAAGGCACTGAAGAAGCTGAACAACATGCGAGAGGCGTTCTTCACGAACATAACCCACGAGTTCCGCACGCCGCTCACCGTGATACTTGGCCTGGGACACGACTTGCAGCAGCCTGAAACCTCTGCCGGCGAGGTGCAGGATATGGGAAGGACTATCGAGCGGCAGGGGCTGCGCATGCTTAGGCTCATAAACCAGCTGCTCGACATATCGAAGATAAAGTCGGAGATTGGCACGCCCGACTGGCGCAACGGCAACATAGTGGCTTACATAGGGATGATACTGGAGACCTACACCAGCTATGCCAACAGGCTCGGCATAAAGCTCCAATTCATAGCTCGTGATAAGGACATTGACATGGACTTCGTGCCCGACTACGTGAACAAGGTCATAGGGAATCTGCTGTCAAACGCACTGAAGTTTACAGGCAGATACGGCACTGTGGACGTGAGCTTGTGGCGCAATGAGCGGCAGCTCTTTATTGATGTTGCCGACACCGGTAAAGGCATACCTGCCGAGGACTTGCCGCACATTTTCGATGAGTTTTATCAGGCTGACAATTCAGGCGACGGCATTGGTACGGGCGTGGGGCTCGCCCTTGTTTACCAGATTGTAAAAAGCCTGGGTGGTGTCGTCAGCGTGGACAGCACCGTCGGCAAGGGTACAACTTTCCATATATCACTGCCGATAAGGAAAAACGAGCTCACGCCGGCAATTGACAATGTTATGGAAAGCGATGTCAAGATGCCTGTGGACGTTGCAGATGACAAGCCGGAGCGATTGGAAGGAAACGCTGAACCGCTATCTGACGAGGGCGGAACGGGCGAGTCTCAGCGTGTGCTTGTCATTGAAGACAATTCCGATATTGCCGCTTTCATTGGCAAGAGGCTCAAAGACAATTATGCGGTTGAGTATGCCTCAAACGGAAAGAAAGGGCTGAAGATGGCGCACGACTGGATGCCGGACATCATAATAACCGACCTTATGATGCCGGAAATGGACGGGCTGGAGCTGTGCAGGCAAATACGCAGCGATGAGTTTACGAGCCACATCCCCATTATCGTGGTCACGGCAAAGGTTACCGAGGCTGATCGCATAGAAGGCTTGAAGGCTGGAGCCGATGCTTATTTGGCAAAGCCTTTCAACAGCGACGAGCTGAAGACACGCGTCAATATGTTGCTCGAGCAGCGCAGGTCGTTGAGGGAAAGGGTCGCGAAGGAACTTGAAAAGAACATGGAGCAACCACCTGCTCCCGCCACTCAATCCGCGGCTCCTGCCTCTCAACTGTCTGATGTCGATCGTCACTTCCTGAACAGGGTGACAGACTATATCTACTTGGCTATCAATGGTAAGAAGAACGTGGACGTAAACGATGTGGCTGCACGGATATGCATGAGCTACGGGCAGTTCAACCGCAAGCTCTCGGCTCTCACGGGCTACACGCCTGCGCAGTATATCCAGAGAATGAAGATAAAGATGGCTCAAAGGCTGCTCATGACGCATCCGGAGATGGAATTCAACGAAGTGGCTGAACGCTGCGGCTTCTCAGACTATTCCAACTTTGTGCGTGCTTTCAGAAACGTGAGCGGCGTAACGCCCACGCAGTTTGTGAGAAGGGGCTGACGTGGGCTCGTTTGCGGATGCCCCACAAAGTCTGTGGACTGCTTATGGGCATTGTCAGGCATGAATGTCACAGATTTTCCATGAATTTCTCATTAAATTGTAGTTCATAATACCAATGTATAAGTGGACTGTATCAATGCCTTGTCATTTGACAGATGAATGTTATTGGGGCTGATCCGTTTGCGCAATTCGGATATTTTTTTGTATCTTTGCAAGTGGAAAGAGTAAGGGCGGCTGAAGCGGGTCGCCGTATTAACGGGAATTCCCCTACGTAAGGTTAATGTTCACCTTATGTAGGGGAATTACTTTTTCTATAGCGTGGCAACGTCGTTTACGACGTTGCCACCCCACGGCAACAGTGCAGCAGTACATCCATAACGCCGTTTTAGTACATTATTTACGGCGCGTGAGTACCGTACAGACGGCGCACGAGTGCTTTACAAGCGGCGTGTGAATACTGTTCATGCGGCGCGCCTGCCCGCCTCTGCGCTATGCGTCTTTTTCCGTTTGCGCCCGTAGGTTTTGCCCGTTCTTTTATCAGTTCTCCCTTGTGCCTACGATGTCGTCGATGGTAGCCACGGTGTGGCCGTCGCGATGGCGGAACAGGTTGAGTATGTTGCGGCAGTTGGTTTCTTCCTCCACCTGCTCGTCGATATACTTGTCCACGAAGTTTACGGATGCGCGGTCGTGCTCAGCCTCGGCAAGTTCTGCCAGTGTGTGGATGAGTTCAGAGACGTGCTTCTCGTGCTCCATCGTCTTTTCGAAAATTTGCTTGGGGTCGGTGTAGTCTGTCGGCACTGGCTCAATCTTTCCCAGCTTCACCTCGCCGCCACGGTTGAGTACGAAGTTGGCCATGTCCATAGCGTGTTCTTTTTCCTCATTGCTCTGTTTGAACATCCAGTTGGCGAAGCCTTCCCAGCCTTCCTTGCGGAACCACCATGCCATTTGCAGGTAGAGGTTTGACGAATACAACTCGGCCGTAATCTGATCGGAGAATGCTCTCTGCATCTTTGCGTTAATGTCCATAATACTTGAAATTTTAATATGTTGGAACTATATGTTTTCACTTACAAAGATACGAAAATACCCTTAACAATGCGCCTTGGCGGCATAACTATTATATACTTTTAACCCGGTCGGGCATTTTTAAGACAAACTGCACTTGGGACATGTAAAGAAAAGCGATGTTTTGCTTTGTCATGTCGCTCGTTTGCATTGTCTTTTGATAAGGCAGTCTTCAATCAGGAAAGTCAAAAAATAAAATTTCATTTTCTTTTTGCCATTCCATTCATTTGCACTACCTTTGCCAACAAAACCATATAGATTTTTCCTCACATGAAAATCAAGGAAACTGCTTTGTTATGTCTGCTTGCCGTGGCGATGTTGCCTTCGTGCCGTCACGGCGGTCACGGTGGCGACGAGGCTGAGGCAGAGGCGGTGGACACGGTGCCTGTACTGGTGACTCGCATGGAAAGCTGCTCGCGGCTATATGCCTCGGAGTACAGGCTTCGCAAGATTCTCGTCTATGACAATCCAGCCGTCATAAGCGGCAGCGTGCTCCATCAGGATTTCAAGGTGAAGCTGCCCATAGGCAGCAGACGCATAGCCATTCCCGTGACGGCTACGGCGAAGGCTTATGTGGACATGGGCAAGCTGACGGCGAAGGACGTGCACCGCAATGGCGACAAGCTGCAGATAGTGCTGCCCGACCCTCAGGTGACGCTCACGTCGACTCGCATCGACCACGAGGGCGTGAGGCAGAAGGTGGACTTGCTGAGGAAGCGGTTCACCGACGAGGAGATAACGGCTATACAGCGGAAAGGGCGCGAGGACATAGTGCGCAGCCTTGCCGCGACCAATATCATAGAGGACGCGCGCGCAAGCGCGGCACGGCAGTTGATACCGATAGCCGTGCAGATGGGTTTTAAGGAGGAGAACGTCACCGTGACCTTCCGCAAGGACTTCGGGGCTGACGGCGCGTTGCAAACAATAATCAAGACCATTGATTGACTATGGGTATAAGCAAGATGAAGATAATGCTCGGCGGCATGGCGGTGGTGGTGTTGACCATCGCGGTGTGGTGGGTGGTGAGCGGCACTGAGGTGTACGGTGAGCAGGAAGGCACTCTGAAGCCTTCGCCGGTGATAGTGGAGAAGATGCGCAGCATAGGGCAGTGGGAGTTTCTCTCGGTGAGCGACGAGGAGCTTGTGGACACCATTCGCCACGGCTTCTTCGGCGACGACGAGCTGGCGCGCATATACTATGGCACGCTGCGCCTGGGCATTGACCTGAGCGAGGCAGAGGAGAAATGGATAAGGATGGACGGCGACACGGTGATGGTGACGCTGCCCGCCGTGAAGCTGCTCGACAATGATTTCATCGACGAGGCTCGAACGCGCCCGTTCATTGAGGATGGCAAATGGACTGAGGCCGGCCGTGCCGCGCTGACGCGAAAGGCCGTTGCCGCCATGCGCCGCCGCTGCCTGACGAAGGACAACATCCGTAAGGCGGAGGAAAACGCAATAGAACAGGTGGGGGCAATGGTAAAGGCTATGGGATTCGAGGAGGTGAGAGTCAAGTTCTGACACACACCAGTAATCCTACTCCAGTGCCTCCCAGCCCCTCCCCTAAATAGGGAGGGGAGATACAAAACCAAAGACCAGCTCACCGACAGTAGCAATACTTTACGGCATCTCATCCTGTTGTGTGCAGAGCCGTTTGCGGTTCAGTATGCGAACACCGACAGTAGCAATATCTTGTGGCATCTCCCCTCCCTCTTTAGGGGAGGGGCTGGGGGTGGGGTCGCATTTTTTCTCTTTTTCTTTTTGCCTTTCCGTTCGTTTGCACTACCTTTGCATAAAAGTTAGTAAAAAAGATATGCGAATGCTCACAGACGCCGACTTGGCGCATCTTCTCGACAAAGATATTTTCCATAAGATTTCACAGGCAGCCGACAGTCTCCATGTAGAGGCTTATGTTGTTGGCGGCTACGTGCGCGACCTGTTCCTTGAAAGGCCGAGCAATGATATTGACGTGGTTGTGGTGGGCAGCGGCATAGACGTGGCAAAGGCGTTCCGGGCTTTGCTCGGGCGTGGCGCGCATCTCTCGGTATTCCGCAACTTCGGCACCGCGCAGGTGAAATGGCACGGGCATGAGGTGGAGTTCGTGGGGGCGCGTAGGGAGAGCTATAGCCACGATTCGCGCAAGCCTCACGTGGAGGACGGCACGCTGGAAGACGACCAGAACCGCCGCGACTTCACCATCAACGCCCTTGCCGTGTGCCTTAACGGCGACCGCTTCGGCGAGCTCGTAGACCCGTTCGACGGCATTGCCGACATGGAAGACGGCATCATACGCACGCCGCTTGACCCCGACGTGACCTTCAGCGACGACCCTTTGCGCATGTTGCGGTGCATTCGCTTTGCTACGCAGCTGAGGTTCTGTATCGACGACGAGACATTCGATGCTCTGGAGCGCAACGCGGAGAGAATAAAGATTATCAGTGGCGAGCGCATATCTGAAGAGCTGAACAAGATAATGATGACAAGCCAGCCAAGCCGTGGCTTGGTCGACTTGCAGCGCAGCGGCCTGCTGCCCATAATATTGCCGGAGATTTCTGCCCTTGACGTCGTAGAGACGAGAAACGGGCGCGGACATAAGAACAACTTCTACCATTCGCTGGAGGTGCTTGACAACGTGTGCCGCTCGGCTGATGCTTCGCTTTGGCTGCGGTGGGCTGCGCTGCTGCACGACATAGGCAAGGCGAGGACGAAACGATGGGATCCCGTCCAGGGGTGGACTTTCCACAACCACAACTATATCGGCGCAAAGATGGTGTCTGCCATTTTCCGCCGCCTCAAGCTGCCGATGGATGCCAAGATGAAATACGTGGAGAAGCTTGTTGACCTGCACATGCGCCCCATTGTCATTGCCGACAACGAAGTGACCGACTCTGCCGTGCGCAGGCTTGTCAACGACGCGGGTGACGACATCGACGACTTGATGACGCTGTGCGAGGCCGACATAACGAGCAAAAACCAGGTGCGCAAGGCTCGCTTCTTGGATAATTTCCGCATTGTGAGGGAAAAGATTGCAGACTTAAAGGAGCGCGACTACAAGCGGCTGTTGCAGCCGGTCATAGACGGCAACGAGATAATGGAGATGTTCGGATTGAAGCCTTCGCGTGAGGTGGGTTCGCTGAAACAGGCTCTGAAAGACGCTGTGCTTGACAACAAAGTGCCCAACGAGCGCGAACCGCTCATGGAGCTGCTTAAGAAAAAGGCGAAGGCAATGGGGCTGGTGTGAAAAAGGTCTCCCTTGACTTGAGCATCTTTTCTTTATTTTCTTTGCCATGTCGCTCATTTGCATTATCTTTGCAGCAAAATATAAAGCAAAGCAAAATGACTTATACCATTGAGAAAGTGGCAACGCTTATAGGCGCGCGCCGCTATGGGGATGCCGATGCTAACATCGGGTTCTTGCTAACCGACAGTCGCTCATTGTGTTTCCCGGAGGAAACGCTGTTCTTCGCATTGAAATCCGGCCGCAACGACGGTCATAAATATATTCACGACCTTTATCGCCGGGGCGTAAGAAACTTCGTGGTTACTGATGTTCCTACTGTTCCGGCTGACGGTTCGCCTCTTTGGGAAAGGCTTGGCAATGCTTATCCTGATGCAAACTTCCTTAGGGTGACCGACGCGAGAGAGGCATTGCAACGGCTTGCCGAGCGCCACCGTGACGAGTTCAACATCCCCATTGTCGGCATTACTGGCTCCAACGGCAAGACCATTGTCAAGGAATGGCTCTACCAAGTGCTTTCGCCCGACTGCTATGTTACACGCTCGCCACGTTCTTACAACTCGCAGATTGGCGTGCCGCTCTCTGTATGGCTCATGAACGAGCAGACGCAGGTCGGTGTCTTCGAGGCTGGAATAAGCAAGCCGGGCGAGATGCTTGCCCTTCGTGACATCATCCAGCCTACCATCGCCGTGCTTACGAACCTCGGCTCTGCTCATCAGGAGGACTTCGAGTCGATGGAGCAGAAGTGCGGGGAGAAGCTCGTGCTTTTCCACGATGCGCCGACAATAGTCTATAATGAGGACGACGGCATCGTAAAGAAGGTTGTCGACGGTGCCGAGTACAAAGGCGAGCAGCTCTATTGGTCGCGTCTCGACAAGGATGCGCCGATGTTCATCAAGAGCATAGAGAAGAAAGAATCTGCCACGACTGTAACTTATATTTGCAACAATCCCAACCTGTCTTCCCAATCCTCGCCCCTTAGCCCTCAAACCTTGCAGGAAGAATGCTGGTTCAGCATTCCTTTCATCGACGATGCTTCTATAGAAGATGCCATCGTCTGTGCTATCGTGGCTTTGCGCCTGGGCGTAAGGCCCGACGTTCTTGACGAGCGCATGATGCGCCTTGAGCCCGTGGCTATGCGCCTTGAGGTAAAGGAGGGACGGCATGGATGCACGCTCATCAACGATTCTTATAATTCAGACATCAACTCGCTTGACATAGCCCTTGACTTCATGAGCCGTCGCCCCGACCATAAAGGCCGTCGCCGCACGCTTATCCTGAGCGACATCCAGCAGAGTGGCGAGCAGCCGCAGAATCTGTATCGTGAGGTGAGCGACCTGTGCATGAAGCGGGGCGTGGAGAAGTTCATTGGCATAGGGCATGTGATTTCGCAGAATGCCGATGCCATACAGGTGCCCAACAAGTTCTTTTTCTCCACTGTTGAGGCTTTCCTTCGCAGCGAGGTGTTCCGCTCTATGCGTGACGAGGTGGCGCTCATAAAGGGCGCACGGCAGTTCGGCTTTGACCGGATAACAGAGCTGCTCGTGCAGAAAGTACACGAGACGGTGCTTGAGGTGAACCTTAATGCCGTGGTGGAGAATCTGAACTATTACCGCTCGTTCATGAAGCCTGCGACCAAGCTCGTCTGCATGATTAAGGCAGATGCGTATGGTGCTGGCAGCGTGGAGATAGCCAAGACGTTGCAAGACCATCGCGTTGATTACCTCGCCGTTGCCGTGGCTGACGAGGGTGCGACACTGAGGCGCAATGGCATCACTGCCAACATCATGATAATGAACCCCGAAATGTCTGCCTTCAAGACGATGTTCGATTTCGACCTCGAGCCTGAAGTGTATTCTTTCCGCTTGCTCGACGCTCTTGTAAAGGCGGCGCAAAAGGAAGGTGTCACGGGCTGGCCTGTGCACATAAAGCTTGACACGGGCATGCGCCGTCTGGGCTTCGACCCTGAGAAGGACATCGACGAGCTTGTCTCTCGCCTTAAGCAGCAGAACGCCATCATTCCGAGGTCGGTGTTCAGCCATTTCGTAGGCTCCGACGACGACAAGTTCGATGAGTTCTCGGCTCATCAGTTCAAGCTTTTCGACGAGGCGAGCCGAAAGCTGCAAGCTGCATTCGACCATAAGATATTGCGGCACATTGACAATTCGGCAGGCATTGAGCACTTCCCCGAGAGGCAGCTTGACATGTGCCGCCTGGGGCTTGGGCTGTATGGCATAAACAGCCGCAACAACCATATTATTAATAATGTGTCAACGCTCAAGACTACTATCTTGCAGTTGCGTCACGTCCCAGCCTGCGATACCGTAGGCTATAGCCGCAAGGGAGTCATCGACCATGACAGCGTCATTGCAGCCATTCCTATTGGCTACGCCGACGGATTGAACCGACACCTCGGCAACCGCCATTGCTATTGCTTGGTGAACGGGCAGAAAGCCGAGTACGTGGGCAACATCTGCATGGACGTAGCGATGATTGACGTTACGGGCATTGACTGCAAGGAGGGCGATAGCGTCGAGATTTTCGGCGACCACCTGCCGGTCACAGTACTGTCTGATGCTCTTGACACCATCCCTTACGAGGTGCTCACGGGCATAAGCAGCCGCGTCAAGCGGGTGTATTTCCAAGATTGATTCTTAATGATAAAACATAAAACTAAGCCACGCCTTGAACATCAAGGCGTGGCTTAGTTTTATTGTTTTGCAGGCTTTTTAGATGGGCTTCACGTAGATGCGGTGTCTCCTGTTGCATGCGGCATCGAGATATTGCCATTGCGAGAGCACGCCTTTGTTGGTCTCCATTTGCGGCCCTGTCTGCGCATACTTGAAGCCGTAGCGGCGATACCAGCCGATAAGGTCGTTGAAGATGAGTGCGTTTGCGCCCTTTATGCGGTATTCGGGCAGCACGCCTATAAGCAACAGGTCTACGGTGAGCGTCTTGTGCCATTTCAGCACTTTCAGCAAGTGCCACCAGCCTGTAGGGAGCATCCTGCCGTCGCGCGTCTTCTTGAGAGCCTGCGAGAACGAGGGAAAAGACACGCCGAACCCCACCATCTTGTCGTTCTTGGTAGTGTCTACAACGCAAGTCACAAGGTTCAGGTCGGCCATTCTTATATATTCGTTTACCAAGTGGTCAATCTGCTTGGTTGAGAGCTGCGAATATCCATAGAGATCCTTGTAGGTCTCGTTGAGTATAGCGAAAAGCTCTCTGCCTCGTCCGCCTTGTTTCATTTCGCGATAACTGAACTTGCGTGCGGCAAGTCCGTATCGTCTCTCAACAAGCTCCGCCGTCAGCGCAAACTTCCTTGGTGTAACCTCGGGCACCTTAATTTTGTATTCCACATAGTCGTTGTCCTTGCGGAAACCGCCCAACCGCTCTATGTGCTTGGGGTAATAATCGTAATTATAATTGATGTACATTGTGGAAAGCTCGTCGAAGCCCTCCACCAGCATGCCCTCTCTGTCCATGTCTTCAAAGCCGAACGGTCCGGCAATCTCGTTCATGCCTCTATCCTCGCCCCACTTTTCCACAGTAGCAAGCAAAGCCGCCGACACCTCGGTGTCGTCTATAAAGTCGAACCAGCCAAAGCGCACCATCTGCCTTTTCCAATGCTCGTTGGCACGATGGTTGATGATTGCGGCAATCCTGCCAACCGCTTTCCCGTCTTTGTAGGCAAGGAAATAGTCGGCTTCGCAAAAGGCGAAAGCCGGATTGCGGTCTTTGCGAAGTGTGTTTATCTCGTCGGTGAAGAGGTAAGGCACCGAATATGGGCAGTTGCGGTACAAGTCGCAGAAGAAATTGACGAAAGCTTTCAGTCCTGCCCTGTCATCAATTTTCTTTATTTCAACGCTCATTTTTCTTATCTTGACGCTTATCTTTTTTAATTTTAACGCTCATTTTTTTATAAAAAGCCTTGTCTTTTCAATGCCTCTACCAGCCCTGCCGACATTGCCTCATTGTCCTTCTTGGTATATCTTATGTCGGTGAAGACCTGTGCCAAGGTTTGCTTATGGTTAATTTCCACGAAGCGCTTGTTTTCAGGCAGCGACTCCTTGTAAGCGTAAATCCTGTCTATGTCTTCGGGCGCATAGTCCTTGTATGTCTCGTCGTGCACAATAGCCTCTACAGGCAGGCGGTCGCTTTGCGCCGGGTCTTCGTCCGGCCAGCCGAGCGTTATCGTAGCCACGGGGAAGGTGAGCTTTGGCAGTTGCAGAATATCTATGATTTGCGTCGGTTGGTATACTGTCGTTCCGAGGAAGCACGTGCCCAGCCCCTGCTCCTCGGCGAGGTTGCAGAACGTCTGGCAATAGAGCAGCGTGTCGGTGGCGGCATTGATGAAGCTCAGGAAGTTGTCGTAGCCTGGCACGGCATCTCTGTTTTCAGCCCATAGCGTCGTGCGACGGAAATCGGCGCAGAACGTTAGAACCACGGGAGCCCCCGTCACCATAGGCTGGCAGAAATGGGTGGGCGACAGCCACTCTTTCATGGCTTTGTCGCGGGTCACTACCACGCTGTACAGTTGCAGGTTGCCCATTGTGGGTGTGCGCCCGGCTTCCTCAAGGAGGGATTTCAGCAACTCGCCCGATACCTCTTTGTCAGAATATTTGCGTATAGTTTTCCTGTTTTTTAAGCTTTTCATTACTGTAATAAGTATCTATTCTTGTGCAAAGTTATGGAAAAAAAACTGAAATATTAAAGACTTTTATATAGAATGTGAAAAATATCAAGTATTTTTGCATACGGTTAACCAACATAGCGCATCAATGGACAATGAAAATATGAAAGCCGACGGCTGTGTCGTTGGAAAGGGAGTCGTACAGCCGTTGACGGAAGTACAGGAAGAACGCCCCGACGAACTCGATTGCGACGTTGTTCGCTTTCAAAACAACCGCGAAAAGTGGGTGGCTTTCGTGGGGCTTCTTGATAGCCGCCCTTACGAGATATTCACCGGATTGCAGGACGACGAGGAAGGCATCATGCTTCCCAAGACCGTGACCAAGGGCAAGATTATCCGCCAGACCAATCCGGACGGTTCTCACCGTTATGATTTCCAGTTTGAAAACAAGCGGGGCTACAAGACTACGGTCGAGGGACTGTCGGGCAAGTTCAATCCTGAGTATTGGAATTATGCCAAGCTCATATCGGGCGTGCTCAGGTACGGTATGCCTATAAGCCGCGTGGTGAAGCTCGTGAGCTCGCTTTCGCTCAACGACGATAACATCAACAATTGGAAAAACGGTGTCGTGCGTGCCTTGAAAAAATATGTAGAGTAAGCTATGGCACATAAGATTCTGTTTTTGCTTATTGCCTTTTTGTCTCCATTGCTAACGGCGATGGGTGCCGACAACCGCTTTACGCTTGTCATAGATGCCGGGCATGGCGGCTATGACAGTGGCGCAAAAGGTGTCAATTCATACGAGAAAAACCTCACCTTGCGTTATGCCCTCGCCTTCGGGCAGGCGGTGGAGCGCGAATGCCCTGACGTAAGGGTGATCTACACGCGCACCAAGGACGTTTTCCTGCCGTTGCACGAGCGTGCCGACATTGCCAACCGTAACAAGGCCGACCTTTTTATTTCTTTCCATATCAACGCCCTTGACCGCGGCCGCATCTCCCACGGTTTCCAAAGTTATACCCTGGGTACGGGCGAGCGCACGGGCATGCAGGGGCTTAAGGAGAACCTTGAGGTGGCAAAGCGAGAGAACTCGGTGATATTCATGGAGAAGGACTATAAGACCAATTACAAGGGATTGGAAAATTCTGCCGAGAGCGACATCATGTTCGAGTTTATTGCCGACAAGAACCGCGAGCGCAGCGTGGAGCTGTCGAGGCTGATGCAGCGCGAGGTGTGCAAGGCGACGGGGCGTGTCGACGGCGGCTCCCATCAGAACAATCTCGCCGTGCTCAGGCTCACGTCCATGCCGGCAATATTGCTTGAGCTGGGCTTCATAACCACTCCTGACGAGGAGAATTTCCTTAATACAGACTCTGCGCTCGATCTTTACACTCAGGGCATTTATAACGCTTTCGTGAACTATAAGAACAGGCACGACGACAACATCGACGTGCCTTACCGTGCCCCGAAAGCTGACATAAGCCTTGCCATACAGGAAACAAAGGCAAGGGCTACGGTACAACCGCAAACTGCCGACGAGCCTGCTACGCAGAAGGCTCAGCCGGCAAGGGAAAAACCGCAGCCTTCTAAAGAAACAGCCACGGTTTCAAAAGAGACATCCGGAGTCTCCAAGGGAAAGCAGCAGTCTGTTAGGGAAAGAGCAGAGTCGTCCAAGGAAAAACCGCAAAACACTAAGGAGAAGCCACGTCAGGCAAAAGAAAAGGCACAGGCAGAAGCAAAGAACTCTCAGGCCGAAAGGAAGGACGCTCCTGTATTCAAGATCCAAATATTATCGAGCAAGACGAAGGTAGACAATGACAGCCGGCATTTCAAAGGCTTGAAGGGATGTGAAAGCTATGCCGAGGGCAGTTATATAAAATACACCTACGGTTCGAGCACCAACTACAACGAGATTTACAGGTTGCGCAAGGAAGTGGTGGAAAAGTTTCCGGAAGCCTTCATAGTGGCGTTCAAGAACGGCCAAAAGATAAACGTGAGCGACGGCATAAAAGAATTCCTTGCCAACAAAAAGAAGTAGCCTTTACATTATTATAACGTAACAAAAACAGCAACGAACATGAATTTTTTCAGCAAAGAAGTCAAGATAGCCCTTGTGGCGATAGTGGGAATAGCGGTTTTGTTTTTCGGCCTCCATTTCCTTAAGGGTATGCCTGTATTCTCAAACGATGATGTTTACTATGCCACGTTCAGCAACATCAACGGTCTGTCATCGTCCAACCCCATCTATGCCGACGGCTACCAGGTGGGCACAGTCAAGAACATTCATTACGACTACCAGAAAAGCGGCGAAGTGGTGGTGGAGTTCCAGGTGGACAACGACTTGCGCATTCCGCGCGGCTCTACGGCAGAGATAGAGAGCGACCTCATGGGCAACATCAAGATGAACCTGCTCATGGCGAACAATCCGCGTGAACGCATGGAGCCGGGCGATACTGTACGGGGCACTATAGATGCTGGCATGATGGGTTCGGTGCAGCAGCTCATGCCCAAGGTGGAGCAGATGCTGCCTAAGCTTGACAGTATTCTCGCCAGCGTCAACGCGTTGCTTTCCGATCCAGCCATAGCCGCGTCGCTGCACAACATAGAGACCATATCCTCAGACCTTACTGTAACCACACGCAGCATAAACAAGCTCATGTCGCAGGTCAACAGCCAGGTGCCGGGCATGATGGGCAAGGCGAACTACGCTCTTGACAAGGCAGGCTCTACGCTTGACAACACTTCACGCCTGACTTCGCAGCTTGCCGATATAGACATCGCTTCCACGATGGCGAAGGTCGACCGGACATTGGCAAACGTCCAGAGCGTCACCGACCGCCTGAACAGCCGTGACGGCTCCGTGGGCCTCCTGCTCAACGACCCGGGGCTTTATAACAATCTCAATTCTACCATGCGCTCTGCCGACTCGTTGCTTATCGACTTGCGTTCGCATCCAAAGCGTTATGTCCACTTCTCGCTCTTTGGCAGGAAGGACAAGTAACGTGCCCGGTTTGTAATATAAAAGTCATGCACACCCTCTCTGTGAGTGGCTTGTAGCTCACGACGAGGTGCTTTGGGCGCAAATACGCGATTCCTGGGTAAAATTGCAACTATCTGTGTATCAGCGGTATAGTGAAAAATAGCGAAAACGCCGCTTTTCTTTTAGGTTACGTACGCCGCCCGTGGGTCATAATTATGCCGTACTTATGACTCAATTTCGGCGTAAAGACCTCACGTTTACGGCGGCAACGACTCGTCTTTACGCCGTAAACACCTCGCCTTTGCGGCGTAAAGGTGATGCTCCAACGAAAGTATGGCGTACGAGGGCTGTCCTTGGGCGTTCCTCAGGACTCTGGAATGCATAGTTTGGATTGTCCAATCTTTTTACTTTTTGTAAATATTTATGCAAGTTGATTTATCGTTGGAAGAAAAAAATTCAATATCTTTAACAATATTCAAGATTTGGTGCTAAGCATAAGAAATGTAATAAGTTACGGCAAAAATGACGAGACTGGGGCATGGGAGCGGATTTGGTTGGAATGGAAAAGTTTTGTATTTTTGCATTTGCGTCCAAGAAATGGGCAGCTGTGATTTAGACAACAATCTACATCCATTGGCAGATGAAAGTAAATTCTGATGCTCGGTGGGACAAGGCACTGGCGTTGATACGCGAGAACGTAACCGAGCAGATATATAAGACATGGTTCATGCCTATCGTCTTCGAGCATTATGATGAGGCTCGTAAGATGATACTTGTGCAGGTACCCAGCCCTTTTGTGTATGAGTATCTGGAGGAGAACTTTGTCGACCTTCTCAGCAATGTGCTGCACCGCTGTTTCGGTCAGGGCATTGGGCTGAGCTACCGTGTCGTGACCGACAAGGAGCATAACCTGTCACAGGACATTGAGGCGGATCCTACGGATGCCGCCCCGAAGCCAACGCCACGCGCCAATGCCAACCAGAGCCCAACGATTCTTGACGCGGCTCAGCCGCAGCAGCTCGACTCGCAGCTTAACCCGCACCTCACGTTCGGCAACTATATCGAGGGTGACAGCAACAAGTTGCCTCGCTCTGTGGGACTTTCTATTGCCGAGCACCCTAACAACATGCAGTTCAACCCGATGTTCATCTACGGACCGTCGGGCTGCGGCAAGACCCACCTCATAAACGCAATAGGCGTGCGCGCTAAGCAGCTCTATCCGCAGAAGCGCGTGCTCTACATATCGGCGCGCCTCTTTCAGGTGCAATACAGCAATGCCGTGCTGAAAAATGTGGTCAACGACTTCATTGCCTTCTACCAGACTATCGACATGATTATTGTCGACGACATACAGGAATGGATGGGTAAGGCAGGTACACTGAACACGTTTTTCCACATCTTCAACCACTTGTTCAAGAACGGCAAGCGCATAATACTTGCTTCCGACCGTCCGCCAGTCGACCTTAAGGACGTGCCCGAGCGTCTGCTCACGCGCTTCTCGTGCGGCTTGATAGCTGAGCTGGAGAAGCCTAACACGAAGCTCTGCGTTGACATTCTTGAAAACAAAATCAGGCGCGACGGGCTTAAGATTCCGCGTGACGTGATTGAGTTCATAGCCGAGACGGCAAGCGGAAGCGTGCGTGACCTGCAAGGTGTCATCAACTCTCTGATGGCTTATTCCATCGTCTACAATTGCAACATTGACATGCGCCTTGCCAACCGTGTGATAAAGCGTGCCGTGAAGATAGACGACCGTCCGCTGACGGTGGACGACATTTTGGAGAAGGTGTGCAGCCACTACAACGTGACTACCTCGCAGATAAACTCCAAGAGCCGCAAGCGAGATTATGTTATGGCGCGTCAGGTGTCTATGTATCTTGCCTCTAAATACACCAAGATGCCGGCTTCGCGCATCGGCAAGCTGGTGGGTAACCGCGACCATTCCACTGTGTTGCACAGCTGTTCGCAGGTTGAGAAACGCTTGCAGGTGGACAAGGCGTTTAATGCTGAGATTGTAAGCATTGAGACTTCGTTTGGACTGAAGAACTGACAGAAGCCTTTAATGTTTATGAATACCACAAATTAGACATCAACGTGCTGAATGCGCAGATAGTGAAGAAAGTGGTAGAGCTGAGGACGGCGACAGATAAGATTGTCGCCGAGTAGTCGGAATAGCAATAGAAATAAAATTTTATGATAATTGCTGGACATTGCTGAAAATTGCCGTTAATCATCAGGATTTTTCAACAGCAATTATCAGCAATGTCCAGCAATTACTCGGCATTTATTCTTTTCAACAGCAATTTCTTGGCAATTATTATGCTTACCTAAGTTTATCGTTGATATTCTTGATAAATGAATCTATGGCTTCCATGCATTCTCTGTAGTGAGGATTATCGTTTCTCACTACTACGGCGGCATAATACCCCACTCCGTCACAGGATGTTATAATCCGCGAACATGTAAACCCCGGACTTTTCGGATTAACGTCAAACCAATGATAAAACAACCTGCTCCTTGCCTCCTGCCTGCCGTCATTGGTATCGCAGACATAGTCAAGAATCAAATTGCCGTCTTGGAAAAACTCTTCCAAAACGGCATATACTGTCACAAGTATCTTCGGGTCTTTGACTGGCTTTACGCCATTCTTTGTTAGAAGGAAGAATTGATATACGTTATCAATATCCAACATATAATCTTGTATGAAACCTATTTCATAATAGATTCCATAGTCTGTTGTAAAGCAATAGGAATTTTCTCCTAAAAGTTTTACTGTATATGGTGCTTTTTCGTTAATCTTCTTAAGTGGCAGAGGTTTCATCATTCAAAAATCTTTGCCAATTTATATCCTTTTGCCTCAAACTCCTGCTTGGTTATAACACCATTTACCAAGTCTGAAAACGCCTGTTTTGCTCCAATTGCATGTTTGAATGCTGCAATGAGTTCTTCTTTACTTCTTTCTTTGTACATAGCTTTTCTCCTTTTCGTTGCAAATTTAGGATTTTATCTTCAATCCGACAAGTCATTGCTGATATTTTTTGCAGAATCCGTCGAAAGTTAGCGAAGCTTTTATCGGGCAGTTGCAGCAGCAAGCCTACGAATACTTGCCACTGCCTTCTGAGGCGGAGCTTATAGCCAACCTCAGAAAGCAGATAGAAAAAACAGAATCATCTTAATTATCGAAAGTCTATAAGTTTACCTTTATTCCGCCCATTATCCAAAGCCCGGGTTGCTTCACTCCGCCAATGTCATAATACCTGTGGCAGGTGATGTTGTCTGCCTTAAGGTAGAGTTGGTAGTTGCTTTCAGTCCACTGTATGTTGCCGTCAAGCTTTGCGTAAGGATGATAGCCGTTCATGCGTTGCTGCCAGCGCAGCGACCATGAAGCCGACAGATGGCTGATGATGGGGTGGGAGAGGGTGGTCACGAACTTGTGCCGCAGATATTCCAGGGCATAGAGCGAGCGGTAGATTTCACGTTCGGTTTCGTGGTGCTGGTGGATATAGGCGTAACCGATGGTGATAAGCCACGGCGCGGTGTTTCCTTCTGTTCTGAACAGGATGGGCGCAAGGCTGCCAAGGTCTATCTTTGCGTCAATATTGAGCCCCATGTTGTTTAGCTTGCCAATGTTCTGCGCATGATATTGTTTAGAGTCTGCGGTTTCATAAACCCAGTCAATCATGTTGGTGCCGTGGCTGTAGAATGCCGTAGCCATAGCCGAGAAGCCGAGTGCGCGGTAGCGTGAGCCTATTTTGTAGGTCGTGTTCTTCTCCGGCTTCAGGCTAAGGTCGCCTCGCTGTGCCGCGTTGTTGGTGTAAAGGTCGGTGTAGGTTGGCAGTCGCATTGCCTTGTTCCAGCTGACATACAGTTTCCAGTGGGAGTCGGGACGGTAGCTCACGTCAACGCCGGGGTAGAAGCGGAAGTCGCTGTCAAGTCCTGTGTTTTTGTTGGCAAGCAGTCCGGCGGAAACTGTCAGTCCGCCTGCTATTATATTGTGTTCGAGGTATAGGCTTGTGTTCGTGCGGTTGCCCTCGCGTGTATAATAGCGGTCAGAACCGTGTATTTTTTCCCACTTTGTTTCTGCAAGCTCGTCGCCGTAAGCCGTTGACAGGATGTGCTCCTTGCGTAAGTCCGCGCCTATGGCGGTCTTGCCCAACAGCCAGTCAAGGTTTATGTTTAATGAAGCCCCATAGACATCCATCCTGTGGTAGTTCTCGCCATTCTTTGCACCCACGCTGTCTTTGGTCAACTGGTAGTGGTCAATGTCGCGATGTGCATAGATGGTCGGGATGATTACGAGCCCACCCATGCTCTCTCCTTCAGAAAGGGAGAAAGGACGGATATTTGCTGAGACAGAACCGATATAGCGTCTGGTCCACTCAAACTGGTTGGGGAAACGGGAAGAATAAAAAGTATTGGCTCCGTAGTCTTGCGACGTTATTCCTGCCTGCCAGTCTACATCAATAAGTTTTGAGCTATAGCTTCCCTGATAATATCCACGGCGCTTCTTGAAGTCGGAGTTGTCGGTGCCGCCATCGCTTTGGGTGTAGCCTATAGATAATGAAGACCTCCCCCCCTTCCCCTCCCCTACGGGGATGGGTGACGCGGTACCAATGCCACCATTAATTCCAAAAGAACCGAATGAACCGCCCTCACCTCTGAGCCATCCTCTTATTGCCGCCTTTCCTCCATTCTTCCCATTGGGTTTTGCAGTCCATCTTCCTGAAGTGGAGGGGATGGGGGTGGGGTCGCTCTTTTTCGTCACGATATTTATCGCCCCACTGAATGCTGCCGAGCCGAAGACGCGGGCTGCGGCACCTTCAATAACCTCAATGTGGTCGATGTCGTCAAGAGAGACGGGAAAGTCGGCGGCGTTGTGACCTGTCTGCGGTGAAGAAAGTGGGATGCCATTCAGGAGAATGGTAATCTGGTCGAAGGTTCCACCGTTGATACTGATGTCCGTCTGTACACCAAAGCCACCGCGCTGACGGACATCCACGCCCGTGGCAAGTTTCAATACGTCGTTGATGGTCTGAGCCTCCGCACGATGAATGTCGTCGCGCGAGATGACCTCAACGATTTTGGCTGACTGTTGTGCAGTCAGCGGCGCCCGCGAGCCTGTCACTATGACATCTTTCAACTGCTGCTCTCCAAAGCTAAGAGTGTCGGCTTCAGCATGTTTCTGGATAGCTGCCGTGCCGCCCGCCTTTGCGTTAGTCAAAGTCGAAACGGCAAGCACGCCTACCAGCACCTCTTTCCCCAATGCGGAAAAGAGGCTGTAGCCTTTGCGGTTGAAGTGCTTGAAGACAATCGCGTTGCGCTTGTTAAACGTTGTTGTTTTCATAAGCGACTGCAAAGGTAATAAAATTGTGAAGAACAAGAAAGATGAAGAGGTAAAACTTATCTTTTTACCATCATCTTTCGCCACTTTATGTATCCCATGATTGCGATAACGACGTAGATACCATAGAGGGATGCCTTGAAAGGAATGTCTTTGTAGAAGTAGAGGACGCAGGTCACTACATCCACGACGATCCATATCAGCCATTGCTCAAGGTATTTACGTGCCAAAGCCCAGATGCCCACGATGCTGAGGGCGGTGGTGAAAGAGTCGGCAATCGGCACCGTTGACCCCACCTGCGTGAGCCAGTACCAAAGCACTGCCCAAATGGCGACCGTGCCCAATGTCCAAGGGAGGATGAGGCTTTTCTTGAAGTGTGTTATTGGCAGTTCCTCGTCTGCTTTTTGATTGCGTTTCTTTCCGAACTTCCATACCCACACGCCGTAGATGGTCATGGCGATGTAATAAAACTCCATGGCGCAGTCGCCGTAAAGTCCCTTCTGGTAATAAAGCACTATGCCCAGTGCCTGCATGATAAAGCCCACGAGCCACAGCCACGCGCTCGCCTTGTATTCCAATACAATATAGGCGAGCCCGAGGGCTGTGGTTGTGATGTCAAGCCAATGGGCCAAGAAGAAATCTGTCATTAGAATCTCAAGGTGATGTTGCCCATTACCGTTGTGCCTGCCATTGGAATGAAGCCAATCTGGTAATAGCGCGAGTCATTGTCTTTCATTTCTTTCTTGTCATAGGCAGAGTAAACCCAACCGCTTGCGGCATAGTGACGGTCGAAGACGTTGTTGACGCTGAGGCCGAACACAAGCTCTTTCAGGCAGTGCTTGAAAGGAACTGTGTAGTTGAGGTTTAGGTCGCTTTGGCTGTAGCAAGGCAGCGAGCGGTCTTTATTCTCAGTGTTGTCAAGATACTGGCGGCTTACGAAGTTGGTGTGCCAGATTGCTTGCAGAGCCTTGTAGTGGAAGTTTACGAAGCCGTTGAGTATAGTGGACGGCGAGAATGAAAGAGTGGACTTGTCGTAGTGGACAGTGCGATAGCCGCTCTCAGCGTACCAGTCCTCTGCATATTCGGTAAAGTCCTCTATCTTGTTTTGGGACAGTGCGGCGTTGCCTGCGAAGGTCAGCCAGGAAAGCGGACTCCAGTCAGCAGTCAATTCAATGCCTTGGCGATAGCTGAGCGCGATGTTTGTGGTGAGGTTCTCGCCTATGTCGCTCTGCTGGCCTGTCTGTACGAACTGGTTGTGATAGTCCATGTGGTAAAGATTGATGCCTGCGTGCCAGTTGCTGCCGTTGTATTCATAACCTAATTCATAGTCGAACAACTTCTCTTTCTTGGGAGCTGGGTATGAACCGTTGTCGGTGAAATTGTTACGTTCAGGCTCGCGTCCTGCGTATGCCATAGAGAAATAAGCCCTGTGTCCGTCTTTGTGGAAGGATATGCCTGCCTTAGGATTGAAGAAGTTGTAATCCTCATGAATGTCAAGACGCTGGTTGAGATATGTGCCATTGTCCTGCTCGACGAATTTGTCGTTGACACCGCTTGTCTTGAAGTGTACGTGACGGTATTGCAGGTCAGCGAATACGTCCCAGTTCTCGGTGATGTGGTGCGTTGCCTTGATGAATGCCGAGTAGTCGAATTTGCGGGCGTTGGAATCGTAATACTGTCCGTCGTTCGTCCATGTTGTCGGGCGCGTGATGTTATATTGTGATTTGTTGGCAATGTAGGTAAGATAGCCGAAGTGGTTGCCGCGGAACTGTTGCAAGTTCACGCCTCCGATTACGTCCCACAACTCGTCCTTGTAGTTGACGTTGTAGACAATGCCATAGGTATGCTGCACAAGACCTTTCTTGCGTACGAAATCGTTGCGCTTGACGAAGTTGCCTTCCTTGTCGGTGGCATATATTCCGAACTTGGAGAATTTGTTGTTGGGGCGGAACTCTTCGTAGTAGCCGTAACCGTATGTATAGTGCATGGCTGCATTGTGAGTCCAATGTTCGGAAGGTTGCCAGATGAATGACAGGATGTTGTGGTCTTGTGTGAAGTTGTCTGTGGTCTTGCTCCAATAGCTTCCGTCGTCCATCTTGTAACGCTGGGACATGAAGTTGCCGTTGGCATCCTGTGGGAAGGTGTAGCTGTCCTCGTCGAACACCATGCTTTCATAAAGCGAGTTGAAGCGGCCAAGCCCATGCTTATACATATCTTTATATGTACGGATGCCTTGGCTCATAAGCGATGCGTCATCATTGCCCGCGGTCACTCCATTCCAAGCCTGACCGGTGTGCTCATAGTTGCCTATGTTCTTGTAGCGTATTTGGAAGTTATCGCCAATCCAGGTTAGTCCGCCATAGTACGAGCCCGAGTTTCCGGCTGTGCCGTGCAGGAAGCCGTCAGTGGCGGTATGGTGGTAAGCGCCGTCGAAGATTAGGTGGTTCCACAGGAGTCCTGTAGAGAAGTTGCCGCCAACGTTGTAAGTGTTGAATGTGCCGTAGGAACCGGTAAGCTCAAGCGACGGCTTGTAGCTTGGAGCCGCCGTTGCCAATGAGATTGTTCCGCCGAACGCGCCATCGCCGTTGGTAGAAGTACCTATACCGCGCTGAATCTGTGCAGAGCCGAGCAGTGCGCCGTAAGAGTTCATGTTAGCCCAAAACACCGTTTGGTCTTCAGGCGAGTTGAGTGCCACGCCGTCGAGCGTGACATTGATGCGGCTTCCTGCTGCGCCACGCACACGCATGTAGACAGTTCCCGTGCCGAGTCCGTTCTCACCCCAGGCAAGCACGCCGGGCGTGTTTGAGAACAGGAAAGGCAGCTCGCGGCCTGTTTTGGAAAATGTGTTTAGTTCCTGTTTCTTGATGTTGGAAACGGCAAACGGCGCATTCTGCTGAGCGCGCACGCCTTTTACCACCACCTCTTGCAGTTCCTCCAAGTGAATAGAATCGTCGGGCGTTTGCGCTCCAACGCTTGCAGGAACCATTCCCATAGCCGTCACGGCAAGGGAACTAATGAAAATGTAACTTTTCATTTGATACCTTGTTTTTAACAATAAATCATTAAAGGGAGTATCCTTTTACCTACGCCGGCATTATCCGGATCAGGTTATCGGGTATAATCTCAGCCGCGGCAACAACCGCAGCACCCCTTAGAAAGCATTTTGCTTTCCGCGTGCAAAGTTACTGCAAAGTGCAGACAATACAAAATAAATCTGCATTTTATTTTTCCTGATTGCATTTCGGCTATGCCAAATTGCAATGCGTCTACGACAAAAAACATAACTTCTCTCCGCCGTAAAGTCTTGTCCTTTACGGCGGAGAGAATAAACTATAAAATAACGTGAAAGCCCATTATTATAAAGCTTTATGGGTATTAACTTGCTGAGGGGAACGGTATTATCTTGTCAAAACAAAGATTTTATCTTACCGATGCAACTATCTCGGCAATCCTTGGTTCGCCTTCTTTCATCAGCTGGTAAAGGCGTTGTTGGTTGCGTGCGCGGTCAAGATTGTGCTCACCGTATTTCACTTTCCAGTAAACGTCGCCGTTAAGATAGTCGGTCAGGAAGCGCACGCTTTGCATGTATGGGAATAAAGCCGCCGCAAAGGGCAGGTTGTCGCGCTCGGTGTCGGTGAGGAATTTGCCTGCCGAGTGGACATAACCTTTCGTGAAAGCCTCTATGATGTCCCATTTCAGTTTGACATTGTCAAGGTTTGCGTCGTCCTCGGCGGTGGCGTTGGCAGCCGAACGAAGGAAGTCGCCATAGTCTGAGAATACGAAACTTGGCATGGTAGTGTCGAGGTCGATTACGAGCAGGAACTCGCCCGTAGCCTTGTCGAACATCATGTTGTTGACCTTCGTGTCGCAGTGGCAGGCACGTTTCGGCAGTTTGCCCTCACGGTAGAGCCTTTCGGCAAGGCACATGTCGTCGGCATCGGCAAGCAGTTCGCGCACCATGCCCTCTACTTGGCGGTATCGTTTCGCCTTGTCATGGACTATAGCCTGGTTCAGTTGTTGCAGTCTCAACTCCATGTCGTGGAAGCGCAGAATGGTCTCGCCAAGCGGCTCTTTCAGGTCGGCGAGCATGCTTTCGTAGTCGCCGAATGCCAGTCCGCATTCGTTGGCGTGTTGGGCGTTTACTTCTTCATGGCTCATGGCGTTGGGTATGAATACCGACACGCGCCAGTAGTTGCCGTCAGCCGACTGGTAATAAGTCTTACCCTCGTCGGTCTTGATGAAGCGCAACACCTTGCGGTCGATGTCTTTTTCGCCACGAGCCTCAAGCTTCCGGCGAATGTGAGCCGTCACCGTCTCAATGTTGTGTTGCAACAGGTCAACGTCGGTGAAGACATTGTTGTTGATGCGTTGCAGTACATAGTCGGGCTTGCCGGCCTCGGCAGTCGTCACTTTGTAGGTGTCATTGATGAGCCCGTTGCCTATGGGGCTTACGTCGGTAGGCGTTGCCTCAAGCAGGAAGTGGGCGAGCATCCGGCTTACGTTTGTCTTTAAGTCTTCTTGTTTCATTTTGTTTTAATAGGTATGTTTAAAGTGTTTTTCTTAGAATGATGCCTGGAAGTCGAACCTTATGCCCCATGTGTTGGTGCCGGGGTGGTTGCGGTAGGTCAGCCTGCGCACGTAGCCTACGCTTATGAGCTTAAGGATGTTGTGCACACCCGCCTCAAGCTCCCAATAGGGCTGGTTGCTCATCACGTGTGAGTTTGACGGGAAAGCGTAAAGCATCTTGTCGTTGGGATTCTTGAAAGGGTTGTTCTTGTCGGTCAGGTGTCCCCAGAAGCCTTTTACGTTGACAAACTCTCTCCACTTCAAGTGGCGGATGAGCGGAATGCGGTTGAGCAGTTTTCCGTTGAGATCCCATTTCCAGCCCCAGAAAATCTGGCGGTCATTCAGGAATTCCCAGTCATGCACGAGCGATACAGTGCTCTCTGTCTCTACGTAGCTCAGGTTCACGGGTGGCTGTATGAGCAACGGGAAGGGCACCTTGTTCCACTGCGCCTGTGCGCGGACGTTGAAGTTCATGAAGCCCCACGAACTCAGCCACTGTCGCTTGTACAGCTTCAGTGATGTGATGTTGCTCTTGAACTCGCCACCCAATACGCCCTTGAAGCCCATTGTGTGGGCGATGCCGATTTCAGGCGAGTCAAGGTTTACGGGCAGGCGCGTGCGCTTGGTGTTGACGTAGGTCACGCCTGGATTCCATGTCACGCCTGCCGTGGCGTCGGTGAGGCGAATCTTGTGAACCTCCGTGCCGTCGTCTACATGCAGGAAGTGCAGTTTCCCCTGTGTCTCGTTGCTTTGGGTTTGCACCTGCGCGTTGAGTCGCAGTCCTGCGTCAGTCTCATAGTTGTAAGTCAGCCTTTGGCGGTTGTACCTGTACATCTCCTCTTGTGCCGACGAGCGCAACGTCATGAAGATGTTGTCCTTGTTGTGTATGAGGTTCAGGTCTGAAGGCGACATGACATCGTATGAAGTCTCAAAGGTGATGTTGCGCTGTGGGAACTCGAAGGGGCTGAGCTTTTTGCGGTTGAACGCGTATGTAAACTCTGAGCCGTAGTACCAGCGGTGGCTTTTGAAGCCGTATGCGCCGTATCCGCTCCAGAAGAAGTGGGGGTTGAGGGCTGCTACGGTGCGCCCCGACAGTCGTAGGCGAACCCCGTCCACATAGTTGTGGCTTATGAACGTGTTCACGGGGCCTATGTCGAACTTGCTCTTTTTCTGTGGGTCGGTGTTTGTCTCAAGATAGTTCTCCACGAGCAACTGCACGGTTTTTATGATGTATTTCCATCCCTTGCTGTTCTCCATGCGCTTTATGAAGTCGTCCATCTTCGACTCGCTCTTTGACAGTTCCACCTGCCGGTATGTGTTCCAGAAGTCGTCGTTCCGGTTGTATGCGTCTGCCTCAATCCTCGTTTTCGCCTTGCCCCAGAACAATTGCTTTGGCAGGGAGTCGAAAGTATAGTCGGTAAACCTCGTGTTGCGTATCACCAAGGCGTCCTGTATGGGCTTCATGATATGCAGCTCGGCATACATGTCGTCCCTCGAAAGCACCCACTCGCCATTGTCGAGCTTGGTGTATTCCTGCTCTATGCGCATGTCGTCAATCCAGTTCACGTCGCTCCTTTTCGGTATCGTGAGGTTGCATTTCTTGACGTGCAGGGTTGAATCGGCAAGCACGAAAATCTCGCCGCGAAAGCCGAAGTCCTGCTGGTTGGCGGGAATGAACTGCAAGTGGTAGCACAGGTCGTTGTCTACGTATGTGGTGTCTTCAATGTAGAAGTGGTAGAAAGAGATTGCGGAGCGGCCTATGGGCGACACGAACTGATATTGCACAAGGCGTATCTCGTCGTCGTAGATGTCCACGTCGGTGAAAAGCTCTTTCAGCATCTTGTTCAGTATATCGCCCGTGGCAAGCACCTTGCCAATGCCGTTTGACTGCTGTCCGCGCACTATGTCTTTTTCATCGTGGGGGCTTTTGCGGTAGACGTGTTGCGACACCGTCTCGTCCACCGACAGCGGCAGTATGCGCTTGTCGTTGAAAGGCGACGGCTCAACCTGGTCTATGAGATAAGGGCGCTTCTTGAAGAAGTCGCTTTCAAGCTGCTTGTCGGTTATGTCGTTCAGCGCGAGCGTTATCTTCTGGTACTTGTCGTATTGGTAATAGTCATGGTTGCTGAGGTCGGTTTTCTTCTTAGCGGCAATCACCCGCCGCATGAGTTCCACGGCAGGATTGTCCTTGCGGCGGTAGTGCCCGCGCTTGCTCTTAACCACGACTTCAGACAACGACTTGGAGCTTTCTTGCAGCACTATGCGCCCCAGGTTGCCGGAGTTTTCGGTTATTTTTATGGTCTTGTCAGCAAAACCTACGCTACTCACCGTGAGAGTCCATCCCGCATGCCGTTTCAGGGTAAACTTGCCGTCTATGTCGCTTGAGGCGGCTATTTGGTGGCCGCGATATGATACACTGGCGTATGGGATGGCATAGCCGTCCTTGTCAACTATCTGTCCTGTTATGTCTTGGGCTTTTGCCGTGGTGATGCCTGTCATCACAAGCAGCAACATAACCAATCGTATATAAGTCATTAAACGTTTTTGCTATATATGAATCCTTCTACAATCTTGCTAATGCTGTCCTAATTTAGCGTGTCTTATACATTTTCACGCTGCAAAGTTACCTATAATCGCTGACATTACAAAGCGATTTTGGAAGATTAACGCAATCTAACCTGTAGGCTTCCCCGACCGTGAGGCATTGGTTACCGTCGAGATGCACAACTGCCATTTCATATTGTTGAACAACTATTTCTTTTTCTGTTACTTATGCAAAGATAGCGTTTTTCCCTGAACTTATATTATCGGATTATCAATTAAATTCTTGCTAACACTACATATCCTCCTCATTCATCCGCTTAACAAGATAATCTATCAGATGATGAAGGTATGCCGTCCGGTCTTTTCTCTCTTTCATGGCTATATATGAAACGTAAGTAGATGTTGAAAATTAGTTTATATCAATTTTTTTGCGTGTTAATGTACGTTATATACATAAGTACTTACAACAATGGCAAAAATAAAAGCTATACAACTTACAGACCAACAACGTCTGCAACTGGATGTTGGCTTTCGCCAAGGCAAGAGCCATGCATACCGTATGCTCTGTTGCGCAGTATTTCTGAAATCCACTGGTCTGACCTCTGGGCAGGTCGGGTTCCAAACAGAAATGACACATATATCCGTCAACTCCCAGGTGAGGTGCTTTGAGTCCGAAGGCATCAAGGGACTGGAAACACGGCCGGGACTGGGACGGAAGCCAATTATGGATTGCTCGGACGAAGATGCTGTACGCATTCAGTTCCATAATAAGTGAGATGAAAGTATTGCTGATTCTTGTCATTTTCTGGTATCGGAGTAATCGGCTTTGGTTGCGGTTTGGGTGTTGAATCTTCATGAGCTATGATACCATCATATTCTATTGGATTCCCTTTACCTTGATTACCATTATAGTTTATAGGCTGTTCATCATTTTCTTTTGGTATTGATGCCTTTGGAAGAACTTTATATTGTTTCCATGCCTCCTTCATAAATGTAGCATATTCCTCATTGGCTTTCTTACGAAAGTCAATATAATCCTCAATAGCATTCTGCTTAAATTGATTGTATTCTTCCTCAAAGGTTTGTGATTTTGATGGAATAGAGAAAGCTATAAGACATAAAAAGATAAATAGCTGCTTCATTTGAAATAAATAGTTTTTAATAAGAACCCTAATAGAAGTTATTACTATTAGGGTTCTCATTTTGTTACTTAAGTGTCCATCTTCCCCATTTGTCCGCAACGTTCTTTGACGGTATTACAGTAGGAGTCTGTGATTTGCTATTTATAACTATGGATTGCTGACTAACTTTATCAGTCAAGTAGTCTCCAAGTTGTTTAAGAGTAACGTCTCCTTTAGTATCTTTAAGTTCACGAAGTAAATAATATGTAAACAAGCCATGCCCTTCTTTCTTATATGGGTAAGCCGTCTCGTCACCTTGTGCAGCAGAGAATACAACCATGTTACCGATAGGTTCGCCACGATTTGCTTTCAATGCTATACCACGTGCAGAGGCAAGCATACCACCATCACGCTTAGCGCCACTAAAGCAAGCGTCAAGGAAGATTGTAACCTCTTCGGAAGGAGCAGATCCTAACTCCTTGTAAAGTTGTTCGAGGGAATAGCCGGTAGTTACATCACTGCCATATCCATCGACAGGGAGCAGATATGCACTCTTGGAAGCTTCATCAGGAATACCATGTCCAGCATAATAGAATATTGCTTTAGCCTTTCCTTTTCGAGTTTCAATAACTTTTGAGAGCCATCCAATTTCATGCTTCATGTCATTAAGTGTAGCATTTACTGCAAGATGAACATTCTCTTCTGGCAGTCCCAATACATTCTTGCAATATTCTGCAAAAACCTTGCCATCATTAGCAGCAAAAGGAACTCCAGCTTCCTTATTATATGCCTCGTTAGCAATAACAACAGCAAAAGTATTGTCAGCTTTTGCTGTGGTAGCTTCTGGAATTTTATCGACATCAGAAGTAAGTGAAGCTGCTTGAATATCAAAGCTTTTGCTTTCAGATTGTTTTTCCTCGACAACAATCTTGTTTGCTGCCATAGACTGATTCAATTGCAAGTCTATATGCTTATTCTGTGCATATTTGCCGTATCGTTCGCTAACATGTATGTCAACTGGAATGCTTGTCCCTTTGTAATCGTTATTTACAATCAGTGGATAGACAATAGACTTGGTTGCACCTCCTGCCAAACCTGAGAAGTTTTCCGTTTTGGCATCAGGCTTCATCAAAATCACATCATTTGGAACTGTAATTTCAACAGAAACATCTTCTGCATTGCCGTGTTGGAGGTTCTGAAGAAGCACTTGAAGATCAAAAGGAACCTTTTTCTTCAAAGTACTGCCGTTAGCTGATGTAATAGCATAATCTACAATTTCCAGTTTAGGAGCAACAAATTGCTTAGTAGCTACAGCTAATTCCATTTGGTCTGTTCCAAATCCATGAGGCTCATTGACCTTTACGACAACATCCGCAGTTCCATTCTTTATATTCATATCTGCAGTAACTGGTATTCTCACATTAATGGTCTTACCAGCTCCAATGGTCGGTACATCCACAGATTTCAAAACGAGGCCATCAACATTATTTGTAGTTGTAGCACTTGCTACACATCTACTTGCAGAACCTTTACCATTATTGGTAACGTCGAAAGATATATAACAATCCTCTCCTGCATCAATAGCATTATTACCATTAGGGTCTATGAACTTTACAGAATTCGCGGCTATCTCAAGAATAGGTGGACGGCTTGGGTCAAAGTCGTCAATTTCTTGCACAGGAGTTTTATAGTCAAGACTTGACGCACCTTTTTTACTTGCCAAAGCAAAATCATGTGCTTCTGACATTCCTTGTTGTTCTGATTTACTAAACCACTTGTAAGCCTCAGAATCGTTCTTGGCAACACCCTCTCCATAGTAGTACATCCAACCGAGGAAATAGGATGCAGCCGCATATCCATTCTCGCTAGCTTTCTTAAACCAAGGCATGGCTTCGCTATAACTAAACTTGGCACCATAAGCGCCATTGGCGTAACTCCATCCCATGAGGTACTGGGAGTAAGCATCGCCAGAATTGGCTTTCGCTCGAATTTGATCGAGAGATTGCGCACTGACGCAGACGCAAACTAGCATCATGGTCAGGATAAGCATTAATTTTTTCATAATTTGTAATGTATAAATGGTTATAATCTAATCTTCATTCAGCCTGTTACGAAGTTTCATCAAACTCATAGCCATATCCTGTTTGAAAGAATGACCAGAGCCGAATAATCCAGAAGCAGATCCGTCAGTCAAATCTGCGTATAAGTCATCATTTACATCGTTCATGTACATATTAGTATCATGCTGTATTTTAGCTTTTTCTTTTGCAGTTGTTGAAAGATTATAGGATCTATCTTGGTTTTCAAGATAGCCTAATATCGCTTTTATATTTTTATTGTGTCCTATCATTCTCTAAGGTTTTATTGTTATAGTCCTTTCTGTCACCTTTACATCTTGTTTTTTCTTCATATCTGCTAGCCAGCTTATAAAAGTCTTATAAGGCACGCTTCTCAATCCTTCATTATCGTTGTTAACGTCTTTATCTATTGTATAGATAGGCTGCGTAGAGAAAATAAGATATAAGGTTTCAAACTCTGTTTTATCACTACTAGCTGTTAAAGTATATTCATCCGCATTATCGTCAAGTGATGATTTCTTAAAGAAAAGGTACTGCTTTCCTCCTTTGATTTTTTCAACTCCTTCCGAATTCTCGGCAATATAGGGTAATAGACAAATAGCCATATCTGAAGTTTCGTCAAACAAATAAGCTACAAGATATCCATCAGTAGGTGAGGAAAAAAGAAGATACATGTCATCCCCATTTTTAAAATCATCACTTTCATATTTTTCCGTAGTTCCATTACGTAGAATTTTGGAAGAAAATGTTAAATTGTTCTTCGGGAATTCGCGCACTATACCTTTTATAGTCACCTTAATCACTAATGTACCTTGCTCATATTTTATATCATAGACAGGTTCAAATGTTGTTTCAATCCAATCTCCTTTGACTTCACTTCCTCCTAGAGAAAGGAAGCGGTTTTCAGACTTACCATTAGAATTACTAATTATGGTTGCATTGTTTTGTGTAACGAGTGTCCCAAAAGCATCGGAAATTGCATTTATTTTAGCTCTGTTAACTGCAATGTGCTTTGCTTCTTCCAATGAGATATCATCGGGGGCATAATAAATATACGACCCCGTTACAGATTTTGTCTTTTGACCATATACTGTAAGTACAGATAGACAAAATAGGAAAAAAGCAAAGCACCGTTCCATACTACCAGCCTAATAGTTCGTCCAACTTGTTATGAAGGTCATCGCCCTTCTTTTCCAAATCCTTTTTGATTGCCTCCTTAGCGACTTTCTTTGCCATATCACTATTATAGGCAATTCTAACAAGTACTTCCTTGTTCTTATTGGATAAAGTTCTATATGCTTCTACTACGGGAATAGTCCTTCCAATACTCTGACTTATAAGGTTTTTGGATGCAAGAATACTTTGCGTGATAGATGCTGCGTCTCCTTCATCCAATTGCTTATTAGCTACTGTATTTTCGACCAATGCAGTAACCTCTGTTTGAATTTGCCCCGCTAAATTCTGTTTTGCTAACTCAAGGGCCTGTATTTTAGCAGCATCGTAGTTACCACCAACACTCATAGCCTCGCCCATGATATATTTAGGGTACATGTCACTATCGTATTCATATTGCATGATATACGATTTATCAAGTTGCTTGTCAAGAGGAAGGGCACCTGGAGCAGTTGTCCAACCTTCTTTTTTTAGCTTCTTCGCTTCTTTACGGGCAGCTTTCGAAGCCTTGTCATTAAGTTCACTCTTAGAGGCTTTTAGCATCTCTTTACGCTCTTTCTGCTGCTCCTTAGTGATCTGAGCAGACATACAAACCGGTAATCCTAATAGAAAAACCGCAAGAAGTACTTTTGTTAAGTTCTTCATACTCCATAAAGTAAGCCCGTAGATCCCGAACCGGACGGTTCTTAATGTTTTTAGCTAAAGTTACCATGAACGAAAAAAGCGTGG
>CAZEEP010000020.1:0-4786 GCA_964511295.1 uncultured Prevotella sp.
AGCGTGTCCCCTTTTTTCATCCCACTTGTTTTTATGTTTGTCGGACAGCAATAATAACTTATAAAAGAGAAAGGAGGTAAGTATGAGCAAATTTAGTCAAGATCGCATTCAGCAAATCTGGGACAAAGCCGACATAATACGTGGCAAGAATCCTGATCTGTATCGACAGGATAAGTTCGGAAACGAGATGTATCGTTCATCTTATGGTAAGCAATCCGAAATGGGCTGGACTATTGACCACTCTAACCCCCAAGCAAAGGGTGGTACAGACTATTTGAACAATTTGCAAGCAATGAACTGGAGAGCGAACATCCAAAAGAGCGACAAGTATTAAATTTTAGAAAACTAAGAATCATCTCTATGGCGGTATATGCTATTGTAGGATAGCGTATACCGCTATTTTAAAATGTATGTTGAATATTTTCTTGCCAAATCATTGCCTATAATGATAATAGGATAACTTTGAAGTTGCCTTCTTTCCGTTACTACAAAGTCTATCTAAATAAATTCTTTGTTTCTTCCTCTACCCTGTCGCTTGCAAGTATAGCTTTGACAATATTTTGATAATCTACATTATTAATAATGCCAGCCGGTGTCACTTTGCCTTCCTCCATATATTTGTCAAAGTCTTCTTTTGAGATTCTAAACACATCGTCGCAGTCAACAAAAGTACGTTCTGTAAGAAGAGTTCTTTTGCGATTAGTTATTTCTACATATTGCCAACCAAGGATTTCCATACGATCTTTGACTTTCCCTAATTGTGAAGTACAGCAGTTGAATAGATAATAAAAATTTTCTACTTTTACACATATATGGAAATGATTGGGAATGCCTTCACCAGAACCAACAGGGAACTCTTTGGTAAACTTGAAAATATCCTTCTCGACGGCATCAAAGAATTCATTGTTTGCATAAGACTTTTCCTCATTCATACTCTTATAGGCTCTGCGTTATATTCGTTCCACAAATCTTTAGCTAACGCCAATTTCTTAGGGTCATCATTAAATACACCAAGACCATCGTCATAGACTGAGAAAAACAGATTGGGGTCTATTGGATAACTACTTTTCTGTTTTTCATTCTGTATTTTGTCTTTGTAGGCTAACCATTCTGGAAATTTATGTGAGAGTTTTGAAAGTTCAAAAGCAGACATGCTTCCATAATGCTCAAGGATTGTGTCCATAGCATTTATATCAGATTTACTAAAGACATCTAAATTAGGAGCTTTACGAGAAGAAAATCTATGGTCAATATCATTTACTCTTAGATACTTGTCCACTTCTTCCTGAGAATTATCCATGATAGTTGATTGATTCTCTAAAACATGCTTTGCGTCAGTTGGAACCGTACCGTGCTCCATTGCAAAGTACATATCGCCTGTGACAGTACGGGCATAATGCCGCATGCTGTAACGATCTATAAGCCACAATAATTTATAGGCTTTCATAAAGCCTACTGTTCTATTATGCTGATGATAAGCTATATAATCTAAAGCTTGTATGAGTTTTTTTGTTGTTTTCATATTTAAAGTTCTCATTTAATTTCTTTCATTAGTTATTAGATAACTTTCCGCTATAGAATAAGTTGCTGCTTACGTACTCGTAGTTTATACCACCCACACTAAACTCGAAACAATATTTAAATACCGAGCTTTTATCTTTCTTGATATTAACGATGTCTCTCTGCTTACAATTAAGTTTCCGACATATTTCATCAATTACTTTCGACCTCGTGTCATCAATGTACGACTTGTCAAATTTTCGTAAATCTTCCAACGAATCAAACTCATTGATAATACCTGGGTGAAACTTACGAATTATCATCATCGGCAGATCAATAAGGTGCTTGATATAAACATCTTCCCAATAGCCTTGGCGAGTCTCATCATTTTTGTATTCCTCAACAAGTATTTACTGTTCCTTTTGGGTTATTATTATATCGCTGAAAAATTCCTTTAGCGTTATTGATCATTGCAATTTGACTATCTAAGCCTATCTCTAAAGGCTCAGTTATTAGTGTAGGAAATTTTATAGTTAAAGCCATAATTTTCTATTTTTAGATTAGTTCCAAACTCCTTCTAGTCCTTGCTTCCATGCTGGGAATAGAGGATTTTTGTAGAGCTCGTTGTAGATATCGAGGTTATTGTTTACCAATCTTTCGACTGCATTGAGGACTTCTTCGGTAAGGCAGGCAATGATAGGGAGTATTTCAGGAACGGTTACTGTTAAGCAGGAACCATTCAAGTCCTCTCCATCACGAGCTATATGCCCCTGATGTACTTGGTATCAGTATGTTACATTTAGTTCTCTTAACATATCCATAAAATGCATATATTGAATTCCGAAATGGTCACAGACATCTGGAAGTTTTATGTCTCTTTTGCTATCTTTTTTACTTACTTCTTCTGTTACAACAATAACATTTTCGTGCGACATCGCATAAGCAACCAAGAAAGGGTCGGCATATTCTGCTTGAAGGAAACGATCTTTAGCTACTTGCTTGTAACTTGAATTGGCTGCCCATGGAACAATCTGTTCTATATATGGCTTCATATCTTCAGTGCCTATCGGTTTGAAGAAATCTTTTGGTAGTTGTTTTGTCCAAGACGATAATTTGTCGTTACTTCCAATCAACTCAGCTTTTACTTTATCAATAGAACAGAATTTTAATGAGTTAGCAAGTTCTGTCACCTTATCCCAAAAACTTAAGGCTATGTCCATAGGATTATATGCTCTTGCATTCTGAATGAAGCAATTAGAATCAACTATATACATATCTCTAAATTTTTTGCGTGATTAGAGTCTCAAAGGTGTTACCACTAAAGCCTGTTAATGCATAAGCATCACTATAGAGTAGACGATTGCTCTTAACTGCATTGCGGACATAGATTAGAAAACTGTAGCCTATACGTTTAATGGCTGTTCTGTACATATTACCACCAGAACCTCTGTCAACCGGAACAATAGGATGGATTGTATAGGAAAGATAAAAATTCCTATATTCTGCATCTGTTATTAGATGTATTTCTTTTGCCCTATATGCAATTACAAGTGGACTTATACGAAACTTCTTCGCCACCCTTATAAAACTTTTATTCAATTCTTCCCATTGAAAACGAAGCGCATCAGAATCTACCAAAAAATGCCCCGCAACTCTATCACAGAATTTCTCTATTTCATTATCTTCTGTTTCCTCACCACCATCTCCAACACTTTGCCCAAGTAAGAGATGAGTAAACTCATGAATCAAAGTAAACATCTGAGCCGTAGAGCTATCAGAGTTGTTTACAAAAATAAATGGTGCATAATCATCGCATAATGCGAAACCGCGGCAGTCGGAGACATTTATCTTTCTTGTATTCTGATTTCCAACCTGCGTTAGAAAAGACACGAAGCATCCAACATTCTCTAATGCCTTAGTCAATTCTCTTACTGCTTGAGTTTGATCTCTTTTATCAAAAGCCCATTCCTGTGTATAATGCAAGAGCTCACGCATATATCCAACTACTTCATCAATAGATGATTTTGTTGTGAACCTTCCTATAAATGAAAGTTTATCGCAACCATCTTCTTCTTTCTGTTCAGAAACCCAATCTTGACGGCGTTGTAACATCGTTATAGTATCATACACATTAAGATTGAAGTGATGTGTATGATTCTTTGTACGGAAAAATGCTATCGGCATATTCTCCTGTGGATGATTCTTCAAGAAAAGATAACCGAACGGAACACTTACTTGATGGGCAAACTTTTCCAATTGCTTTATAGTTGGCTGTTTACTGCCATCTATCCATGCGCTAACAGATGGATTCTTTTTTAAGAACTCATCTATAGGAAGACCTGCACGGGTAATCGCCCATGTAAGATTGTCTTTATTTATTGCAATTCTATTGGTCATTGATTTAGTCGCTTGGAAATATCTTAGTTTATGGAATTAAAGGAACATTTTATCATAATAGCTCAAAGGCTTATTGGTGCTCCATACAGAGCAGACTGTACGTCATTCTTCCTAAAAACATTACTCGTGAATCAATGTATGATTTTACACGTACCCATTGGCATGCCAAAATTCCATGATAAAAGCACATCATGGTGAGTATTAAGGACTTACGCCCACGAATAAAAAGAAATACGTTACAAAGATAATGCTTTTATTGCTATTAGGCAAATGTTTTCAGAAAAATATTACTACAAAATTACGAACGGCATCAAAAAAAGACGCTATGTTGAAAATAGAAGCTAATATCTATATTCGGAATACTGCTCTATGGCTAATATATTATGACTAAGACTTCACTCTATAATTAAACATTTTTTTCGCTTAAAACACTGACCTATAGCTTAAAACACTGGCCTTTGACTAAAACACAGTCTTGGCAAGCTGGCTTCCGCCCCACACCGCCACCATGCCAAGGGCGAGGCTCAAGGCAAGGTAGGCGATGAGGGTGATGGGAAAGTGGGCGGCAAGGATGCCGTCGCTTTCTTTCATGAAAGTGGAAAAGGTGGTGAAGCCGCCACAGAAGCCTGTCGTGAGCAACAGGCGTACCTGCGGAGTGAGCCAGCCATGCGTGGAAGGCAATGACGAAAAGAAGCCTATCAGCAGGCAACCGAGGATATTGACGGTGAAGGTGCCAAGCGGAAACGGCGTAGCCACGACAAGCGACATTCCCTTTGCGACAAGGTAACGCATGCCGCCGCCAACGCCTGAGCCTATCATTACTATTACCAGTTCTTTCATGACGCTTAGCCTAAAAGATTTGTCGCTACATCTTAAGCTTTGAGCTTCC
>CAZEEP010000020.1:4886-49098 GCA_964511295.1 uncultured Prevotella sp.
TTTCATGACGCTTAGCCTAAAAGATTTGTCGCTACATCTTAAGCTTTGAGCTTCCGCATGCCAAAATTCCATGATAAAAGCACATCATGGTGAGTATTAAGGACTTACGCCCACGAATAAAAAGAAATACGTTACAAAGATAATGCTTTTATTGCTATTAGGCAAATGTTTTCAGAAAAATATTACTACAAAATTACGAACGGCATCAAAAAAAGACGCTATGTTGAAAATAGAAGCTAATATCTATATTCGGAATACTGCTCTATGGCTAATATATTATGACTAAGACTTCACTCTATAATTAAACATTTTTTTCGCTTAAAACACTGACCTATAGCTTAAAACACTGGCCTTTGACTAAAACACAGTCTTGGCAAGCTGGCTTCCGCCCCACACCGCCACCATGCCAAGGGCGAGGCTCAAGGCAAGGTAGGCGATGAGGGTGATGGGAAAGTGGGCGGCAAGGATGCCGTCGCTTTCTTTCATGAAAGTGGAAAAGGTGGTGAAGCCGCCACAGAAGCCTGTCGTGAGCAACAGGCGTACCTGCGGAGTGAGCCAGCCATGCGTGGAAGGCAATGACGAAAAGAAGCCTATCAGCAGGCAACCGAGGATATTGACGGTGAAGGTGCCAAGCGGAAACGGCGTAGCCACGACAAGCGACATTCCCTTTGCGACAAGGTAACGCATGCCGCCGCCAACGCCTGAGCCTATCATTACTATTACCAGTTCTTTCATGACGCTTAGCCTAAAAGATTTGTCGCTACATCTTAAGCTTTGAGCTTCCCTTTGCCTTAAAGCTCATGTCAAGGCTCTTGACTGAATGGGTGAGGGCTCCGAAGGAGATGAAGTCGACGCCTGCCTTGGCATACGGAATCATCGTGTCGAAGGTGATGCCACCCGACGACTCTGTCTCTATATGCACGGGGGCGGCATGGACAAGCTCAACGGCACGGCGAGTATCTTCTGGGGTGAAGTTGTCGAACATTATGCGGTCGGGCTGCTCCTTGATGGCTTCTTCCAGCTCCTTGAAGTCGCGCACCTCGCACTCTATCTTCAAGTCAAGTCCCTTGTCCTTAAGATACTGCTTGGCACGAGTGATGGCATTGTGCACACCGCCACAGAAGTCGATGTGGTTGTCTTTCAGCAGTATCATGTCGAAAAGCCCTATACGGTGGTTCATGCCGCCGCCAATGCGCACGGCTTCCTTTTCAAGCATACGCATGCCCGGCGTTGTCTTGCGAGTGTCGAGCACACGGGTCTTGGTGCCTGCGTCTATCAACGCCTGCTGGTAGCGGTGGGTCATGGTGGCGATGCCGCTCATGCGCTGCAAGAAGTTGAGCATGAGCCTCTCAGTCTGCAACAGGCTCTGCTCCTTGCCGCTGACGCGCATCACTATATCGCCGGGGCACACATGGTCGCCGTCGTGCATCAGCATCGTCACCTTCAGCGTAGGGTCGAAGCTGCTAAAGACTTCCTTCGCCACGCGCTCGCCGGCAAAGATGCCTTCTTCCTTAATCATAAGGTCACTCTCGCCCATTGCGTCGGCAGGGATGCAGCAAAGGGTGGTATGGTCGCCGCCTTGTATGTCCTCGGCAAAGGCGAGGTCGATGAGGCGGTCGGTAAGTTCTTTCTCTTTTTCTTGGTAAGTCATGGTGTTCTTATTTTTTAGGATGCTGCAATGCAGCATCGTACATAACGAATGGAAAGACAAGGCAAGCAATTGCTGCTATGGAAAACACGGCTGGCGATTGCTGTATGAGACAAGGTTGCCTTTACAGCTATGGGAGACGATGCCATTATGAGAGGCTGAGCATTTTCTCTATCGGCTTGACAGCCTCACGCGCTATGTCTTCGGGGATGGTGACTTGCGGCTGCATGGTCTCCAGGCACCGGATTATCTTTTCAAGGGTATTGAGCTTCATGAACTCGCACTCGTTGCATGTACAGCTCACGGGCACGCCACCGTCGTCAGACAACTGCCCTACCCCGCTCTCGCCCTCGGTGACCTCCGGCGGCACAGGAATGAACTGCTGGTCGGGGCATCGCTTCTGCATCTCGAAAAGTATTCCAGCCTCGGTTGCCACAATAAACTGCTTGGTCTCAGGATGGCCTTGGGCATAAGTAAGCATTGCGGCAGTGGAACCTTTAACATCGGCAATGGCAAGCACCGGAGCCTTGCACTCCAAGTGAGCCATCACCACTGCGTCGGGATATTGCAGTTTCAAAGCCACGATTGCCTTTACCGAGAACTTCTCATGGACGTGGCAGCCTCCATTCCACAACAGCATGTTGCGGCCGGAGATACTATTGATGTAGTTGCCAAGGTTGTAGTCGGGACCGAAGATAAGCTTCTCGTCCTTTGGGAATTGCTCCATCACCTTCACGGCATTGCCGCTGGTGACGCAACAGTCGGAAAGAGCCTTGACGGCAGCCGTGGTGTTGACATAGCTTATAACCTTATAGCCCGGATGTTCTCGCTTATATTCGGCAAGATCCTCGGCGCGGCAACTGTCAGCAAGCGAGCAGCCTGCCGACGAGTCGGGCTCAAGCACGGTCTTGCCCGGGGAGAGCAGCTTGCAGGTCTCAGCCATGAAGTGGACTCCGCACATCACAAGCACGGGGGCATCAGTCTCAGCTGCCTTACGCGCAAGAGCCAGCGAGTCGCCTATGAAGTCAGCCACTTCTTGTATCTCGGGACGAGTGTAATAGTGAGCGAGAATGACGGCATGGCGGTCACGTGCCAGCCTCCTCACCTCAGCTTTCTGTTCCTCTATATTCATCTTTATCTTCATTATATTTTCAACGAATTGCTCTTATTTATCAAATTTTTTATTGCTCAAATTATTTGCTACCTCTTAAGCACATTTATGTGTTTCTGCCTGACCTTGATTTATTGTATTCCTCAAAGTTGACTACACGATCCATGAACAAGGATTCCTCTCCAAAATTAAGAATAATGCCCAACTGGAGGTGCGTTGCCTTTAGATAGTTCAGCACCTGTGCCTTCACCTTTCCCTTGTCCATGTCCGACAATGCTTTCAGCTCGATAATGATTTTATTGTCAACTATAAAATCGGCAATGTAAGGACACGCCAACACATGGCCGTGATAAGAGATATGACAATTCGGGAAATGGCATTGGCATAAGTCAGAAGCCGTCAGGCATTGAGACTTTTAATAATTCGATTGATATGAGAAATCCGTTGACTACAAATCATTGTTTTGTCGAGTCGAGCGCATGCCTGGGATAGTCGATGGTGTAGTGGAGGCCGCGGCTCTCATGACGCTCAATTGCTTGGCGCGTAATGAGATAGCCCACGTTGATCATGTTGCGGAGCTCACAGATGTCACGCGTAGGCTTGACGCGACGGAAAAGATCCTCGGTCTCCTCATAGAGCAGGTCAAGACGCTTCCATGCCCGCTTCAAGCGCAGGTTTGAGCGCACTATGCCCACATAGGTAGACATCACCTGCCCCACCTCCTTGCGGTCTTGCGTGATGAGCACCTTCTCCTCGTTGGTAAGGGTACCGATGTCGTTCCACTCAGGCACCTGCTCGTTGAACGAGTAATTGCCGATGTTTTCAATGGCATTCTCGGCAGCACTCTTCGCGTAGACCACAGCCTCAACGAGCGAGTTGCTTGCCAAGCGGTTGCCTCCATGCAGCCCCGTGCAAGAGCATTCGCCCACGGCGTAGAGGCGATGGATGGAACTTTCGCCATTGAGGTCAACCTTTATGCCGCCGCACATGTAATGGGCTGACGGACAGACGGGTATCATCTGCTTGGTAATGTCGATGCCTATGCTCAGGCACTTCTCATATATGTGCGGGAAGTGATGCTTGGTTTCCTCGGGGGTCTTGAACGTCACGTCAAGATACACGTGGTCAATGCCGTTTATCTTCATCTCGTGGTCGATGGCACGAGCCACGATGTCGCGTGGGGCAAGCGAGCCCCGTTCGTCATATTTCTTCATAAAAGCCGTGCCGTCAGACAGCTTCAGTATTGCTCCATAGCCGCGCATTGCCTCGGTAATGAGATAGGCAGGATGCGTTTCCCCAGGGTTATAGAGCACCGTGGGGTGGAACTGCACGAACTCCATGTCCTTGACCGTTGCCTTGGCGCGATATGCCATTGCTATGCCGTCGCCGGTGGCTATCTCGGGGTTTGAGGTGGTGGCGTAGACGGCTCCCGTGCCCCCCGTTGCCATGAGCGTGACCTTGCTCAGATAGGTGTCCACCTTGCCCGTTTCGGGGTTAAGGATGTATGCACCATAGCACTCAATGTCCGGCGTGCGGCGCGTCACCTCCATGCCAAGATGGTGCTGGGTTATTATCTCCACGGCAAAATGGTTTTCCAAAACGGTTATGCCCGGCTCGTGGCGCACGGCATCCATAAGCCCGCGCTGTATCTCGAAGCCCGTGTCGTCCTGATGGTGCAGAATGCGGAACTCAGAGTGGCCGCCCTCACGGTGCAGGTCGTAGGTGCCGTCGGTGCGCTTGTCGAAGTTGACCCCCCACTTCACGAGGTCGGCAATAGACTCCGGCGCATTCTTCACCACATGCTCCACCGCCTTTGGGTCGCTGATGTAGTCGCCGGCGACCATCGTGTCGTGAATGTGCTTGTCGAAGTCGTCCACCTCCAAGTTTGTGACCGATGCAATGCCCCCTTGCGCCTTGGCAGTGTTAGCCTCGTCAAGAGTGGTTTTGCACACCAGCGCGACGCTTCCCTTGCCCGAACGGGCCACTTTCAATGCAAAGCTCATACCGGCCACGCCGCCGCCGATGATGAGGAAATCGTAATGACAAATCATTTTTGCGATAAGGATTGTATTCCGACTGCAAAATTACACAGAATTTATAAAATAATATAAAGCTTAAAGCAAAAAAACTTATGCTTGTGCAAATGAATTAATTTTCTTACCAGTCGGAAATGTAAAGAAAAACGACAAAAAACAGGGGTCTCCGAAAAAGGTCTAAAAAATGAAGAAAAACAGAGGGAGGAGTCACGCACGGCCTCCCAAGGATGCACGACCGCCGCGCGTGGTTTGCTTGTACGGCGTTTTTATGTGACCTTTGCGGCGTACTTGTGACGCGTTTACGGCGTAGAAGCAACACGTTTACGCCGTAAACGTCACGCCTTTACGCCGTAAAGAGGACGCATGAAAACAACGGGGATTGTGCTATTCCTACAAGTCACTGACAATCAACATATTGCAACCTCGCCCAAGAATCGCGTATTTGCGACCGAAACACTTTGTCGTTGCAAATACGCGATTCTCAGAAGGGGTAATGTAAACATATTTCCGAATATTCAGAAAAAGGAACTTACGGCAGGGGGGCTTGGCGTTGTCACATGGCAAGCATAGCCACCGCTGCCACAAGGAAAAACACTATTTTCTTCAAAGCTTTAGTTCTTCTTGGTGAATGTTGAGATGTATGCCATCCTGTAGCTGCCGTTGACGAGATAGTCGGGGTATGCGCTTGACAGGTTGCCCACACGGGTTTCGCCCGTGGTGTACTCGCGGAGCATTATGCCCTCGGCGCCACGCGCCCATGCGCCGTTGTCCACCCATTCATACCGCTTGTTGGCTTCGTTCCACTTCGTGCGCAGCCCGTAGCCGGAGCTTGTGCCTACGTATCCGCCACTGCAATCCCACATCGTCAGCCGCACAAGATTGCCATTCGGCAACGGCTCGCCCACATACTGGGTGTTAATCTCCACGGCGTTGTCACTCTTGATATACTTGAGGGTAACGTCGAATGCCTTGGCAAGCCCGTGCATGATATATGCCGACCTGTCTGCCGTAGGTATCAGGGTAACGTCTATGGTCGCAAGATTGTCGTTATCGCCTTGATAGCCTATCGTCCATTCGCCTGCCCACGCATTGTAAAGCTGCACCCATTCAGGATATGCCCCCTTAAGCGAGAACTGCGCGCCCTTGCTGTCGGTGCCAGTATACGCCTGACTGTCGAAATTGTAAACCAGCTCCGAGATGGCGGCATCGCCCACTTGCAACGGCGACGTGAACCTTATGCCCTGTGAGGTGAAGGCGAAATACGCGGTTTCAGCATTGTCGCCCACAGTCATCTCTGCCGACAACGAGCCGCTGTTCACCTCTCCGTTCACCGCCACGCCGTTTATCTCGCCGCTCATTTTCGTGAACGACTCGTCGTTGTATCGCTTGACAAATGCCGCCTGATCCTGTAGGTATTGCCTTGCCGGACGGTCGAGGCGGCGCAGGTAATAGGTCTGGAGCGAGCGTGCGCCATGCACCTTTATGAGGTCAGTGGATACGCTGTCGATGACATAGTTGACATCGCCGCCATAGCCGTGATAAAGGCTTGCCGTGCCTTCGGCAAAGTTGTGTATCAACTCATTGTAAGTGTCGAAGACAAGTGTCGCCGCCGTCTCTGCCGTTATCTTGTAATAAGACGTTACGACCTTGGTTGTGTCAAGCTCGCTCCGCACGTCGACGGTCAGCGAGTCGAACTTGCATGTGAAGGCATAGCCCCCATATTCGTCTGCCGACGCCGACGACTTGTTCAGTTCAAACAGCCACCCGTAGGGGGCGTTCATGAGCGTGCGGCGCGCGTTGTCCTTATAGTTGGAAAGGCGTGCCGATGCCGACTCGTCGAAATAGTCTTCCTGGTCTTTGAGGCACGAGCTTAAAAGCAGGGCGGGGAGCAGGAAGCACAACAGTGTGAACAGTTTATTCCTTTTCATAGTCTTTTTCTTGTTTTTAAGCCATTTAGTCTACTTCAAGGCTCGTGAGGTCAACCTTTCCGTTTACCACGTCAGCCTCACGCCTCAGCACTATATCGCGCAACTTGTCCATATCGACGCCCCACAAATCGTGCATGTAGTTGCGCACGCTGTTGAGCTTTGCCTCGAGATATGCGCTTCCGTCGGTTCCCGCCTCTTGCATCCAAGCCTCCCACTGCGCGGCAGTGTTGGTGACGTATATTGAGAATATCTCGGCAAAGTCTTCGTCGGCCTCCTTCTGCGAATAGTTTGAGATGAAGCCACGCTCCAGGTAGTTTGTATTGTAGGGCGCGTCGCTCCAGCTGTCGGCAACATAGCCGTTGGCGGTTATGAGCTTATAGTCAGCCGCATACTCTACCGTCTGGTTTAATATGTGCGTGAACTCGTGGTAGATTGTCTTCAGGTAGTACCTGTTAAGCTCGGCTATGCTGTTCTTGTGAGAATCAAGGTCGTTGACTCCTAAGAAATAGATTTTCTTTCCTCCCTCGGCAGTACCCAATGTGAAGGTGCCGTTGTTATGGTACTCGAAGTTGCCAATGAGCACAAGCTGCTTGGGGAAGTTGGCATTGGTGAAGTCCACTCCCACAGCCTCGTCGAAAGCCTCAAGGCACGTGTACTTTATGATATGCGCCAACTCTATAGACTGTCTGTATTCCGCCGGGATGAGGTAGAAATTATGGTCAGCCTCATTTGTCTCAAAGCGATACTTGAGCTCTATGTTATAAGTGTTGACGTAGTTTGCCCTCAGCCACCGGTCGAAGGCGTTGTAGTCCACCTTGTCTATCGTAATAACGCTTTCCTTGTCGGGGTCGTCGTCAGAGCACGCTGTTACCGTGAAAAGCAAGAAAGCGGAAAGGCAAAACGGCAAAAGCGAAAGCAGCCCCTTTGCCCTTTCTTTATGTTTTATATTGGCATTCATGATGTTTTTCTTTGTTTTTTGTTCTTTATGTTGTCTTTGCGCCCTCACCTTGGGTTAGGTGTCATGCCTGCTTGCCTTACTCGCAGCGGTATCTGCAAGGCGCGTCGCTTGTCGTCCTTTGAAAGGAAATCGGTCTGCGTCTCGGGGCCTCCCGACGCTCCCATCCTGCGGCGCGGATATTCTATGCCGTAACGCTTGATGTCGAACCAGCGCAGTCCGTATGGCATGCACTCCAAGCGGCGGAAGTCAAGCACGCATTGCAGCATGCACTCTTGCACAGAGCCTTCGGCATCGATGGTGAAAGCCGGGTTGAGGTGCTTCTTTATGGTGCTTTCCAAGCCTTCCTCATAGCTGTAGTCCTTGCTGTTGTAGAACTCTCTGATGCTCTCAGGGGTAAGCGTTTGGCTGGAGGTGGTGAAGTTCTGCATCCATGTCGTCAGGTCGGCTGCCGCCTTGTCATATTGCTTAAGCATGATATAGGCTTCGGCACGGTTGAGCAAGCACTCGTCGGTAGTGAACAATGGTATTATAGTAGTCCTGTAGCCCGTGCCTGCCACAGCGTCGGTATACTCAAAAAGATTGGGTGTCCGCCAGAATATATTGTAATAATATCCATTCGAATTGTAAGAATGGATCCTGTCTACAATGTCATTGCCATCACCGAATATGTTTTGCGCCAAGGCAGTCTCCGCAGTCACTATATACGGGCCGTGAGTGTATTTCTTATAGTAAGAACTGTTGGAGAAAGCCCTGCCGAGGTATCCGCGATATGCGCACAGCATGAGGTTGCAGTTCAATTCAGACGAGACATAGTGCTCGGCGCGTGGCAATATCTGCGCTGCCACGTTTGTTGTCTGGTCTACCCAGTCGCGAAGCATAGCCTTTGGATTGGAACCAAGTACGACGTTGGCGCATTCCACCGCCTTGTCCCACTTCTCATAATACAGGTAGAAACGTGTGGCAAAGGCGTAGGCGGCAAGCCGGTTGAAATGGTATTTAGGAATGCGCAAGTGGCTGTCGCCCACAAGGGGCAATCCTTCCTCAATGTCTTTCTCTATGTTGGCGTATGTCTCAGCCACCGTTCCACGGTCTTTTACGGTTCCTATTTCCGATCCCGTGTCATACATGTAAGGAATGCCAAGGTCGGTATTAGAGGTTGCGCCGTTGTAGTTGAGCGAGAATACATTCACGAGGCAGAAATGGGCGTAAGCCCGCGCCATGAGTGCCTCGCCCTTGCTTTCACGCAATGTCTGCGTGGCGGCGCCTCCGAGATTGTCTATGCCCTCCAAAGCCATGTTAGCTGTTGTGGCAGCCTCATAGGCTGCGGACCAGAAGTTTTCAGGCGAATCATTATTGCTTTCAGTCGGGTCTTCCCATTTATATATCTCGTCGAGAAAGGCACTCGTATAAGTATTGACATATTCGTCAACATCGTCTGACAGGTATTCGCAAAAGAGGTTGAAGCTGGTAGCCGGGTACGCGCTGACGAGAATCTGCGTCACCTTGGCTTCTGTGTTTATGGTTGTGCGGTTGTCTGGCAGCTCGTCAAGGAAATCATTGCACGAAGGCAACGCCGCGCACAATGCCAATGCTGATACCGCAACGTATATTTTGTTTCTTTTCATAGGATTTCGTTCTATTAAATTGATTAACTCTTGGAAAAGACTTTGTTCTCTGAAGCTCCCACTTAGAAACCAAGGCGCAACGTCATGGTAAACTGCTTTGGCACCGGTGTGGCAACACCACCGGAATTGAAGAACTCCGGATCCTGGCCGTTAAGCTTCTTGTCGGCGTAGATGAGGAAAAGGTTTGTTGCCTGAAGTTTCAAAGACAACTTGTTCATTCCCACAAGGCTGTAGATGCTCTTGGGGAAATCATACGAAAGGCTTATCTCCTTCATGCGTATAAAGTCACCTTTTGCGATGCGTGCCGTGGAGTAGTTGTAAGCATTGTAGGCGCGTGAAAGGTATGAGTCGTTCCAGTATTGTTGGCGTGAGGCTATAACAGGAATGTCGGTCTTCAGCTCATCGCCTGCCGCTTCCCAACGGTTCACGAATTCTTTTGGCGTTGCGGTCAGGTCGGAATAGCGATACTTGAACACCGGGTCGAGGCGCACTACGTTGCCAAACGAATAGGTGATAAAGACATTGAGAGACAAGCCCTTCCACTTAAAGACATTGCCTAAAGAACCGGTGTCGGTAGGATCGGTAGGACCTTCATACTTCAGGAAGTCAAGATTGTTGCCTTGGTCGGCAAGCTGGAAGCTGACCCCCGTGGTGGTTGTCGTGCCATTCGTATAGGCAAAGACTGGCATGCCGTCGCTGTTGAGCCCGAGGAACGGAATGCTGAACAACGCACGCACCGGATAGCCCTGACGTGCGAATCCATTGCCATAGACGAAGGAAATGAGGCGTGAAGATGTCTGCAAGTCGGTTATTTCATTATGCGTGTGAGAATAGATGAAGTTGGTAGACCATGAGAAATCCTTTGTCTTGACGTTTGTCGTAGAAAGGCTTATCTCCACGCCGTTCGACTTCATTGAGGCTATATTTCCCGTTTTTGTCACCCAACCGTCGGTGCCGTCGGTGTTGGCTATGCCAATGAGGTCATAGTTGTTACGGCGGTAATAGTCAAGCGTGAAGTTTATGCGGTTGTTCAAGAAGCCTGCCTCCATGCCGAAGTTCCACTCGTGCTTTTTCTCGTATGTGAGATCCGGGTTGGCTACCGAAGATATATAAAGCCCCGACTCACTGTCGCGAGTGAAATATCTCCACGGTGTGGTGGCGCGAATTATCGCAAGCGCGTTACTCACCGAGGGGCGGTCGGCGGTCAGTGAGTATGACACCTTGAACGTGAGATGGCTTAGCGCAGGGCGAAACTTGTCGAAGAACGGCTCCTCGTGAACGTTCCATGCTCCGGAGACATTCCATGTGGGCAGCCAGCGCGACGTGCGCGCCTTGCCCAAGCCGTTGGTGCCTTCATAACGGTAGGTGCCGTTTACTGTGTAGCGTCCCTTCCACGAATAAGTGGCATTGGCAAAGAAAGCCGCCGAGCGAGTGTGGCGATTGCTCAGGGTAAAGTAGTCGGTGCCTTCCTCCTGACCTTTCTTGAACACCTCGTAGGCATAATTGGCAATCTCGCCCAGCCCGTACTGCATGCCCCATCCACGGAACCACGTTGAACGGCGGTCATAGGAGTTGGTTTCCAGTCCTCCGTAGAAGTTCACTATGTGGTCTTTGTCGAACACGTCATTATATGCCACCGAATAGCGCATGTCCCAACCGAACATGCGGTTGTCGGTACGTTCGAGTATACCGCCGTTTGGCAATACCGTCACAGGCAGTGCATACGGGTTGTCGGGGTCGCTATAGAGATAAGGGTTGGCATCGCGTATCGTGGAGGTGCCCATAGCACGGTAGGCTTGCGCCTGGTTGCTGTCGTCAAGAATGTTGTGCTCCTGCGACGTGCCGCTGTATTTCACTGCGGCAAGACCTATCAGCTCGACCTTGGAAACGGGCTTGTAGGTAAGGCGGAACTGAGCGCGGAAGTCGAACACGTTCAAGTCCATGTAGTTGGTGGCAAGCTCATGCTTTATGTTGAACGGCGCATAGCTGCGGGTATAATACTCGTTTGCGTCGAGTGTGCGCGATGAGTTGAGCGCGTAGGAGTATGGATTGATGTCGAAATCTCGCGACACCTCGCCGTGCACTTGATCAATCGACGACGACAGCGTGCCCGGAGCCCTCTGCTTGCGATAGCTGGCATTGCCTATAAGGTTGACGTTCACCTTCTTTGAAAGATCGTAACCGGTATTGATATTGGCAGTGTAGCGTTGCACTTTGCTCTGCAATGTCCACCCTGGGTCATACATTGCCGACAATGACGCGTAGGTCTGGCTTCTTTCCGTGCCCGACGATATGGACACTGAGTGGTTTTGCATGACGCTGTTCTTGAACAACTCGTCGAACCAATTGGTGTTGCGGAACTCCGCCTCACGCAGGTATTGAGCCTTTGCCTCGGGCGTATTGGCAAGCGCATACTGATGGGTCACGGGGTCATAGTCGGAAAGCATCTGGTACATCTTGCCGTAGATGCCGCTGTCAGAGGAGTTTGCCACGTCAGCATATTGCAGCCATCCCTTCTGCTCCATTTCCTGATAGACAGATATCTGGTCTTGCGAGTTCATAATATTGAAGTTGCCGTAGCTTGGCTTCAAGCGCATGGTGAACTCGCTGGTATAGCTTATCTGGGCTTGCCCGGCTTTACCTCGTTTTGTCGTCACAACTATCACGCCTGCCATAGCCCTTGCTCCGTATATTGACGTAGCCGAGCCATCCTTCAATATCTGGAAGCTCTCTATGTCGTCGGCGTTAAGGCCTGCAATGGCAGAAGATATAAGAGTATTGGCATCGCCCGACGAGAGGTTGTCGGCATCAATGTCGACAACATCCTCCATTATCACTCCGTCTACTACCCACAGCGGCTTAGACGATCCATAAATGGACGTAGCTCCGCGCACGCGTATTTTAGGAGCCGTGCCGAAAGTGCCGGTAACGTTCTGCACCGATACGCCGGCGGCACGCCCTTCGAGCGAGCGCGATATGTCAGCCATACCGTCAATCTTGGCATCGGCGGCATCCACTTTCGTCGACGAACCGGTGAAAAGTCGTTTGTCCACTTTCTGCATACCGGTCACCACCACCTCCCCAAGAGTCTGGTTGTCGGCTTTCAAGTGTATGATAATGCCGTTGCGTGCGGTAACCGTCTGTGACTCCATGCCGATATACGTTACCACAATTTTCTTTCCCGAAGGAACCGCAAGGGTGAAGCGACCGTTTCCGTCAGTAACCGCGCCACCGGCGTTTGAGCCTTCCACCTTTACCGTTGCGCCTATGGCAGGGTCGCCACTGTCGTCGAGCACGGTGCCGGTAACCTTCGTTTGAGCGAAGACCATGCCTGTTGACAGGAACAGGCTGGCCAAAAGTAAGCCTAATCGTTTGCTCATAAGTTTGGTTTTTAAATTTAAATGATTGTTATTTTTTCACATTCACTAATTGCTCAGGTTCTTAGCGCTACTAAGTTTCTTTTATAGTTTAATATAGGTTGCAAATATAATAAAAAGATTTGAAGCAACGAATAAAAAAACATTTTTTTTGCATTCTCGCATCATTTTTTATTGTATAGAACTTTTTTTGATGGAGGAAAGACATTTTATTCGTACCTTTGCGTCGGTAGTAAATGACTAAAAATCGGCTATGATAAACCAACAACTGTTACATCCGGAGAGCATCGTCGTCATAGGCGGCTCTAACAACGTTCACAAGCCTGGCGGCGCACTGGTTCGCAACCTTCTGAGCGGCGGCTACAAAGGCACACTGCGCATCATAAACCCCAAAGAAGACGAGGTACAGGGCATCAAAGTGTTCCACGACGCTAAGGAGCTGCCTCCCACCGACATGGCGATACTTGCCGTGGCGGCAAAGTTCTGCCCCGGCTACGTAGACTATCTCGCCTCTGAGAAGAACGTCAAGGCTTTCATCATAATAACCGCCGGTTTCGGCGAGGAGACTGAAGAAGGGGCACGCCGCGAACAGCACATCATTGACACCTGCGAGAAATATGGCTGCGCGCTCATCGGCCCCAACTGCATAGGCATGATGAACTCGTGGTATCACGGCGTTTTCACCAAGCCCATACCGCAGCTTCACCCAAAGGGTGCCGACTTCATATCAGGCTCAGGCGCCACGGCAGTGTTCATACTTGAATCGGCTGTCATCAAGGGACTGCCTTTCAACTCGGTGTGGAGCATCGGCAATGGCAAACAGATTGGCATAGAGGACGTGCTGCAATACATGGACGAGAACTTCGACGCTGAGCGCGACTCACACATCAAGCTGCTCTACATTGAGAACATCAGCGACCCCGACAAGCTGCTCTACCACGCCAGTTCCCTCATACGCAAAGGTTGCCGCATAGCCGCTATCAAGGCAGGCAGCTCCGAAAGCGGGTCGCGCGCGGCAAGCTCTCACACGGGAGCCATCGCGTCAAGCGACTCTGCCGTCGACGCTCTTTTCCGAAAGGCAGGCATCGTGCGCTGCTATTCGCGCGAGGAGCTCACCACCGTGGGCTGCATCTTCACCCTGCCGCCACTGCGCGGAAAGAACTTCGCCATAGTGACACACGCCGGCGGCCCCGGCGTGATGCTCACCGACGCGCTGTCGAAGGGCGGGCTCAACGTGCCGAAGCTCTCCGGCCCGCTCACCGAGGAGCTGAAGACGAAGCTTTTCCAAGGCGCTGCCGTGTCAAACCCGATAGACATCCTCGCCACCGGCACGCCTGAGCAACTCGGCATTGCCATTGACTATTGCGAGCAAAAGTTTGACAACATAGACGCCATATTCGTCATATTCGGCACGCCGGGACTCGTGCAGCTGTATGAGGCTTACGATGTCCTGGACAAGAAGATAAAAGAGTGCCACAAGCCCATCTTCCCGATACTGCCAAGCGTAGTGACCGCAGGGCCTGAGGTCAATGAGTTTCTGAAGAAGGGGCACGTCAACTTTTCCGACGAGGTTACGCTTGCCCGATGCCTTGTGCGCGTGATGAACACGCCACGCCCAGCGCAGGAAGGCGTAAACCTCTTTGGCGTGGACGTGATGAAGATACGCTCCATCATAGACGGCATAAAGGAGAGCGGATACATTGAGCCTCAGCTCGTGAGGCAAATACTCGGCTGCGCCGGAATACCGATGGCACCGGAGATGGTGTCGGACAAGAAGGAGGAGCTAACCGCCTTTGCCGAGAAGATAGGCTATCCAGTCGTGGCAAAGGTGGTGGGGCCGGTGCACAAGAGCGACGTGGGCGGCGTGGCACTGAACATACGCAGCCGCGAGCACCTGCTGCTCGAGATTGACCGCATGATGAAGATAAAGGACGCCCACGCCGTGATGGTGCAGAAGATGCTAAAAGGCACGGAACTGTTTATCGGCGCGAAATACGAACCTCGGTTCGGCCACGTAGTGCTGTGCGGACTGGGTGGTATCTTCGTAGAGGTGCTGAAGGATGTGTCGAGCGGCCTGGCGCCACTGTCGATGGAGGAAGCCGAGTCGATGGTTCACTCGCTACGGGCATACAAGATAATAAAAGGTACGCGCGGACAGAAAGGTGTCAACGAGCGCAAGTATGAGGAAATAATAGTGCGTCTCTCCACGCTCCTCCGTTTCGCTACGGAGATAAAGGAGATGGACATCAACCCGCTGCTTGCCGACGGCAACGACGTTGTGGCGGTAGACGCAAGAATAAGGGTTGAAAAATAAGCCAACGCTTGACCGCCGTCAAACCAATTGATTTAAGTTTATATTAATGCAAAATAAGCCATCACTGGGAATAAAGTGGAAGAAAAAGAGGAAAGCGGAGAATCATTAAAGATCTTTTTATTCTTTACATGATTTTACCATAAATTTCCCACGAATAGTTCATGAATTTCTCATTGAATTTAAAATTCGCCATTGAGTACGGAAAATAATTTATGAATTCATGTTTTATTCGTACACTTCGTCGATGCCTAAGCTCCCGTTTGTCCCGTCTTCGTCGTGTCCGCAGGGGTTGAAATCCTCGGGCACGTCAAAGGTGGCAGTGGAGTTGTAAGGCAGAGTCTTGTCGCGGTATATTTTCTTCATGTAGTACGCCCACACAGGCAGAGCCATCGTTGCGCCCTGTCCCATTCTCATGGAGTCGAAGTGTATGTCGCGATCCTCTCCGCCTACCCATACTCCGCTCACGAGCTGTGGCGTGAAGCCTATGAACCATGCGTCTGAATTGTTGTTGGTTGTTCCGGTCTTTCCGCCTATCTCGCCTTCGATGTTGTATTTGTAGCGCAGCCTTCCGGCAGTTCCCTCGTCTACCACCGCCATAAGCTCCACGAGCATCTTGTATGCCGACTCCGAGTTGATGACCTCGCTCATTTGTGGTTCGAACCTTGCCACAACGTTGCCCTCGTTGTCTTCTATACGCGTGACGAACATCGGCGCAATGCGTATGCCGTTGTTGGCAAACGTGGTGTATGCGCTCACCATCTCGCCCACCGTCACTTCGCATGGCCCGAGGCAAAGCGACATCGACGGGTATATGTCGGGGTTATTGATACCGAAATTGTGCAGCATGGAGACGAACTGTTGGGGATTTAGGCGTGACATGAGGTAGGCAGAAATCCAGTTGTTCGATTGTGCGAGTCCCCATTTCAGCGTCACCATCTGGCCGTAGCGTCGGCGGTTGCTGTTACGCGGAGTCCACGGCCGACCGCCCACCATGTAGGTTTGCTGCACGTTCGGCGCGAGGTCGCATGGCGAGGCTCCGTTCTCCATAGCCAGGGAGTAGAGGAACGGTTTGATGGTTGAACCCACCTGCCGGCGGCCGTACATCGCCATGTCATACTGGAAGTGGGCGAAGTCGAGCCCCCCTATGTATGCCTTCACCTGCCCCGTGTGTGCGTCCATGCTCATGAAGCCAGCACGCAGGAAGTGCTTGTAGTAGCGTATGGAGTCGATGGGCGTCATCATAGTGTCTCTCTCCCCCCGGTAGGTGAAGATGGTCATGTCCGTAGGCGTGTGGAATGCCTTGTGTATTTCGTCTTGCGAGGCTCCAGCCTCCTTCATCTTTATGTATCGCTCGCTTTGCTGTACGGCGCGCGACATTATCTGGTTCACCTGTTTCGTGGTAAGCTTGCCGCTGAAAGGCGCACCAGGCTTGTTGGCGTTTTCTTTGTCAAAAGCCGGTTGCAGGTAGCGTGCCACGTGGCTATAAACCGATTCCTCGGCATAGCGCTGCATTCTCGAGTCGATGGTGGTGAATATCTTCAGCCCGTCGGTATATATGTTGTAGAACGAGCCGTCACGCTTCGTGTGCTTCTTACACCATCCGCAAAGCGGGTCTTGGGCGAAGGCTATGGAGTCGATAACATATTGCCGCTTGTTCCATGAAGGATAGTTGTCGCGCTCGGGCTTGTCCATCATCATGTACTGGCGCAGGAATTCGCGGAAGTAAACCGCCGTGCCGTCCTTGTGGTCGGCGCGGTGAAAGTTCAGCTTCATGGGTTGTGCGGCATCCTGTTCGTATTCCGCCTGCGACAAGTAGCCAGCTTTCAGCATTTGCCCCAGCACCACGTTGCGCCGATCTCGAGCTTTGTCAGGATAGCGCACGGGGTTGAAAAGCGACGGGTTCTTGCACAGTCCTATGAGCATGGCAGCCTCCTCGACGTTTAGGTCATTCGGTTCCTTGTTGAAGTAGGTGTTGGCGGCGTTCTTTATGCCCACCGCCCCGTGCAGGAAGTCGAAGTAGTTGAGGTAGAGGGCAATAATCTCCTCTTTTGTGTAGAGCCTCTCGAGCTTTATCGCCGTCACCCATTCTATGGGTTTTTGCAACATGCGCTGGGCTGTGGTTTTTGCCGGGTGTTCCGTGTATAGCTGCTTGGCAAGCTGTTGGGTGATGGTGCTGCCGCCGCCAGCCGATGTCTGTCCCAGTATGCCTCGCTTCACTATGGCACGCGTCAGGGCTATGAAGTCTATGCCCGAATGGTCGTAGAAGCGTATGTCCTCCGTTGCCACGAGTGCTTGCACGAGATAGGGCGAAAGCTTGTTGTAGGATACGGGAATGCGGTTGGAGCGGTCGAGATTGTAAGTCCCGATGATCTTGCCGTCGGCGGAGAACACCTGCGAGGCAGACTTGCTGATAGGGTTTTGCAGGTTGTCGATGTCAGGGCTGTAGCCCACGACCCCAAACCATATCAGAAAAAAAACTATGATTGCAAAGGTTACGCATGAACCCAGAATAACCCACAATATATAGATGAACTTCTTTCTCATCGGTAGTATTGAGTGTATTTATTTTATCAATAGTGCAAATTTACAGTAAAGAATAGTGGCAAAAACATGGTGTCAGTAATGGGACAAGTAGAGTTGGGGTCTTTTACTGTTGACTTTATAATCTGAATGTCCGCCTTAACTTTATTAATTGTTCAATTTTCGGTCTCCGTGGTTGCATCTGCCTTTTCAGCCACGTTTGCCTCTATCTCTGCAATTTCCTTTGCGGCTTTACCTTTTTCGGTGATGCTCACAATGAGGATGCTTGCTTCATAGAGCAGCCAGATGGGCAGGGAAACTATAGCAAGGGTGAAAGCATCGCCTGTAGGCGTTATGACGGCGGCTATGACAACAATCGCTACAAGAGCCTGACGCCAATATTGCCTCATCCACTTTGATTTTAGCAGGCCGAACAGTGCCAATAACCAACTTATGATAGGTATTTCGAAAAGGATGCCGAAAATGAGGCTCATCATCATTAGCGTGTCCACGTATGACTCGAGGGAGAGCAGGTTGTGGATGGTTGTGCTAACCTGATAGGTGCCAAGGAAACGCACGGTGAGCGGAAAGACGATGAAATAATTGGCCAAGATACCAATCACGAACATGACATATCCGCCGAACACTATACGCACGGCATAGTGCTTCTCACGTGAGTACAGAGCAGGGGAGATGAAGCGATAGAGAGAGTATAATATATAAGGTGAGGCCACGAGAATGCCGAAGCAAAGTGCGGTTTTCACGTGTATCATGAATTGCTCAGTCAGCCCCACGTTGACAAGCTCAATGTGGAACGGCTCGGCGTGCATCAGCTTATAGGTGATGAATGTGTCACGGCTGGGAGCAAGGACGATGTTGAAAAGTTGCTCCTTAAGGGCAAATGCCACAGTGCCGAACACCACGGTTACAAGCAGTATGCGAATAAGACTACCCCTGAGGACATCAAGGTGTCCCCAGAAAGTTAGATTCTCTTCTGCCATAGTGCGGAATGTGTTGGGTGTCGGGATTTTATTTGTTGGTTGATGTAGAGGTGTTTCCTGTTGACTTGTCGTCTTCAGTTGCGTTCTTGACGGCTTCGTCTACGTCAATGTCTTTTTTCACTTCGTTCAGCCCTTGCTTGAAGCTTCTTACGCCTTGGCCGAGGCCGCGCATGAGCTCAGGAATCTTTTTGCCGCCAAAGAGCAGAAGTATTATAAGAACGATAATGACAAGTTCTGTTGTGCTTAGTCCAAACATAATGTTTATTATTTTAGGGTTCAGTCTTTATTAATGCAAAGTTAATGCTTTTCATTAATTTTAGTGCAGGTTTGCTTGAAAAAGATGCTGTTATGGGTGGAAATTATGAACGTTTTGGGGAAATGTGGTTTTGTGTTGTGAAGTAGTGGAATGAGTCCTTTGAATAAGGCGTAAGCGTTCTTCCTTGTTTGTTTCAAAAAGATGGTAGTAATGTAGGTGCCAATGGCGGTCATGTATATGACCGCCATTGGTAAAAAGGCGTAGTTATAAGTGTCTTAGTACAGGTTTACAATTCAAGGATTTTTATGTTCTTGAATGATACTTCATTTCCGTGGTCTTGCAAAAGGATGTATCCTTTCTTGTGGTTGCCGAAGTCTGGCCAGTTCTTGTATTTGCTGTATGCCACCAATGCATTCCATTCTTGGTTGTTGCGCTCATATTCGATGAGCTTTTCTCCATTGAGCCAGTGCTCAACGTGATTACCGCGCACGACAACCATGCCCTTGTTGAATTGGTCCATATAGAATTTCTTCTTGCTTGGAGCAGGAATAAGGTCATACAGAGATCCGAGTTTGCGATTACCCTTCACGCCGAGTTTGGCATCCGGGTGACGCTCGTCGTCGAGAATCTGAAACTCGCAGCCTATGGCTGAGCCGGCACCCTTGTTAAGAGTCGGGTCAACAAAGTATTTCACGCCGCTGTTGGCTCCTGGTGTAATCTTGAATTCGAACTTCAGTATGAAATTCTCATAGGTGCGTGTTGTGACAATGTCGCCGCCGTTGGCAGACTCTTTACCATCGCTTGAAAGTACTGTTAGTATTCCGTCCTTGACTTGCCATCCGTGGTCAGGGAAACCTTCCAGTTTGGCTCCACGCCAACCATTGGTGGTTTTGCCGTCGAAGAGCAATTTCCATCCTTCAGCTTTCTCACGATCTGAGAGGGAGTTGGGGATGGCGTTGACTTGCTCCACGTTTTTGTTGTCGGGTGAAGCATATTTCTCTACATCCTTTGTAATGATGCGCAGGTTTTTCCATTCCATAGCCTTATCCTCATCGGCTTTGTTGCCTATCTGGTGTACTTGCAGGGCAATAAAACCGCTTTGAGTCATGTCATCTATAAGGTCAGCGCAAGGAATGCCGTTGACCCATGTGCGCATCCTGTTGCCAATTGCTTCAATGCGTGCATGGTTCCATTCTCCATTACGGAAGGCGTTTTGAGCTGTAGGGTTCAGTGTCAGCGGATAGAGCCAGCCGCGGCGAGCTTCATCGTAGATGCCGCCTGTCCATGCACGAGCTGAAGGGTCAAGTTCAAACTGGTAGCCGTGTACGCGTCCGTTGTTATAACTCTTGAGACTCTCCGAGCGGAATTGCACGCCAGAGTTTACTCCATCGGGTACTTTGAAATCAAATTCAAAGATGAAGTCGCCGTAGTTTTTCTTTGTGCAGAGAAAAGAGTTAGGACTGCCGAATACGGGTTTGCCTATGATTACACCATCTTTGACTGTATAATGTGCCTTGCCGTTGATTTGTTTCCAGCCGCTCAGGTTCTTGCCATTGAAAAGCGACTGCCATTCCTGTGCGCCTGCAGTAAGTGTCAGCGTGGCAAGGAATAGGATTGTGAATATCTTTTTCATTTTAATATTTAATATTTAAAGCTTGTTTTGTATTTAAACTAATTTGTAGAATTCGTTCCATCCGTGGCGTGGAGGCAGGCCGCCTGCCAGCAGGGCGTTGGCGAAATCGTTGTTGGTGAATCGCTTTGTGCGTGGGTCGAAGAACAGTTGAGTGTTGAGGCGTTGTGCTATCACTCCGAGGCAGAACACTTGACTGAGCACGCCGTTTATCTCGAATGGAGAGCGTGTCTTCTCTTGTCCTAAGCAGGCACGCAGGAAATTGACATAGTGGTTGCTTGGGCTCTTTGGCACTTCCGGTAACTTGTCCTTTAACTCATTGGCCCTTGCCGATGGTATCATGCTAAGGGTAGAGCCGTGGCTGCCGCCCTTAAGCGTGAGGTCTGGCATGTAGATTTCCTTTCCAGGGTTGAGTTTAGCCACTGGCGTATCTCCCTGATTGGTTGAGGGAACGTTGGGATTGTATTCTGATACGCCATAATTGTCTGGCAATGGCGGCAGGTTGTCTATGCCGTCATACCACCACACGTCACATGGTGGCATGCCGTCGCGTGCACCGAAGCGGAAAAGAATGGTGGAGGAGAACGGAAAGAAGAAATCGTTATGCCCCTTGGCATACTTCATGGTCACTTCGTATGGCAAGCCAAGATTAAGGAACTCGTGAACGGTGTCAAGAAGATGCGCCCCCCAATCGCCAAGTGCGCCCATTCCGAAGTCGTACCAGCAACGCCAGTTGCCTTGGTGGTATTTGTCGGAGTAATCGTGCCATTGGCTTGCGCCAAGCCAAGTATCCCAGTCTATGTTTTGCGGCATAGCCTCGCCTGCCGGCATGTGCAACATGTTGGCATCGTAACCGTGCCAGCGGCGTGAGTTGTTCATGTGCGCCACTACTTTTGTTACGTCCTTTATAATACCAGAGTCCTGCCAAGCCTTGAATTGGAAGTAGTTGCCCTCAGAGTGCCCTTGGTTACCTACCTGTGTTGCTATGTTTGGGTGTTTTTTTGCCATTTGTATCAGCAGCTCTCCTTCCATGAAAGTACGACACATTGGCTTCTCCATATATATATGCTTGCCGTAGGCAAGAGCCATCATTGCGATTGGGAAATGGGAGTGGTCCGGTGTTGCGGCGCACACGGCATCGAAATTGTCGGCATATTTCTCGAACATCTCACGATAGTTCTTGAAACGGCGTGCCTTGGGGTACATGTTTATGACCTTTTGCGTATGCTTTGCGCCCATGTCGACATCGCACAGAGCCACGACATCCACCATTCCGGTCTTGGCGAATTCTTCGATGTCCTGTTCTCCACGGTTTCCTATGCCTATATAAGCAATTTTCACTTTTTCTCCGGAAGCGGCCTTGCGCTCCTTTGAGGTTACCATGTTTGGCGTTGAGGCTAACAGGTCATTGCCTGCCCCCAATACGAGACCGGCGGCTGAAACGCCCATTGTCTTCAGGAATTGTCTTCTTGTTGTCATATTTTCTTTGGTTTGGAGAGTTTTTTGATGCCCCACACGATAAGGCGCAATACAGTCCATGCCACATAGAGCACTGCTGTGAGCGTAAGCACGTAGAACATGGAAGTAATGACCTCTGTTGCCGGTGAGGAGTATGTAATGATGGCAGCCACGTTAAATACGTTGGCGAAAATGAAGGCAATGAGCAAATATGCGAGCTCATGCTTCTGCCGTTTGGCTGATATGGTCAAGTCTTTCATAGCTATAGTTTCTTGTTTTGCCCTTTTATGTCAGTGGCGGGAGACTTGGTGCCGTAGGCAGGATAGTCTATCAAGTACTGTGAAGGGAATTCCAATGCTTCTCCGCGCTTGATGGCTTCATAGCCCCACAGTGCAAGCTGGCTGGCATAATAGCCTTCTTCTATTATGCGTGGCGGCTGTCGGTGAGTGATGCAAGCCTCAACCCATGCATCAAGGGCAATTGACGTGCCGTCGGTCTTTGGACGCTTGCCGAGAATGTATTCGCCATTGTTTTCATTTGCAGTCTCCGGTGCCCAGCTTGTACCGGCAAATGGAATCTCGTCGAAAATGGAATGCTCTAACGAGTTGGCAAGTTGTAGGAATGCAGGTGCAGGAGCAATGTCTTCCATGTAATACTTGCCACGTTCAGGCTCCATTGTGCCCTTGCTGCCGAGTATCTGCTCCTCCAAGCCGTAATATTTATTGGCTATGTCCGAGGCGTATGTCATCTGCTCGCCTGTCTCAAACTGGTATATGCAGTTCAGGTTGTCGTAAACTTCTCGCCCGTCGTTCCAGAATGTTATGGCTCCAGTGCCCATAACCCGTTTAGGCAGCTTGCCGAGAGCCCATGTGCCTACTTGCAATTGATGGCATGCAAGCTCTGTCATCAATCCCTTGGAGAAGCGTGTGTAGAGTCGCCAGTTTATGAGTTGCTCATAACGTTTGTCAGGCACGGGGCGTCTCCAATCACCATTACGGTTCCAAAAAGCGTGTATGGCCGTCACCTTGCCTATAAGCCCGTCGTGTATAAGCTTCATGGCACGTATGTAGCGTGGGTCGAAAAGCCTTTGTTGTCCTGTGAAGAGAATTCTGCCTGAAGCAAGATGCTGCAAGTAGAGGTTGTGACACTGGTTCATACTGTAGCACAATGTCTTTTCGCAGTACACATCTTTTCCCGCAGCCATTGCGTCGTGCGCTATCTGGTAGTGCGTACTGAGAGGGGTGGCAATGATTACTGCCTGCACCCTGCGGTCTTCAAGCAAGCGGCGATAGTCATGGTATGGCGTGGCATTTGGTATAATTTTCTTTGTCTCCTCTATCGAAGGCTGATAGATATCGGCCATCGCCACAACGTCGACCTTGGGGTTTTGCGTGACGAAGCCGAGAAGAAAACGTCCGCGCGAGCCCGGACCAATGATTCCCACGCGCAGGCGTTCACCCGTAGTTCCATCAACCTCGGAGAAAGCTTTCAGCCACGGACTTGTAGCGGCAAGTAATGTGCCGCCTGCCATACCAAGCCCCTTGAGAAATTCTCTTCGGTTGATGTTTTTGCCCATGTTCATAAAGCCTTCTTAATGGCTGGCACTATCAGTTTTTCCATAACATGATAGCCCTCGATATTTGGGTGTACCTGCTCAGGGGTATAGCGTGAGTCCAAGCCTCCGCCGTCAGGGGCGAGCATTGCCGAGAAATAATCTACATAAGGAATCTTGTTCTGCTTGGCGTATGCCTTTACGCGGTCGTTGAGGTGGCGTATTTTCCCCATGACATTTGTAATATCTTTGCGCCACGGCATGAACCTTGCTGGAAGGCATGATGTGAGTATCACCTTTATGTTGTTTGCCTTTGCTATATCGCACATTGAGCACACGTTTCCAAAAGTGTAGTCCTCATTATATGCACCGGTGTTCTCGGCAATGTCGTTGGTGCCATAGTTGATGACCACAAGCTTCGGCTTTAGGTTGATGACATCCTGGCGGAAGCGCAACAGGAACTGGTAGGACGTTTGTCCGCTGATGCCCCTTCCAATGTATCCGTTCTCACGGAAAAAATCCGGATGTTGGTTTACCCATCCCTCGGTTATGCTGTTGCCCATGAAGACAACCCGCTTCTCTCCTTTGGTTGGCTGGCTGAGTTCTGCATTCTGTTTTGCGTAACGGCCAAGGTTGGCAAACTTGTCGTAGGTTTGGGCTTGAATTGCAGTTGTTGATAAAAGCAACGTAGCCATCACTACTAAAGACTTTGAATGTCTCTTAATGTCTTTCATAATAAATATTTTAGGTATTAAACGTTTTAAGTCGCAAATTCATTGCAAAGTTATAAAAAAAAAGTTGTAACTCGTAATACCTATTGTATATAATGCTATAAATATATATTTTTTTCAATTTGTGCCGCTTTATTTCAAAATGTTATATTTTTAGATTAAGTAAGAATATAAGCCAATATTTTGTTCGCATTATTGAATAAATCCAGCAATGTTTATTGATAATGTTACATGCAGGTAGTGTAGCGGCGATAATATGTTTTTGTCGGTTATGATAATGATATGTCTATTTGTAGATTGTAACATTTTTAGATTGGGGCGGATTCTGTGGAAAACGTCAGGCTGTATCTTTTGCCATGCCAAGCATTGGCTTCATTAATGGCTTGGACACAGCCTGACGCTCATCATAATATAATATTGTTTTTGGGGGCTTTAGTTAGCCTTGTCCTCATCGGCTACAGCGTCTTCCCAGTTATCCCATTCCTGGCAATTCTAATCATATCCTGTATAGCCGTAGTTCTGATGCAACTGACCGTCCTTGTTGGCGGTGATAGCCTCCTCAGGGATAGGCCAGAACATGTTTTTCTTGTCCATGGTATAATTGATGGCACTCTTTGCAGCTGTGATGTTCTTGGTAATGCCATCGTTATAGAAGTTATTACGAATGCAACGTTGATACCAAAACGATCCACCACTCTTGTCAGTGCCTTCTTGCTTTGTAAGGTTTGAGAGGCTGTAGGTGTTGCCGTACTTGTCAGGCTTGCCACATCTGCGGCGAAGCTTGAAAGAAATCTGCAAATCTACGCAAGGGCAAAAGCATCCATTTGGATGTTTGCGGATAATAATATTTATTCCCCTTTTGTTTCACTATACTCCAGCGGAGTGACATTGGTGTCAGAACCCTCATAGCCTGGGGTCTGGTTGATGTGACCAAGACGGTTAGCCTCTACAGTCTCGTATGGTATAGGCCAAAAGATGTGGTACGGATTAATGGTATACTTGTCTCCAGGACCACCATCAGAACCTTTGTTTGGCAGATGGTACTTGTAGAAGTTGTTGGTTGCCATAATACGATCGTAGAACCAGTTTTCGGTAGACAAGTTAGCTATAGTATAAGTCTTGCCGTTAGGAGCAGCCTTGCCACTAAGAGCCAGTGAAAGAGAAGTACGTGCGAGCTCGCACTTTCTCGGCTCCTCACCATAAAGTTCCCTGCCCCTTTCGTTATAAATCTCGTCAAGGTCTACAGTTGCGAAAGGACTTGCGCCTGCACGTGTGTGAACAGTATTCACATCATTTGTAGCGGCTGAAATGTCACCCTTGAACCATTCAGCCTCTGCACGGAGCAGATAAGTCTCAGCGAGACGGAATACATACCAATCAGAATGCCAGCCATGCTGCTGACCGTCACGAACCTCAGGAACGATGAACTTGTTCGGGAAAGGATAGAAGCACCTGATGGTGTCAAGCTGGTTGTGAAGACCGTTCTCACGAACACCGTTTATCACGGTGTCGACGATGTTGTGACCGTAGTATTCACCTGCGCGGTTGTTATTATAAACAAGGTCTTTCATTCTCCACCAGTTTGGCTGCTTGTGACGCACATCGTTAGGATCAGTCCAAATGTCGTAGTTGTAGAGGTTGCTGGAGCGGAGAGAACCGATACCGCGTCCTATCTGACGATACTGCGAGCCATTGCCATCATCATCAATCTGATAACGAAATACACCGTCAACAACAACTCTTTGGTTCTTATGGAGGTTGTCGTCGGTACCGCGCTGACCGTTAGGGGCAACGATACCAGCACCATTATCACCCCATTTCGGCAGATAGTTACGCATAGTTTTGATGTCACCCTCTGCGCCTTCAGGAGATTTCTCTGTACTGAGGTCGCCACGGTCTATTACCGTGTACAGAGCCTCCTTATTGTCAGGGATGGACTTGTTAGCAAAGTAGTGAAGGTCGAAGATAACGTCAAGAGGAGTGTCGGCACCTACTGCTAATGCACGGAAGCCTTTGTCTACAGTGCCCATGAAAGTCGGATCGCCGACAGTCTTGCATGCTGCAAGAGCACCGAAGCGAGATGTCATAAGATGGTGAGTACCATCATTGATAACCTTATTGCAAGCGTCGATGGCACCGTCAAAGTCGGCATTTGCAAGGCAGAGCTTAGCAAGCAGATGATAACCTGCTGCCTGGTTTGGGGTCCCCCAGTCAGTGTTGACTGGCATGTCGGCAACATGTGCCTTCAAGTCATCCATCATCTTCTTCAGGATGCTGGTTTTGGAATAGCTGTAGAAGTCTAGACGTGGACTTGAGATTGGTTCAAGAACCAATGGCACGTCACCAAACTGCAATGTCAGACGATAGTAGGCATAGCAGCGGTAGAAATATGCTGTTCCTGCAATCTCATTGCGTTCTGACTCTATCATCTTCTCATCTTTGTCGATGGCATCGATAACGTAGTTGACACTAGAGATAATCTTCCACCAACCGTCCCAGAAACTGCGAATCTGTACGTCCTTGTTAAGGTCGCCATCAGGGCGGATGTCGTTCTCGAGGTTTACAGGGATGTTAGCACCCTCAGAACCCATTGCAGCGACATCAGAGAACACGTATTCTGCCAATATCGGAGCCATGTGACCATAGTACTCGTCACGAATCTTTGAAGCACACTGAGCTAGTGAAGCCTCATAACCAGCCTTGTCTATCAAGGCGTTACCAGTAGTATACTGTGACTTAACTTCTGGTTTCAAGAAGTCATCACTGCAACTGGTAACGACTGCTGTTGTTGCCAGGAGTCCTATAACTGCTGACTTTAAGATATATCGTTTCATATTCAAGTTGTCTTAATTTAGAATCTAACATTTAAACCAAAATTGAACTTGCGAGGAACAACGCCGCCTGTGTACTCAGGATCCCATCCAGACCATGATGTCCAGCAATGTACGTTGTCGATGCTTCCATAGATTTTCAGGGAAGTCAGTCCGAGAGACTTAATCCACTTTACAGGAACGCTCCATCCTACGGTGATATTTGACAGGCGGAGGAAGTCGATGCTCCTGTAGTTACGCTCCATCACGAGATCCTGTGAGCGGTCTGCGAGGCGCGGATACTTCGTGCTCTTGTTCTCTGCTGTCCAGTAACCAAGATTGAGGCAGCTGTTGTTCAGAGAACCGAAGTGCTCAATATAGTTGCGCTTGCCGCCATACTGTCCGTAGAGAGTGAATGATACTGAGAAATTACGCAGGATGGTGAAGTCGTTAATCATATTGAAGAAGAAGTGAGGATTCCTGTGTCCGAGGAATACACGGTCGTCGTTGGCAGTGTATTTACCATCGTTATTCTGGTCAACCATCTTGTAGTTGCCAGGATAGTAACCTGGATAAGAGTTTGCTCCATGCTCAGCTCTTGCTGCCTCGAGGTCTTCCTGCTGCCAGATACCTGCAGGCTGATAGTCGTAGATAGCGTCAATAGAGTGACCAATATACCAGCCGTTCTCTGTATCGTCAATCTCCTTACCGTTCTCGTCATAGTCACCATAGAGGTGCTTAATGCGGTTGCGATAGCCAGAGATAGAAGCTGTGGTACGCCACTGGAACTTATCGCCGAGGTCGATGTTCAATGTATTCAAAGTGAACTCGAAACCGTTATTGGTAACCTCACCGAGGTTAGCGGCAACGCTCTTCACACTAGTGATAGAAGGAAGCTGACGGTCGAGGAGCAAGTTAGTTGTCTTTGCGAAGTAATACTCGAAGCTACTGGTGATACGGTTGCCGAGGACGCTAAAGTCAACGCCGATGTTATGCTGTGTTGTCTTCTCCCATTTAAGGTCGTTGTTGGCAAGACGAGCTACAGAAAGACCTGTCTTTGTATAATAAGAGCCGTCAGGATTAGCATACAGCAACTTGATGGTGTTCATCAGAGCCAGAGCGTCGTAACGTCCTATAGCCGACTGACCGTTGGCACCCCAAGAATATCTCAGTTTCAAGTTGTCTACCCAACTTACGTGGAACCAAGGTTCAGAAGAAATTCTCCAAGAACCAGCTACTGTCGGGAATGTTTCGTGAGCATTACCATTACCGAATGCAGAGTAACCGTCACGACGTACAGCTGCTGTCAGATAGTAGCACTCGTTCCAGTTGTAGTTGGCACGTGCAAGGAGGGCATCACGTGTCTCCTTCCAGTCGTTACTGGTAATAGAGGTGACGGAAGCAAGGTTCATAGCATGATAACCGAGTACGTCTGACGGGTCGAAGGCTGAACCATTCATGCGGTCTGACCAGTACTTGTTGCTCTCAACGTTCTGCATGAGGGTCACGTCGATGTTGTGCTTGCCATAGCTGTGTCTCCAACTTAAGATGTTCTCAATAGTCCACTGCTTCTGATTGGCGTTGCTGCGGTAAGCGGAGTTGCCAGCACCTGTATCAGGACTGTCAGCAGAAGTGTGGCGGTTGTTGAGGTTGAAGCTGAAGTTGTTTACATAATTAAATGTATACTGAAAACCGTAAGGCAAGTGCAGGATACCGTATACCTTAGTGTTGAGGTTGAGGGTCTTGTTAATCTGGTCGGTATAAGCGCGTTCTACCAAAGGGCTGTGACCACCGTCTTGACCGTTGTTACCAGAAGGATAGAGATTCAGTTTACCGTTCTCATCATAAACACTACTGTAAGGAGACATAGTAGCATAGCCACCAGCACCGTAAGGAATACTGCCACTGTTACGGTAAGCCAACTGTGCGTTAAGTCCGAAGGTTAGATACTTGTTGATGTCGTTCTCCAAGCTTACCTTACTACGTACTGTCTCAAACTTATCGCCGACGACCATACCATTAACATCTGCATAGCCGAGTGAAGCATAGTAGCGGGTTTTGTCAGTACCACCTGATACGGCAGCGTTATAATCCTGCTTGAAACCAGACTGATACATCAAGTCTTCCCAGTCAACGGTGTGACCGATCATGTAATTGTCAATCTCGGTAGGATAGAAGTTCAAACGGCTGAGCCATGCTCTTTTCATTGCATCGTCGCTGACATCAATGCCTGCCATGAAGCTTGGATCGTTGCGTTGGCTCTCACTGAGCTGATAGCCGTACCACGTGCGCCTACCTGCATCGTCAAGTGAAAGTGGATTGTCGTAATAGTCCTTCTGCGGTTGCCCATGTAGCTGGTTCATAAGCAGATAGCGCATGTTGATATAACCGTCACCATCTAGAGGGTCACGAAGATTGGCAGCCTTCATCCAACCAAAGTTCGTTGTCAGAGAAACCTGTGGAGCACCATTGCTACCTTTCTTTGTGGTAATCTGAATGACGCCGTTGGCAGCACGGGAACCGTAGACGGCTGCGGAAGAAGCATCCTTCATGACATCAATACGCTCAATGTCCTGAGAAGAAATGTCTTCAAGAGAACCGTCGAAGATGATACCATCAACGACGATAAGCGGACCGTTGGAAGCCTTGATAGAGTTGGTACCTCGAATTTGCATAGAACTGGTGCTGACGCTTCCGCTGGCACTGGTAGAAAGAGGGATGTTGAGTCCGGCAATACTGTTACGGAGAAGGTCGGTCATGTTGGGAGAGAAGCTTGCCTCTTTTTTCGTCGGGTCTATCTGGGCGATAGAACCGGTGAGGTCGCTCTTCTTCAACGTACCGTATCCAATTACCACAACCTCGTTAAGGTCGTTCTTTTGTTCCTTCAACGTAATGCTAATGTTTGCCCTTGGCTTCACTGTCTGTGTTTCATAGCCGATGTAGGAAACTTCGATTGTTGAAGATGTCGGTACTGTCAGTTGGAAGTGGCCGTTCACGTCTGACACCGTAGCGTTGCGTGTTCCCTGCTCCTTGACTGACGCACCAATGATTGGTTCGCCGTCCGTGCCTGCGACAGTACCTTTGACTGTCACGCCCTGTGCGAAAGCCATGACGTTGGTCATGACGATCATAAGAGCTAATAAGAGCTGTCTTTTAAAGTGTTGCATAAAATAATTTTTAGGTTCTAAACGTTATAAATTGTTGCAAATTTAAAGAAAACAAGTTTTGCAAGAAACGTTTTTAACCCAAAAAGGCTTGAAATATAGGTCTACTGTTTAGCTATGTACCTATATATCAGCAGAATAAAACTTTATGCCTCATCTTAAAATATAGGTGGGCGTATAAAAGAATATAGGTTTTGGATTTAGAGAACGGTGGGTGTTTATAGTCCTATATGAGCTACGTCTTGTTCGAAAGTTTGTGGGTTGATCGCCTTGTTGCGTATGCGAACCCTGTAGTTGTATACTGTGTTGAAAGTATAATCCAAGGCGCGTGCGATGCGTTTGGTGTCAGTTATGCCAAGGCGCACGAGGGCGTAGATGCGCATTATGGGGGTTAAACTGCCGTCCTTGTTTGGCTTTTGGCGGGCGTCAGGAGTCAACAGTTCATTGAATTCTTTGACAAAAGTGGGGAAGGCGGCGGTGAACGTCCGGTCGAAATCCTCCCGTTCGGCTTTTTGGTCATGCGCGTTGCGGAACTCTTTCAGTATGTTCTGCAATGGTTGCAATTGCCCCAACGCAAGTTTCTGGCTGACTAAAAGCGTGAATTCGTTTATCTGGTTGATTGTTTCCTGTTCCTTGTCCATGTAGTGGCCGAGATACTGGTTTTTGAGTCTTGTCGCCTCGCTAAGATGTCGGTTTGTGGTGTCAAGTCTGCTGTTGGCTATGCTTAGTTGCCGGTATGCGTCCATAAGTTGTGCGTTTTTCGCTTGTAGCAACATCGAGGTCTTTATGTTTTTCCTGAGTATTATGACGAGCAGTGCAGCAAAAGCCATCAAGGCAACTATAGTCCAGGTCATGAGCATGTATCGTTCTTGTTGCTCTGCTTCACTTTGCCTCATTATCATTGGCAGGAAGTTGCCAAGCATGTTTATGCGGTATCGTGAACCATAGTAAAAAGCGTTGTCTGCGGTAATCTTCAAGCATTCGAATGCTTTGTCGGTGTCGGCATAGTCGTAAAACAGGTTGGCGGCAACGTTGCCTGAGGCGTTGCTCTCAACTATGGCGTTGCTTATGTCGTTTGTCATTGAAAGAATGTTATAATATGTACATTCTTCCCTATTACCCAATTTGTCGTTTATTATGCCCATTGTTGATAGTAGTATTGATAGCCACTCGCTGTCTTCGGATTTGCACAGCTTTATAGCCTTGGCATAATTTTGCAAGGCTTTGGTAGGATTACCGCTAAAGTTCAGTATCTTGCCTTGAAGGTAAAGTAGCTCTATTTGGTTGTTGGTGTGTCGGTAAGCCTTGGAAAGCATTTCGTTGCCTTTTTGGACATATTGTTGCAGAACTTTATTGTTGAACAAATCCTTCGAGAACGTGCCGCCATTGATGGCGCTTGCGCCATAGGAAGCCAAGTCGTGATAGGCTCGGCCGTAGTACGCGTAGTACGTATAGAGGACGCTGTCGGGCATGGTATCGTCTATGTGTATTGCGCTCAGCGTGTCGACTCCCTCCTTGAACAGTCCGCTTCGCGCAAGCGAATAGCCATAGTATGTCATGGCTTCGGCACGCCGTGCCGGGTCGTTCATGCTTTCGGCTACGTCTGCCATCTTGCGTGAGAACTGTATGGAATGGTTGACTGTAAACAGGTGGGACTTGAAAAAGAGCATTTTATAGGCATAGAAGCGGTTGCTCGGTGACATTGTCTTGTTGGTTGCTATTGCCTTGGCGGTAGAGTCAATCTCAGCCTTTTGGCGAGCTATTATCGCTTCACGCTGTGGCAACAGCTGCATAAGGCTGTCCAATGCCGAACGGCAACGTGGGGAAAGCGATGCATGCTTGCTGCATGAAGACAAGGATATTAATACTATAATGCCCAGATAAAAGGAGGCAAGTATCATTATGTTAGGTTTATTAGTTGTACCGTATTTCATAAGGGCTGCTTTTAGTTTGTTGCAAAACAAATGTTTATTTTTACCAACGGCTACCATATTGGCTGGTTATAGTATGGTTGGTATATATACAAATAAAACGTGGAGCCGACCCTGCCACTCGTTCCACATTCTGAAGGCCTTCGCATTGCCCTGTTCGTCGAAACGAGCAACGCCGAAAGCCCCACGTGTGATGTAAGTATATAAACCACCCTGCATCAACAACGAACATGGTTAAACATGCTCGAAGCCAATGGAGGCTGTATACAATACACCCAATGAGGCGTTTCCGTTGCTTTGTTTTTGACGAACAGATGAAGTTGCGAAGTTCTCAGAATGTCAAAACCAAAGCGTACAGTTACGCCTTAATATGTATATATGTCTGCCCAACCTTTGCCTGTCGAGGCTTCAAGTATGGGTAATAGACGTTACAAAGATACCACTTTTGTCTCAAAACGCCATTCTTTTTTACTGACAAAACTCTTTTTTATGCTTTGGTTTAACATTATTAAACATGAATTGTCGTGGAATTTATTTGTGCCATCCGTTGGTTTCCATGTCACTTCAGCCAGGCTCCCTCATCGCTCATGCCGTATTTGCATTCTTGATATTCATGAAAGAGTGTGCGTTCCTTGTTATCCACTTCCTTGTGGGAGACTTTTGTAAAAGGGGGCTGTTTTCCTGTGTTCTATTTTCAAAAAAGTTTGCATTGTCAATGATTATTCGTATTTTTGCAATAACAGGGTTTGTTTATTTAACATTGGCATTAATGGCAAAAGAAGGAAGAGTTAAAAGAGACGGCGGCGTGAGCGGTTATGCGATACACAGCCGCAGCGGCAGGCTTGCGGATGGTGGGCATCGAGACTATATCTATTTTGAAGCAATGCACACGCGGGTAGACATTTTGGTCGACTTCACGGCATCTGATTATCCGTCAGAAAGCCGGCAAGTGACGGGGTGGGTCGACTCCACCACCGAAACTGTGGCTTTGGGTGAAGACATAGCCGCCGCGTTGGCTGAGCTGGAGGCAGTGGGCAACCGCTTCGATCCGTCAAGCGAGCTGTCGGGTGTAAACCGCATGGCATACAACGACCGGACAGCACTCTCGCCGAAACTCTATGGCATACTTAGCCGATGCATTGACTTCAATCGTCGCACGTGCGGACTTTTCGACATTACGGCAGGGGCGTCATGCAACGGTCTTTCGTTGGCTGGCGAAGTGAGGCTGTCGTCCGACCATACAATTTCTTTCAGCGACCCACACGTGAGGCTTGACCTCAGCGGTGTGCTAAAGGGTTTTGCCTTGGATGACATACGTGCGATCATTGTCTCTCGTGGCATCGCCGATGCTTTCATCAGTGTGGGCTCCAGCAGCATTCTTGCTATGGGCGACTGCCATCGTGTCGGCTCTCCGTCGGCAGGTTGGCCTGTAGCCTTGCGTGCATCGGCTGTCAGTGGCAATTCTGGCGAAGGCAGCGCGCCCACCGTTTGGTTGCAAGACGAATGCCTTACTACAAGTGGCAACGCTTCTCCGCAGCGTGCCCATATTGTCAATCCACTTACAGGACAGCTCGTTACGGGTGCACGCATGGCATCGGTCGTGACAAAAGATGGTGCCGAGGGCGAGGCATTGAGTACTGCGTGTTTCCTTGCATCGGACAGCCAGCTCGAGCAGATAACGCAAGAATTTAAGCTGGAGAAGGTGCTTTTCAGTTGTCCTTTTGTTTGACCTCGTCTATAAAAATCAACGAATTGCTTGAGTTAAAAACAAGTTTTCTTAGAGTAATATGCACTAAATTAATTCCGCCGGCAGGTTTAAGAAGTTAATTATTTTATAAAGGATTGGTTATTACGAATTAATTTGTAATTTTGCACACAGAATAATAGCAGATTATGAAAAAACTGACATATTTAGCTCTCCTGTTTGCCGGGATGATGGCTTTTGCCGCTTGCAGCGACGACGTGACTTATGCCGACCAGGTGAAACAAGAGCGGTCGGCGATAAACAAGTATATTGCCGACTCTGCCGTGAACGTAATCAGCGAGAGTGAGTTTTGGGCTCAGGACAGCACCACCGACGTGTCGAAGAACCAGTTCGTGCTCTTTGAGTCGAGCGGCTTGTACATGCAGATAGTGCGCAAGGGGGCGGGCAGGAAGCTTGCCGACGGCGAGTCGGCAACGGTGTTGTGCCGTTACACGGAGCGCAATCTGATGACTGACTCCATACAGTTGTCGAACACCATTTCGCCATATTACTACCGCTATGTGGAGGCAATGAATGTGACAAACAATTCAGGCACCTTCGAAGGGAGCTTTGATGCCAACACAAGTCTCATGAATATTTTCTATGGCACGACGACTGTGCCGAGCGGATGGCTTGCCGTGTTGCCTTACGTAAACCTCGGCCGCTATGCCAACGAGGGTGACGAGATTGCCAAGGTGCGCATAATAGTGCCGCATGACCTTGGCCAGCAGTATGCCATTCAGGCTGTATATCCGTGCCTGTACGACATAACCTTCCAGCGAGGCAGATAATACTGTTAGGAGTTAAAATACTATGACATTAATTAAATCTATTTCCGGCATTCGCGGCACTATCGGCGGTTCTACCGGCGACACACTTAATCCGCTTGACATTGTGAAGTTTACCTCTGCCTATGCCACTTTCATCAAGAAAAGCGGCAAGTCGCAGAGCAATACGATAGTTGTCGGTCGCGACGGCCGCATTTCCGGCTCGATGGTGAAGAACGTGGTTTGCGGCACGCTGATGGGCATGGGCTATGATGTCATAAACATTGGCTATGCAACCACACCAACTACAGAGTTTGCCGTGCGCATGAGCCATTCGGCAGGTGGCATAATAATAACCGCGAGCCATAACCCACGCCAGTGGAATGCGCTTAAGCTGCTCAATCAGGAGGGTGAGTTCCTGACCAAGGATGACGGCAATGAGGTGTTGGACATTGCGGCAAGGGAGGCTTTTGAATATGCCGATGTCGACCATCTTGGTTCTTATACAGAAGATAACACTTACGACCAGCAGCATATCAACTCAGTGCTTGCGCTTGACCTTGTGGATGTGGATGCCATCCGTGCAGCGCATTATAAGGTTTGTGTCGACTCCATCAACAGTGTAGGCGGCAGGATTCTGCCTCATCTGCTTGACGCGCTTGGCGTGGAGTATAAGTTCTTGAATGGCGAATGCAACGGGCAGTTTGCCCACAACCCTGAGCCGCTGGAGAAAAACCTTGGAGGCATAATGTCGGAAGTGGCGCATGGAGGTTATGACCTTGGCATAGTGGTTGACCCGGATGTAGACCGCTTGGCGTTCATTCAGGAAGACGGGCGGATGTATGGCGAGGAATATACGCTTGTGACCATTGCCGACTATGTGCTTGACCATGTGAAAGGTTCTACGGTGAGCAACCTCAGTTCCACGCGCGCCTTGCGTGACGTGACAGAGAAACATGGCTGCAAGTATTACGCTTCAGCTGTAGGTGAGGTCAACGTGACAACGAAGATGAAGGAAGTGGGTGCTGTGATTGGCGGCGAAGGCAACGGCGGAGTAATCTATCCCGAAAGCCATTACGGGCGCGACGCTCTCGTAGGCATAGCTCTTTTCCTGAGTAGTATGGCGCAGAAGGGTTGCAAGGCAAGCGAGCTTCGTGCTTCTTTCCCAAGCTATTTTATTGCGAAGAACCGTATTGACCTTACGCCAGGAACCGACGTTGACGCTATCCTGGTACGAGTAAAGGAAAAGTACAGCAAGCTTGACGGCGTGCGCGTGACCGACATAGACGGTGTGAAGCTTGACTTTGCCGACAGCTGGGTTCACATGCGCAAGTCAAACACCGAGCCTATCATCCGCGTTTATTCCGAAGCAAAGACCATGCAGGAAGCTGACGAACTGGGAAAGAAGATGATGGAAGAAATCTAAATGAAAGATATATATAAGTAGAATATTAGCGCTTATATCATATAGCTATATATCAAAAAAATCCTTGAGTCTTTACAGACTCAAGGATTTTTTTGTGATATATTCTATTCTTGCTTTACTCTACAGGGATATCCTTGTTGACATTCTGTGAAAGGAAAAGAGCGTAGCTGAACATGTAAGCGATAGCAATCAAGGGCACGATGTAAGAAAGCATGTAGTTCATCGTGGCATCGGCTACGGCGTTCTGGATAAGCGGAAGCACGCCGCCGCCTACTACCATCATCATGAAGATACCGCTTGCTTTCTCGGTATATTTGCCAAGGCCCTCAGTTGCGAGGTTGAAGGTGCAGCTCCACATGACGGATGTGCAAAGTCCGCAGCACACGAGGAGTATTGCGCTCAGGGGCATAGTCACCATTTGGAAGCCCGCACCTGTGAATACCGGCATGCTGCCAGTGACGGTCTTGGGCAAGAACATTGCAAAGAGGATGAGTAACATGGCAACGCCATTGACGCAAATCATCATCTGGCGGCTTGACACCTTGCCAGCTATGAAGCTTGAAAGGAAACGGCCTACGAGCATGAGAAGCCAATAGGTTCCGGCTGCGAAGCCGCCAATGGCTGCAGCCTGAAGTCCTGAGTCAAGCTGTCCAAGGCCTGCACCTGCTGCCGTAGAGTCGGAGAGGTAGAAGTTGAGGGTGCCTGGTATGCCGGTCTCTACGCCCACGTATACGAAGATTGCAATTACGCCGAAGGTGAAGTGGCGGAAAGCAAACGGAGAGTGCTCGTAGGTGACGTGCTCGCGAGCCACAGGGTTAGCGATAGGCACAAAGAGCAGGATGAAGAACGTGACGGCGAAGATGCCCATTGCCATGTAAAGCACGAGATTGATGTCGGTAATGGCTGTGTCCTTGGTCACGGCACCGATGAGCGCGCCGACGAGCATAGGAGTGATGGTGCCCATGAGAGAGTTGAACGAGCCGCCGATGAGGTTGAGCTGGTTGCCGCCCTTGCCACCACCGCCGAGCTGGTTGAGCATCGGGTTCACAACAGTGTTGAGCATGCAGACAGAGATACCTGATACGAACGCACCCAGAAGGTATATAAACCAGTTGGCTGGCAGACCGCCTGCCAATGTGCCTACGAGCATCTGGCCTGAAAGGAACTGGATGAACACGCCGAAGAAGCCGAAGGCGATGGCGATGAGTGCGGTTTTCTTGTAACCAAGCTTGGTAAGCATGTTTCCGGAAGGAATGCCGAAGAACAGGTAAGCGAAGAAGTTCATGAAGTTACCCATCATGCCGAGGGTGTTGCTTCCTGCCAGCTCAGGCTGGTTCTTCCAGATAACGCCGATAGGAGCGGCGAGGTTTGTGACGAAGGATATCATTCCAAAGAGGAAGATACACGCTACAATCGCGATTACACGACCGTTGTTGTTTGTTTTTGCCATAGTTTAGTTTTATTGTCAGTTTTATTGTATTTGTCGGGGTTGTTGTTTCTTTTGGGGAATATGTAAATGTATGCTTAGAACAGCTTGTCGGGATAAACACCCTCGTCGACAAGCTTTTGTATCTTTGCCACTACGCTGGGACGGTCGGCAGAATAGGTCACGCCGAACCATTTGCTTGTGGTGTCAAGTACTTGGCATGTAGCCTTCCCGTCCTTTATCAGGCGGTCAACGACCCAAGGGATGAGATACTCTGCCTTTGGGTTAGCCTTTGTTGATGGCATGTCAAGGAACTCCTTGAAAAGCTTGTCGCTGTAGTCGAAATACTCTGGCGTAAAGCCCCATACGTTCATGGACACAGGAGTGGTGTCTGGTATTGAAACCCATTCGCCTTTCTCGTCTTTGTAAGCCACCTTGCCGTCGGGTCTGCGCTCTATTTCGGTACGCTCGACGCATGATGTAAGAAGTTCGTTGGCATCTTTCTCGCATACTCCACGGCTCACGCTGCCGTTATCGGATAGCGTGTTGGCGACGCGGAAGCCTACCATGGCGTATTTGCCGTTGCTGCCTTCGGGAAGCTCGGAAAGGAACTTGCCGATGACGTGGAAACAGTCGCGGTTGTAGAAGTCGTCGCAGTTGATGACGCAAAACGGCTCCTTGATGACATCCTTTGCCATCATCACGGCATGGTTGGTGCCCCAGGGCTTTGTGCGTCCTTCCGGGACGGTGTAGCCTTCCGGAATCTTGTCAAGGCTCTGGAAGACAATCTCGCATGGTATGTGGCCTTCGTACTTTGAAAGTATCTTCTCGCGGAAGTCTTGCTCAAAGTCCTTGCGTATCACCCACACAATCTTTCCGAAGCCTGCCTGAATGGCATCATAGATACTGTAGTCCATGATGGTCTCGCCGTTTGGCCCCAGCCCGTCAAGCTGTTTCAGCCCACCGTAACGGCTGCCCATGCCGGCAGCTAAAAGTAACAATGTTGGTTTCATGTTTCTTTAATATTTAAATATATAAGTTTTTTCAAGTTTCATCTGCAAAGATAGTTGAAAATAGTGAATGGACAAAATCAAAATGATATTTTCTTCACCAATTCCATAAAAAACATTTTTTACAGTCTTTTGTGGCTCAGTATCTTTCTCTGCGTTAGTCCTCGCATGGCAAGATAAGCGATGAACGCGAGCCACAGGGCATGGTTCACGATTACAGGATGTGCATGCGGCACTGGCGTTAGCATTGCTGCGCAAAGGATTACGAAGAACGTAATTGCCGAGACGGAGCTTGACAAAAGCATTCCCCGTGTCATGGTCATGCCTATGAATATGCCGTCATAGACGAAGGCTGCGTAGCCGGCAAGCGGGATGAGCCATGTCCACGGTATGTATGCGTGTGAGGCGGCAACCACGTCGGCATCGTTGGTAAGCAGGCTCACGAGCTGGATCCCTCCAAGGAAATAAACAAACGTGAAGGCAAGTGCGAGGGGCAGTCCCCAGTGCTTCAGTAGGCTGCGGATGAGCACGGTCAATGAAGTTTTGTCGTTTGCACCGTAATATTTTCCTACCAAAGCCTCGCCGGCAAAGGCAAAGCCGTCCATGACATAGCTGAACAGGGTATAGAATGTCATGAGTAGTGTGTTCACGGCAAGCATCATGTCGCCCTGCCGAGCTCCTGCCGAGGTGAAAGCGAGGTTCACCGACACAAGGCAAAGCGTGCGCAGAAAGATGTCGCGGTTTATGCAGAAGAAAGTCTGCCATGAATAGCGTGGATTGCGATAGCCGGACGAGGTAGATTCTGAATCTGCCGACGGTTTTGTTCCCTTTAAGGCCGGCATGTTGCCCTGCGCTTTCTTCCCTACCTCTTTAAGCATTCGTCTCATGAAGAACAACGCAAGCGCAACTCCGCTCCACTGTGCCACAAGGGTGCCGAGGGCAATGCCTTCGACCTTCATTCCAAAGCCGAAGACGAAGGCAAGCGATGCCATGATGTTCACTACATTCTGGAAGATGGCAACCGCCATAGGCACTCGCGTGGTTTGCATGCCCACGAACCATCCGTTGAGGCTGTATAGTGATAGCATGGCTGGCGCGCCCCAGATGACGATGGAAAAATAGGTTTGCGCTAATTGCCACACTTGTTGCGAAGGGTGTATTATCTGCAATGCGCACCAGCCCAGCGGCACTTGCAGCACCACGAAAGCCGCGGCAATGGCGAGCGACACCGTGATGGAACGCCTCAACAACAACCTTACGCCCTGCCAGTCGGCGGCTCCGTAGGCTTGTGATGTCATGCCGCTCGTGCCCATGCGCAGGAAACCCATGAGCCAGTAGATGAGGTTGAAAATCATGCTGCCCACGGATATGGCAGCGATGTATCGTTCGTTGCCCAAATGTCCGGAGATGGCGAGGTCGACAAGTCCCAGCAACGGCACGGTGACATTGCTTACTATCGACGGTATGGCAAGGCGCAGGATGTCGCTCATTTGTTCAGTTTAAGCCCCAGTTCCATGCCTTTCATGGAGCCGAGCAGGTTGCCGGCGGTGCTCAGCAGAGAGTTGCCGGTTAGCGAACCCAGCACGTTGGCATATTTCAGTAGTTTGCTTGCGTCCATTACTATGAGCAGGTCGTTGCCGTCAATCTGCGTCGTGCCCACTATTTGCTGCACCTGTCCTGCGTATTTCAGGTTCACGCTCTTGCCACTCACGGTATAGGTTCCGCTGAGTGTCTTTCCTGCCACGGTCTGCGTGAAGTTGCCGTTCTTGTCGAATGTCATTTGCATCACGCCTTTCTTGATGCCGTATTTCTCAAGCTGGCTTTGCAGTTGCTTCTCTATTGTTTCCGAAGCCACCTTGCCGCCAATGCTGTGGAGCACGTTGTCGCTTGTGAACACTACGGCAGGCTCTGTGTAAGTCCACGTGCCCACGAGGTCGTTTTTCTTGGCTATCTTTGAAAGGTCGAAGATGGAAGTCAGTGCCGACAGTATGCCGTTGCCAGAGTCAGTCGACGATGTCTCTGTCTGAGCTTGTGAGCCTGCGCCCAGTATGCCGCCGAGTATGCTCCCTATCACGCTGCCGCCTGACGTGGCACTCTGTGTGGCTAATGATTTTGCCTCTGTTGCAGGCTGGGCTGGCTCTTGGCTGGCAGCTGTTGTAGCAACGGTGGCTGTCGTTGTGGTCTTTGCCGAAGTGGCAGTCGACTTCTTAGTAGTATTGGTGCTCTTTTTGGTCGTTTTCTTTGTCGTTTTTTTCTGTGGCTTCTTTGCTGCGTCAATGCCCATTGCGGCATTCTCAGCCTCAGCCGTTACGGCTGCCTCCACTGCCGGTGCCGATACAAGGCAGGCGGCAAGTGCCAGCATGATGATTTTCTTTTTCATTTTAAATGTTTTTGTTTTCTTTTAAACAACTGCAAAGTTACACATTATTTACCCTCCTGCGCTCATAATGGAGGCTAAATAATGCTAATCTGGTGGCAAATGTCTTTTTTGCATTTGCTACCATGTTTTTCCTTCGTGGCTTAAAGCTTTTTTAACTGCCTTGTGGCGCATTTATATGTGGTTAATGGCTAACTTTGCACGCCCGTGCTGGGCTTTACATTTCTTTATTAAGGTGTAGACTTATTTTTTATAAGATGAAGACATTGCTCATTCTCGTAGGCAAGACTGCCGACAAACTATATGCTTCCGGCATAGCCGATTATGCCGAGCGCATAAGCCATTACATGCCTTTCTCTATTAAGGTCATTCCTGAGCTCAAGAATACGCGCGCCCTCTCTGAGGAGCAGCAGAAGCAGAAGGAGGGCGAACTCATCCTTGCACAGTTGCAAGATGCCGACACCGTGGTGTTGCTCGACGAGCATGGCTCTGAGATGCGTTCTGTAGAGTTTGCCTCATGGCTGCGCAAGAAGCAGCAGTCGGCGCGGCGGCTTGTCTTCGTCATTGGCGGGCCTTACGGCTTTTCACAGAATGTATATTCGAGGGCGCAGGAACTCATCTCTTTGTCGCGCATGACGTTCAGCCACCAGATGGTGCGCCTCGTCTTTACCGAGCAGCTTTACCGTGCCTGCACCATTAGTCGTGGCGAGAAGTATCACCACGAGTGAGTCTGTCATTCGTTTCGCCTGTCGTTGAAGTCATAGCCTTTGAACCTTTGGCGTGGAAAAACGAACTCGCGATCGTTGATGCCGCCCGTGCGGAAGCCCGACAGCTTGACGGTGGTCCAGAAGAACGCCACCTTTATCTTCAGTGCCAAGGGCGCTTCGGTCTTGCGGTCGAGCACTATCTTGGCGTGGCGGATGCCGCTGGAAGCCGACGGTGCGTCTACGTTTATCACCAAGCCCTCGCTGGCGTTTTCCCAACTGTACGTGAACTTGTTTATGTCGAACTTGAAGCGTGAGAGCAAGTTGTCTTTGTTCTCCTTAGTCATGTCGAAAATGTCCACCACTTTCTTCTTGGTGTCCACACGCCACAGCGTGTTCCCGTCCATCCATCCCAAGTAGCGCTTCTCGGTATAGTGGCTCTTCTTTCCCTTCATGGTCACGTTGCCGGCGGTCTTGTACAGCCCGATGATGTTCACCGAATAGCCCAGCCTGCATCCTTCCGCTCCGAACACTCGGTTGAACACTCGGTTGAAGATGGCGCGAGCCTGCTCGGCATTGGTTGTCTTGCTGGCTTTATGCGATTGTGCCATGCCTGTAGCTGGGGCTGCCAGCAACACTACAATGAGAATCCATGTAAATATCTTGCTAAAAGATGTTTTCATGGATGCAAAGGTAAGAATAAAAACTCTACTTCTTCGTTAGTAAGCTCATTTTTTCATCCTTCTCGCCCCACTATTTCGTGCCTGTTCCTCCGTCTCTTGGTGTAGCTTACGTGCAGCCATCGTGGCACTTCTGCATCAACAGGCTCCATTATGAGCTGGTCGAAATCAAGGTTGCGCTTGATGAAGATGAAGTAGTTGCGCAATCGTTCGGGCGAGCATGCCACGATGTCGGCAGCCTCGCCCTTGCAGTGCTGCGAGTTGTCAGCACCGCCAACCAGTTTGTTCAGCCTTTGACAACGGTAGCCGCTTGAGATCACTATTGGCCCGAATGTCTTGCGCAGCGGTTCGAGGATGTTGCTGCACAGGCTTGCCAATGCTTCGCGTTCAGGTGCAAGCGGATTGTTGTCAATGTGTTTTTCAATGGCAACGCCGGAACGCACAAACTCATAGAGGATGAAGTTGGGGGAGAGGTGTTTACGATAAGTGTTAATCATAAAAGTTTTGTGTTTGTATAAAAAATTGTGTTTGTGTTGTAGGCTTATTTTTTCAATGGTGCAAAGATAGGACATATATCAATATCTTCCAAACTTTGCACCATTTTTATAAGTATTAATAACATAATGGCAAGCAATACTAAAATATTTAACGCAAATGTCTTCTAAAAGTACTTTTTTGCCAACCTTTGTTAATTAACGTAGGGTCTGTTCCAAGTCCTGGTCTATAGCACACAGCTGGTCAGTCCGAGCGTAGTGGCTATTGCTGTGAGTATGCTTATCAGCATGTTTATGATAAGCTTCCAGATGTCCTTGTTTTTCATTCAGTAGGCGTTGTAGACTTGTTTTTCTTTGCCTCCGGCATGAGTTCGGCAGATGCGCCTTGCAAGAGACTCTTGGTGAAGAAGCCCGTGCGGTTGCCATTGGTGTTTACGCCTGTGACGGTGTACTTGCACTCAGGGCGGTAGACGATGCGGTAACCCTTGATGTTGTTGGCGTTGAAAGACTTTTCGTCGTCAGCCGACTTGCATATCAGGCCCGGGCGGAAGGTTCCAAGTCCGTCAATTACTACCTTGTGGGAGTTGAGCAGGTGGTTGTGCATTGCCACGGTAAGCTCGGCGAGCACTGCCAGGATGTCGGCGCGTGTCACGGTTGTGCTGTGCGAGAGTTCCTCTGCCAGGTCTTTGGTGCTCACGGTGCTGAGAATGACTGCCTTGCCGTACCATTTCTGGAAACCGTTGCTGTTTTCAATCTTGTTTTGTACTTTACGATAACGAATACTCATAATTTGTGTTTGTGTTTAAATGATTAATAATGTTTGTTTGTGTCAGTAATCTGCTTTAAGCGCGCCTCTTAGTTTCTTATTGACGATGCAAAGTTAGGAAGATTCTGGCATACGTACAAGTGCGTGAAGCCAAGTTCTTTATTTGGGGCTTGTAACATATTGATAGTCAAAGAGTATGCACTGTCGCTTCATTTTTGTTTTGCAAAATGATGCAAAAAAAGTGGTCTAAATGTCTCAGCTTATACTTGCTTTTTGTTACCTTTGCAATACAGCATTGGCTGATAGTTTTAAAAAATCGTGTCAAGCATTAAAATATACTGCTAAGCTTAAGGAAAACATTATGGAGAATTTCGTAAACATTGGAGAGGAAATAAAGGAAGAACTGTTCCGCCAAGAGCGTACTGTAAGTTGGTTCGCTCGTAAGTTGCATTGTGACAGAAGCAATATATACTCCATTTTCCGTCGTAAGAGCATAGACACTGACCTGCTGATGCGTACTTCAATAATCTTGAAGCGCAATTTCTTCATTCTCTATATGCGTTACTATGAGGAGACCGAGGAACAGGAGCTGCCTCACGATGCAGGAATCTAAAAAGCATCATTTACACATTATTATATATGGTGCATTGCAAACCATGAGAATTATATGAAGCAAAAAAATGCCGATAAAATAAAAATTGTAGATAATTGCCGATAATTGCTGGCAATTGCTGTTTAAAAGGCTATACCGTTTTTATAACGGCAATT
>CAZEEP010000020.1:49198-63246 GCA_964511295.1 uncultured Prevotella sp.
TTTTTATAACGGCAATTGTCAGCAATTTGCATAAATTATTTTCTGTACTCGATAGACGAATTTTAAATTCATGTAAAAAATAAAGTTGTATAAACCTTCAAACGATATTGCTTTTAAACATTAATTCCCCATTGAATTACTCATAAATTACTCACAAATTTTACAGCTTCCGCCTTCTTTTTTCACGCATATAGCGCAGAGATTTGGAGTTAATATTTAAGAGTTAAGTTGTTGGGGAGTTTGAGGTTTTGAGAGGATTGGGAGACAGGACTCCAAAACCCTTAGGCTTTCTCTTTAATGCTCTAAATCAACCAGTAAATCTCTCAAAAACTCTGCGCCATCTGTATGAGAAAAATCTTTTTTCTTACACATGGAAATGTTAGTCAAACATTTATCCATGTCAGATTCTAACATCCCCTTTTGAGTAGCCTCTTTTAATAAGGACTTCTACTTGATTCTTGACTATGCCATAATCTTTTTGTGTTGTTATCTTGCGCATAGTCATTATAGTATTGACACGGCAACGCGTTTGCCTAAGCCATTGAAGATTCGGAACAAGGTTGTAAGTTGAACATCCCCATGACCATTTTCAAGCTTTGAAATGTAACTTTTCTTTGTTCCTATACGTTCTGCAAGCTGCTCTTGTGTAAGACCGGCTTTCTTACGCTCATCTTTTAGGCATTCTGCAAGGATAAAAGTCTGAGCATCGTCTTCATATTTGTCACGTTCTGGAGTGCCTATCTTTCCATATTCAGCATCAAGCAATTCGTCAAATGTTGTGCTATTCATAATAGCCTGTCTTTTCTTTTCGTCCATATTACTTGTTCTCCTTTTCCTTAAAATATTGTTTCCTTAATTTCTCTGCCATTTTAATTTCTTTTTGTGGTGTCTTTTGAGTCTTCTTCTGAAAGCCCTGAAACAACACAACTATAGCCCCTTTATCCAAGCAACACATAACTCTATAAATGTTGCCTTCATATTCGGCTCTAATTTCATAAATTCCATCAGAGTCATCTATATGTCTAAAGAACTTCCTTGGGACGAAGCGTTGAGTCTCAACCATTGAGAAAGAATAGTTGATTTTCTTTCTAACATCATCTTCCTGTTCTATATAGAACTCTTTGAAGTAATTCTTATAGAACTTGATAGTCCTTATCTTCTCCATGTTGCAAAGTTAATCAATTAATGAACAACACGCAATTCTTGACAGTATTTAATTCGTTAATTTTTTGTAATAATATTTTTGACATTACTAAACAAGCTAAATGTTCAATTGTGTAGCAAACTTAATGCTCGTTTTTTAATCACTGTAAATTTTTGTACCGTTTAGTTCATAACTAACTGATAATCATGTTACATAACATTCATACATGAATTCCCCATTGAATTACTCATAAATTACTCACATATTTTACGGTTCCTGCCTTTTTTCCACGCTTAAATTCATGAAAAAATCGTAGGAAATTCATGTAAAGAATAAAGGAGCATGAGCTTTCAAACAATAAAGAAATTTGCTGACAATTGCCAGTTATTGCTGTTTAAAGCTATACCGTTTTTATAACGGCAATTCCCAGCAATTGCCATCAATTATTTTCCGTACTCGATAGACGAATTTTAAATTCATGAGAGCTTAGCAGTCGCAGCAATTCGTTGAAGGCAATGGGAGGAATGGCTATGAATTATGTTTACAAAAAGTAAAAGATGTTTACAAACGAAAATAATTTCCTAGAGAATCGGTGGAACGGTTAAAGGCGTAAACTACAGGCTTCGGGTAGCGGTTGGGTGAGCCGCAGGCTGCCCGTTCTTCACGTTTACGGCGCTTTAGCGACATGATTACGGCGTAAACGTGACACGTTTACGCCGGCAATGACTCATCTTTACGGCGTAAAGAAGATGCCTTTACGCCGTAAAGAACAAAACGGAAAATCGGGCGTTTTTCCTTATTTTGCCAACTCATTGAAACACAGCGCGTTGCAACTCAGCCCGTGGTTGGCGTATTTGTGCACGTCAACCATTTTTTTTGCGCAGAGGCTATTCCTGCGGGGGGGTCGCCATGATTTGTTTTTTACATTTCTCGCTTACGGTGAAAGGCACGAGGCCGCGGAGGTGGTTGGTTGATTTTTGGATGTGGATTATTTTCTACAATTGTGTGCAAAAAAAATACATATTTCAAAGGAAAAACATATCTATAAAATTATTAATTTTGCATATCGCCGTATATGAAATAAGGACTCGAGGTAAAGAGGCCCCTGATGAAATATAGAAAAAGTATTAACAATGAGCTTATGAGGAGACATTTACGCAAAATGATTTTTTTCATCATGCTGCTGTTGCCGTCGGTTGTGGCAATGGCGCAACATCGCACGCTATTTATCGGCAACAGCGTTGTAAGACATGATGAAGTCGTAAATCTTTGGCCTGCTGTTCGTGGGATGGCAGCTTCGGTCAACGGCCTTGACCTTGTGGGCAATGTCATGCTTGGCCGCACTGGTCGTTATGATGGAAATATTTCAGGTTATGGCTATGATTTGTTTGGCGGCAATTTCTTGGAAACTGATTTCCCTAAATACTCTGGCAAATATGCTGATGCCCAACCGGAGTTGGCTAAGGAATTACCCATCACTGATGGTAATAGGTATGATGCTATAGTCATTTCACTTGGCGAGAATGTTAGAGGCTCGAAGTACGCAGGTGAGATTGTCTCCGACGGTGGTACATTAACAAGCCAACTGAATAAGGCGTGTACATCGTTTCTTCGTTATTTGCATGAGAAGTGCCCAAACGCCAAGATGGTTTGGTTGATAGGGTCGGCGTGGAATGATTTTGTTCAGGGCACTAACACTAATGTTAATACCGTAGATGGTCAGGTTTTAACAGCCATACAAAATGCCATATTCAATATAAAACGATCTCAGTCAGGGCTTCGTATATGTGATTTTGCCACATGTTATCACGCCAGCATAAGTGCTCAAGATTTCAAAAATGACTATTTTGGTACAAATAATGATGCTCTATGGCGAGCTGCCAATAATCTTAAGAATGTGCCAGATTGGGGCGACATAGGCATGCTGAAGACAAACGACTATGTTATAAGCCAAACTCTTAATGACTTCCACGCCATAACCAACGGAGCCGTGCTGCAGCATCCGTCCGACATAGGCATGTGCTATCTTGCCAAAGGCGCACTTGAGGTGCTAAAGGCGTGGGGCGTGCCTGTGCAGACCACTGACGTGGTGACGCTCGCCATGCGCACGCTGACGCTAAAGAGCGACGGCTACGTGACGCTGTCGAGCACATACGACACGGGAACCACCCCCGAAGGATGGAGCATTGGCAACTGGGTTGCCAACGGCGTGGCAAACCTCAACCTTGACTATACGGGAAGCAACACACAATGGGCGGAGCTGTACAATGGGCTAAAGCTCACCGACCCCAATGGCAACGTCGTAACCTATAACGGTAGTCCGCTGACGCTGCAAAAGCAGGCAGTGGGAAACGCCGACCACGCAGAGAAGTATACCTTCTACGCATCCCAGAATCTCATGGTGACCCCGCAATACAACCCTGTACAACTGAGTGACCAGAATAAAAACACGGGCGGTTCATACACGAGCGGCAACCCGTTGACTATGCTTGCGTCTAACAGCAACACGGCTGTGATAAACCACTTTGAGGCTGCGCCCGTAGTGCAGCTCATGCGCAACGTGGGCAACACGGCAAACTGGAACACCGTTTGCCTGCCCTTCGACTTGTCAGCCGACGAGATAAAGGATATTTTCGGCGACGCGGCACAGGTGCGTCAGTATAGCAGGCTGGAGGCAAGCGGCTCTGCCGATGCTGCCTACTTGGAAGTGGTGTTCGGCACCGTGACGGAGATGAAGGCAGGCGTGCCATACCTTGTGAAAGCATCGAAGGCTGTCACATCTCCCGTCACCCTTTCGGGCAAGACTTTCTCAGTAAAAAGCCCGTTGGCAGTGTCTTATTCGGCAACCATCGGCGGCGTGACCTATACGTGCGACTTCCAGGGCATCTATGACCAGACACCGCTGCCCGACGGCGACCAAAGCTATCTGTATATAGCTTCAAACAAGTTTTACTATCCAAGTGGCACAACGCCTATGAAGGGCTTCCGTGCCTATTTCCACATCTCGCAGGGTAATGCCGCTAAGGCAAAGATGGGGCTGCTCATAGACGACATCACAGCTATAAGCAATGCTCACGTGGCTGGGAAACAGCATTCGGGTGTAATCTATTCCATCGACGGCAAGGCTGTAGGCAAGGACTTGAACGGCTTGCAGAAGGGCATCTATATCAAGGACGACAAGAAAATAGTTAAATGACGATGAGAAGAAAAAAGAAGAATTATGTAGCACCTCACATGGTGGCTTATCCCGTGGATGAGTCGGCTTTGCTGGCAGGCTCCAAGAGGAATGTCTCAGGCAAGGACGAAAGTGGAGAAACCATAATAACCCCGGGCGGCGACGGAGGCCCGGGCACCGGCAGTGCCGATGCCAAGCCTGGCATATTTACGCCTTTAGGCAGCAGTTTGCCGTGGGAAACAGAGGCGGAAACAGAATATGTAAATGAATGACAACTGACATATAGTGAATGCTTATGAAAACAATTAAATTATTGACTGTCCTGGCTATGATGATGATCATGCCGGAAACAGCTTTTGCACAGACTGCTGGAAAGACATTGTTTATAGGAAACGAAGTTACGATAGCCACCGTTACCACTACATGGCGGGGAAGCCGTGGCTGGGGTTCCAGCGTAGGCGGACGTGACTTTGCAAGTGACGTTATCTTTGGACGTATTGGTTATGAGCGAAACTTGATAGACTTAAAGATTGGCGTAGAAGGCAAGCCGGAGGGTCTCACGCGCACAGCCGACAACACTTATAGGATTAGAAACGGAAAGTCTTGGGAAACGTCTTTCCAAGATCTTACATCGTCGTATGCTGTTGCAAAAAACATTTATGAGGGAGGCTCATCGACGAACCCAATTGGCAGGATAGACAATAATGAGTTTGACGCGGTAGTAATACAGTTGGACGAAGGCATACGCAGATGGACAGGAGGGAACATAGCTACAACGGCAGGACAGGCAACATTGACTACTGCCGTAAAGTATCTTTTGCAGTATATCCATGAGAAATGCCCTAACGCAAAGGTTGTCTGGGTGGTTGGCGCAAAAGGCAATCAATATCTTGTCAACGATAAATCAAATCAGTCCCTTTACAACATGGACCAGGGCATCTATCAAGGCATTAACCAGGGAGTGTATGATGCCAACCAGGCGGCAAATACCATTTATGCCAACGTTGTCAATGTTATAGATATATGGCAAAACAGGAAAATACAGCTCCAGAGTGGCGACTATGTGCTTGCCAGCACCGGCAACCCGTTGATTACGCAGGACAGCTATCGTGCCGTCACTGACCCTAACGTGCTCAATGCCCATTCAGACCTTGGACACATGCAGATAGCCGACCGTGTGCTTGCCGCACTGAAAGACCTTGGCGCAACCGTCGAATACCCCAATGACCAGTATCCTACGCTTTCAGCATATCTCACGAAGTCCATCACCTTCAACGGCAACAGCTACGTGACGCTTAGCGCGCAAGGGGTGAGCTCGTCAGCAGAGAGTACCACGCAGACCGTGACTTGGCCAGCAAACGGTGTCTTCAACATGAGCGTGAAGTTTGGTTCCGCCACCGACGAGAATGCACTACTGTATGCAGGTCTCTCTATAACGGGTACCAATGGCGAAAGGCTCAGGGAAGACCGTAACGGCGACCTTAAGATAGAACCTGATGAGTGGGCTGTGTCTTGGCAGTTGCCTTCCTCTACTTCCAACCGCGACATGGTGTCTGTGTTCCGCGTGAATGCCAACACCGTAGTAAAGCCTATAACCAACAGGATTTACTTCTTCGAGAAAGGTTCGATGGATAATGAGGACGGGTCTGTCTACAACGCAAGCTTCAAGCGCATCAAAGGAAGCGACTTTGAGCTTTCCAACAAGAACATTGCCGGTTGCTTTGAGCAGGCACACGAGGTGTCTTTCCGCCGCGAGGTGAAGGCAGGGCAGTGGAACACCATCTGCCTGCCGTTTGACATGAGCGCTGAGGAATTGCAATCGGTGTACGGCACCTCTAAGGTGTACCAGTTCAACGGCGTAGAGAAGCATCAGAACACCATCCATCTGCTGTTTCAGGAAGAACACAACAGCATCACTGCCGGTGTGGCTTACATGATAAAGCCTACCAAGAGTGTGGCCTCATACATCATGACCGACCTTGAAGGCTCGCGCAAAGTAATCTCTGCGCCAGTGGCTCCGAAGTCGTACACCCTTGATGGCACCACCTACACCTTCAACGGTCTCTTTGACCCTCAGACTATAAGCACCGACGACTGCATAGTGGTGAAGGACAACAGCACCTTCACTAATCCGTCGTCTAAACCTCAAAAGGCTTTCCGTTGCTATATAAGCATGAGCAATGCTGTGGCAAGCGCAAAACAGTTTGAATATGAGGCTGGCAACGGTGGCACTACAGGCATAGAGGCTCCACAGACAACAACGAAGGCTGTCGGCGGATGCGTCTACACCATTACGGGACAGTATGTCGGCACGTCTACAGAAGGCTTGAAGCCCGGACTGTACGTGCGCGACGGAAAGAAATTCATTGTCAAATAACCATCAATCAGAGGAAAAAGCCATGAAAAAGAAATATGTAAGACCGGAAACAGACGTTTGCCGCCAGAAAGTGGGCGCAAACATATTGTATGTATCTCTCTACTCTGATACGGGTACAGGCAGTGATGCGGAGTCGCATAAGGTTACTCATAAAGATGATGATGAAGGAGGTGGTGACGGCTTCGATGACAGCTGGGCTAAGCGTAAGCACTTCAACCCGTGGACGGCTTGGGACGACATAGGTTGGAAGTAAGCTGCAACGAACGTACGATAAAAACAACACTTAATGATTATCCGCCTCCCTTTTTTCACGTAGAGAGCGCAGAGGTTTGGAGTTAATAGTTAGGAGTTTAAGCTGTTGGGAAATTTGAGGCTTTGAGAGGCAAGGCTCCCTAAAGCCTTTAGCCTTTCTCCTTAAAGCTCTAAAACAACCAGTAAGCATCAAAAACTCTGCGACCTCTGCGTGAGGAAAAATCTCTTTTCTTCATATGAAAATTTGCCAATAATTGCTGTTTAAGGCTATACCATTTTTTATAACGTCAATTCCCGGCAATTATCATAAATTGTCCACTCACCAATTATAATAGTGTTCATGCACCGAAGCATAGGTTTTTCAACAAAATTCCTCGGATTTGTCGAATTAGAGCAATCCGCTGAAAGCTTTATCTCTGTAATGAGGTGAAAGCTAACGAATCGCACTATAAATTTAATGAAAAATTTGTGGGTAATTCAGGACCATTCGTGCTAAAATAGATCTCTCTGCTAAATATGAACATACCTGAGAAAACAATAAGCCGGCAGCCCGATCGCGTCAGGAAGATGTTCCTGATATGGATTAAGCTCATGGAGCAAGAGGTTGACTTTTGGGAGATACCCGGCGACCTCGACCAACTGCGCCTCGGCACATGGTGCCTTGACCCCATGTTCCTACGCACGCCAGAGGCAAAGGCAATGATACCCTTTGCGCAGCAACTTGTAGAAGATGCCATACCGCCAAACGAGCTGCAACACACCTACGACCTCACAGCTTCTTTCCGACCGAAAACATAGAAAACCACCTACAATCATTTTCCCTCTCTCAAAAAGACAGCCTACATAGCAGGATTTACCTTAGGTACGGCTGTAACGAGTTTGTATTTTCTTTGTATATACTTTGTATTTCCACGGTAACTTCACAGCAACATTTGCTGTGTAACTTTGCAGCGGATAAAGAGAAGACAAAACTTATTCAATGAGAGAGTACAAACGATTATCATTGTCTGTAGCCCTGCTAACAGCAGGAGGTATTACAGCGGCAGCGCAGGCTGTCAACGATTCGCTGTTTGACGAGAAACAGCTTGAAGGCATCACCATCACGGCAGTAAAACGCAAAGGAACTGCCAACGCAGCCTTACTTGAAATGAAAAATTCCTCAAACGTGGTGAGCAGCATCACGGCGCAGGAGATTAGTCTGACACAGGACAATAATGCAGGAGAAGTGATTCGCCGCGTGCCAGGAGTTAGTATAATAGACGGGAAGTTCGTAATGGTGCGCGGACTGTCGCAAAGATATAACAACGTATGGATGAACGGCGGTGCAGTGCCCAGCAGCGAGGCCGACCAGCGCGCATTCTCCTTTGACATGATTCCCGGCGGACAAATTGACAACCTTACTATCGTAAAAACCCCTTCTGCCGAATATCCCTCCGACTACACAGGCGGCTTCGTACTAATAAGCACTAAGGAGATACCTACCAAAAACTCTTTCCACATCTCCATAGGCGGCAACTGGAACAGCCAGTCCGCATTCCACAGTTTTCTTGAAGGCAAGACCTCTGGCACCGATTTCCTTGGGTTCGACAACAGCCTACGCCCGTTGCACGGCGGTATGGAGAGTAAGCTCTTTTCCCTTGGCAACAACAGCGGCGGCAACGCCATGTACAGCCTTGCGGACAACCACCTGAACAACGACTGGGGAATACGCAACCATCATCCCATAGGCGACCTCAAGCTTTCTGCCGACTGGAATCACGGCTGGAACATAAACGGCAACAGGCTTGGTGCCCTGGCATCTATCAACTATACTAACGAATACCGGACAAGCACGGGCATGATAAACAACTTCTATGGAGCATACGACACGGAAAAAGACCAGCCCAACGCTCTTCGCCTCTCTACCGACGACCAATATAAACACAACGTGCGCCTCGGAGCCATGCTAAACTTCACGTTCCTTACACGAGACGGACTGAGCAAATATCAGTTCAGGAACGTGATAAACCAGCTTGCCACCGACCGATATACGTGGCGTGACGGTATAAGCGCACAGGCTGAGCCTGAGCGGTCGGCAGAACTCTATTACCAATCACGCACAACATATACAGGTCAGTTTACCGGCAAGCATACTCTTGGCGGCGATGCCCTTGATTGGAGTGTCGGCTATGCGTATGCTAACCGCCGGTTGCCTGACCGAAGAAAATACATAGTCTATAACCCCAACCCCGGCTCCTCCCCCGCAGGGAAGGGGGCTGCAGATACCGAAGGGTACGTGTGGTTATACCAGAATGATATATCCCGCGAGTGGACTTCACTCGACGAACACATCGCCTCCTTGGGAGTCAACGACGAGCACCAGTTCAACTTCGGCACATGGCAACCTAAACTGAAGTTCGGCGCATACGGAGAATACCGCTACCGCAAGTACAACACACGCAACTTCTTCTACTGGTACAATACCGAGGGCAACAACCTGCCCAAGGGCTTTGAGAAAATGGACTTGCCTACACTGCTGGGCGACAGACAATATTTCGGCGCAGACAAGCTCTACCTGCTTGAGGACGTGAACAAGATAAACGACTACAGCGGCGACAACATCATGGGAGCTGGCTATTTCCTCGCCGAGCTACCTTTCGGCAACTTCTCTGTCAATGCCGGACTGCGCTATGAGTACAACCAAATGAAACTCGTTTCCAACACCAAATCATACGAGGAAAGCCACAACAACCACTATTACCGCCACAACAACCTGTTCCCGTCTCTTAACATGACATACAGGATTAATGACAAGCAACAGGTGAGATTGTGCTATGGCAGGAGTGTCAACCGACCTGAGTTCCGCGAGGTGTCGCCATCGGTCTATTACGATTTCGACCTCGCCGCAAACGTGCAGGGCAACTTCAATCTCAAGGACTGCCACATAGACAACCTCGACCTAAGATGGGAATGGTACCCAAGCTCTGGCGAAAACGTCTCGCTTGCAGCATTCTACAAGCATTTCAACTCGCCCATTGAATGGGTGTACACTATGGCTGGCGGAACCGATGTCATTTACTCTTATGCCAATGCACGGTCAGCCGACAACTACGGTATTGAACTTGACATACGCAAACGCCTTGACTTCATCGGACTGCGCGATTTCAGTTTCAGCTTCAACGGCGCACTCATACACAGCCGCGTCCACTTCCCCGACGGCAGCAACGATGGCGACCGCGCCATGCAAGGACAGTCGCCTTACCTAATAAACACCGGCCTGTTCTACAACAGTTCCCAACTCGGCATTGACATTGCACTGCTCTACAACCGCATCGGCAAACGCATCGTCTCCGTAGGCCGCTCCGAAGGCATGGACAAAAGCGTGCGCGTGCCTGACAGCTACGAGATGCCACGCGATGCCATTGACCTCAGCATCAGCAAGCACTTGGGCAAGCGCATAGAACTGAAACTTGCCGTGCGCGACCTGCTGAACCAAAGCGTCACATACAAACAACAGGCTGATGTGACAGTGAAAAATCAGAAAAAAGAGGTCAGCCAGGTGACAAGACAATATAAGCCTGGAAGAAACGTGGCAGTAGCAATGAACATAGAACTTTAACACTTCGATTCCACAACTCTCCTCCCTGTATGGGAGGGCGGTAGGTGGGGTCACATATAAATCATCAATAACTATGAAAAACAAATTGTTTTCAGGAAGCATTGCCATCTTGGCAATGGCAGCGGCAATGACCGCATGCAGTAGCAACGACGACAACGGTGAAACACCTGTCAACCCCGACAACCAAAAATACACATGGAGCACCGACGGGGGAATAAAAGCCTGCGACCACTTGCTCTTTGACGCCGACGGCAAGGAAGATGCCAACGGCAAGGTCATCGGCAACGGCGACCAAGAATTCGTTTTCAAAGGCAAGCAGACCCTTGCAAAGGGTACTTACGAACTGAGAGGATGGGTCTATGTTGCAGAAGGCTCTGAGTTGACCATTCCTGCCGGAACAATAATAAAAGGCGACAAGCAAACGAAGGCTACGCTCATAGCCGAGCCGGGTGGAAAGATCATAGCGCAAGGCACAAAAACAGAACCGATAGTCTTCACCTCTGAACAGCCGGCAGGCAGCCGCAAACCGGGCGATTGGGGCGGCATCATCATCTGCGGCAAAGCTCCAAACAACAACGGAGTGCTGAACCAGCAGATTGAGGGAGGTCCACGCACCAAGCACGGAGGCACCAACGCTGACGACAACTCCGGCGTACTGTCTTACGTACGCATAGAGTTTGCCGGCTATCCTTTCCAGAAAGACCAAGAGATAAACGGCCTCACGCTCGGCTCTGTAGGGGTTGGCACGAAAATTGACCACGTACAGGTGAGCTATTCCAACGACGACTCCTTCGAGTGGTTCGGCGGCACCGTCAATTGCGACCACTTGATAGCCTTCCGTGGATGGGACGACGACTTCGATACCGACAATGGCTTCGCTGGCAACGTAAGCTACGGTCTGTCAGTACGTGACAGCCGCATTGCCGACGCTTCACAAAGCAACGGTTTCGAGAGCGACAACAACGCTTCCGGCTCTACCGCCACTCCTTACACCACGGCAAACTTCTCCTACATGACCCTTCTAGGTCCAAAGGCTTTCGACGCAAGCTTTGAGAATACAAAAGAATACATAAACGGAGGCAGCATGAACCCTGGCAACGGCTCGTCAACGGGACTTTTCCAAGCAGCCATGCACATACGTCGAAATTCACGCCTGAACTGCACCAACAGCGTCTTCATCGGCTGGCCTATAGGCATAATCCTCGACAATCAGAAGGGCGACACACAAGGCGCGGCAACACAAGGCTTGCTGAAACTAAACAATCTTTGCTTTGCAGGAATGACTATCACAGGCTCCGACTTCAACAAAGTGTATCAGGACAACCTCATGACCGACTATACCAACCAAACGCTTGACACGTCGAAACCCTCGTTCTCTACATCCTTCTTCAGCATTGCAGCCAACAACAACAGCGTTTCCGATTGGACGGCAATGACTTGGAACGGCATTGCAAGCATAATAGAGGCAAACCGCAAGGTGTCAACCACGGCTGGAGCTTTCGCCGACGGCAACGACTGGACCGCAGGATGGGCAAACTTCGACCCAGAGAACACACAGTACTAAGGGGCAACCCCACCCATACAGGAAAGGAGCCCGGCAGTCATAAATAACAGCGACTGCAAAAATATAAAAGGCATAACTCCACCCTGTAATTCTTCATAAGAACTCTCACTATGAGGGTATATCAAAATTCAATAGAAACTCTCAGCAATTTGCAGGGACGACCACAAGGGTCGCCCCTGCAAGCATAAGAGAATTATTGAATTTTGATACACTCTCTTCTGCCTTAAAATCGAAGGATTAAGCTGTAACTCATTAAAAAAGTCCGCGATAGTAGAATATCACATTGCTGTTTTTTGTACCTTTCTGTCCACATTTGCATCTCAATATAAATTCAATATAAGTAACGAAGCCTTATATATCCTTTTGCCAAATTATGCAGCGCATGTATTTAGAAGGGTGTAACCAACCGCATACAATGAAAAATACTTGTAAATAAACCGTTGATTATCAGTGATATTTTAATTTTAACAATTCGCGGTCAGTTTTTGGTGCTTCGACATTTTCCGCATAATTTTGTGACGTATTTCTATCGCGGTGAATGTACGAGGCTTTATTTTTGTCATAAAATTCAAGTCTGGCGACAAAGGTTGACAACGGTTCACAGACAGAGACGAAAGGCTGAGCAAAATGCGAAAGTCGTCACAAAGGTTAAGCAGGTTGACGACAGGCGACAAGGGTTGACTTCCGTTCACTTCCCGATGGAATACACAGAAAAGAGTGTAAAACATTAAAATAAGGGAAGAATGAAGACAACCAAGAAATGCGCATTTTGCGGCAGGGAGTTCACCGCCAACAGCGGAATGCAGAAATACTGCTGTGTTCGTTGTGCCGATGAAGCAAAGAAAGAGAGAAAGAAAAGGAATGATGATTTCCTCAAGGCAGCAAATCCTGTTATAGGGTTAAGAGAACAGGAGTACCTTACCTTCTCCAAAGCGGCTATCCTTATGGGATGCTCGCGCCAGTACGTTTATAAACTCGTGTCGCAGGGCAAGCTGAAAGCCTCACGCATCAGCAACCGCATGGCGATAATCCGCCGTACCGACATCGAGACTATGCTGGATGGCAACCCTTATAATAAGGTAGTGTTCGGCAACCGACCGAAACCAGCAATTCTTAAGCAGCGTCAGAAGAAGCAAGAAATTGTACCCGTTTCTGACGAGCCTTTGACCTACCTCTCCGGCGAGGAGGTAATGTCTATTTATAAGGTAAAGCAGATGTGGCTTTACACTACAGCCAAGCGAAATCAGATACCCATGTGCCGCATTGCAGGAAAGAACTATTACAGCAAAAGTCATGTGGAGGAATGCCTCGGTCTGACCGTTGACACCTCTACTATCACCGAATGGCTTACAACAGACGAGGTGTTCGAGGAGTTCGGCATGAAAGCTACCGCCATCCGTGCTTACGCATACCGCCACAGCATTCCCACGAAGAAAGAATACGGCATCACCTATTATTCAAAGACTCACCTTGCGGAGCTGCGACAAATTGATTTGGTGGAAGACAAGCGTTATTGCACCGTAGATGAGATATCGGAAAAATACGGGCTGTCCAAAGCAAACATCCACCATATCACCAAAGTTCATGGCATAGAGAAGAAGAAAGTGGGTGTAAGAAATCTACTACTTCGTGCCGATGTTGAACGCGTGATGGCGGAAAGAGCCGCCAAAGGGTTATAAATAGCAATGATAATACGATTATCCGTCAATTATCATCATTAACTGCCATCAACGGCATATCATTCAGTTCCTTTGCACCGTGGAGATAGTCTCCACCAAGTAACATTCACAAATAACAAAGAAAAGACTATGAGTAATATCTGTAAGACCGTGAACCTTTACACACGGAAAATCAAGGGAGGCAGGATGCTGTCCTACTTTCTTGACTATTATCCCGGCTACCGTGACGAGACCACCAACAAAGTGCTGCGCCATGAAT
>CAZEEP010000021.1:0-50422 GCA_964511295.1 uncultured Prevotella sp.
TTAAAACAACGAAACGGTAATAGTCATGAAGCAGAATCTTTTAGTTTACAATACACTTACTCGTAAGAAGGAGCTTTTCAAGCCGTTGGTAGAAGGTCATGTGGGCATGTACGTTTGCGGCCCCACTGTTTATGGCGACCCGCATCTTGGCCACGCCCGCCCTGCCATCACATTTGATTTGCTTTTCCGCTATTTGCAGCACCTTGACTATAAGGTGCGCTACGTCAGGAACATTACCGACGTGGGGCATCTGGAGCATGATGCCGACGAAGGAGACGACAAGATAGAGAAGAAGGCACGCCTTGAGCAACTGGAGCCTATGGAGATAGCGCAGTATTACACCAACCGCTACCACAAGGCTATGGAGATGCTCAACACCCTGCCGCCATCGATAGAACCTCATGCCACGGGGCACATCATAGAGCAGGAACAGCTTGTTAAGGAAATACTCAACAACGGCTATGCCTACGAGAGCAATGGCAGCGTATACTTTGACATACAGGCATACAACAAGGATCATCACTATGGCATTCTCTCCGGCAGGAACCTCACAGACATCATAAACAACTCACGCGAGCTTGCAGGCGTGGGAGAGAAGAAATGCCAGGCAGACTTCGCCCTTTGGAAGCGTGCCACTCCTGAGCACATCATGCGCTGGCCAAGCCCTTGGGGCGACGGATTCCCGGGCTGGCACTGCGAATGCACCGCTATGGGACGCAAGTATCTTGGCAACCACTTCGATATACACGGCGGAGGCATGGACCTCATTTTCCCACACCACGAGTGCGAGATTGCGCAGGCGGTGGCTTCGCAGGGCGACCAGATGGTACACTATTGGATGCACAACAACATGATTACCATCAACGGTCAGAAGATGGGCAAGTCGCTTGGCAACTTCATTACTTTGGAGCAATTCTTCACCGGCAACAGCGACATTCTCGACCAGGCTTACTCTCCGATGACCATCCGCTTCTTCATTCTTTCGGCTCATTACCGCAGTCCGGTAGACTTCTCCAACGAGGCTCTGAAGGCTGCGCAAAAGGGTTACGAGCGGCTGATGGACGGCATTGCCAATCTGGAGCGAGTGCAGACATCGAAAGGCTCGCAGCCCGATACCGCAAAGTTCGTAAAAGAACTGCGACAGCGCTGCTACGACGCAATGAACGATGACCTGCAAACACCACTCGTAATAAGCGCGCTATTTGAGGCTTGCCACCTTGTGAACACATTGCTTGACCACAAGACGAAGATTTCAGCCGACGACTTGAATGAGCTGTCTGATACCATGAAAGTCTTCACGTTCGACATTCTCGGACTGAAGTCGAACCGTGGAGCCAACAGTCCTGAAAGGGAGAAGGCATACGGAAAGATTGTAGACATGGTGCTCGCAATGCGCCAGAAAGCCAAAGCCGCAAAAGACTGGGCAACGAGCGACCAAATACGAGACACCCTTGAACAGGCAGGCTTCATAGTGCAGGACACCAAGGATGGAGTGGCCTGGAAGCTGAGTAAATAATGCCCACAGGCGAGTCTAAAGGTGCTTTTCCGCTAAAAATGGTATAATTATCAGTAATTTTAGCAACGTGCGTTTTTCTTTTATTCAGTAACTTTGCAACTGAAAAACAAGAATTGCAAATCGAATGAAGAAAACAATATTTGCCATAGCGTTGCTGCTAATGGCAATAAACATTAAAGCACAAGGGAAAATGACACTTACACCAAAACAACAAAGTCTTTCTACCATTGCAGGACTTGAAGCAAAGGGCGACATGACTCGCCTTTACGCAGCTATTGACAAGGGGCTTGACAACGGTTTGACTGTAGCGGAAATAAAGGAAGCCCTGTCGCAACTTTATGCCTACACAGGCTTCCCACGCTCTCTCAACGCACTGGGACAACTGCAAAAAGTGATAGCCGACCGCAATGCCAAAGGCATAGCCGTAAACATGGGGAAGGACGATGAGACGGTGCTGCCGAAAGACTTCGACTCGCTAAAGACTGGTACCGAAGTCCAGATTCGCCTGACCGGCAAGCCGTTCGATTACACGTTTGCGCCTCGCGAAGACTATTATCTGAAGGCTCACCTCTTTGGCGACATATTCGCAAGCAAGGTGCTCTCAGAGGCCGACCGCGAGATTGTTACAGTGAGCGCAAACAGCAGTCTCACAGGCTGCGAGCCACAGGCACTGGCTCATGCCAAGGGAGCGCTTAACATGGGCGTGAAGCCAGACGAACTCAGGGACATACCGCAAGTCTTGAAAGAGAATGTAGGCTCTGCCGAGGGATGGCGCGCACAAAGAGCCGTGGAGCAAGCTTTAGGCGACAAGGCTGCCGAACCCAATCCGGAAGACCCTGCCGACATCGGCGCGCTGAAAGGCATTGAGAACTCGCAATGGCAGGTGGGCAAGTTCAATTCGGCATACGCCCAATACTTCGATGGAAAGAGCTACCTTGCTCCTCTGAGCGATGTGGCAAGCAATGTAACTTTCGAACCTGGTTGCCGAAACCACTGGCACATACATCACAAGAGCGTCCAAGTGCTTGTGTGCGTAGCCGGACGCGGCTGGTATCAAGAATGGGGCAAGCCGGCAGTGGAACTCACTTCGGGCACAGTGATAGCCATACCGGCTGAGGCAAAGCACTGGCACGGCGCTGCCAAAGACAGTTGGTTCCAGCACATCGCTTACATGACAAAGGTTGAGGACGGGGCAAGCAACGAATGGCTTGAGGCTGTTGATGCTTCCGACTACGACAAATTGGAATAAAAACATAGAGGGGACTACGGGCAAGGTCAGCAGATTCCCCTTTTTCGTTCAATATGGAAGAAGAAAATAATGAGAAGCTTTGGAATGCGGAATACGTCAAAGTCATGGTAAACAACTTTGGCATGTATTTCGCTTTTTATTTGCTCACGCCTTTGCTGCCGCTCTATCTTCATGACACGTTCGGCAGCACCAAGGACATGATAGGGCTTGTGCTGTCGGGCTACACTATAGCGGCTCTTATTTTCCGCCCTTTCAGCGGCTTTCTTATAGATGCGTTCTCGCGCAAGCGCCTGCTCGTAATCTTCCTGTTTGTTTACTTCATCTTCTTTGGCGGCTACCTGCTTGCGTCCACGCTGTTGCTTTTCGCCATTGTCAGAACTCTGCACGGCATGCCTTTCGGCGCGTCTACAGTGGCATGCAGCACGGTGGCTATTGACGTGTTGCCACCATCGCGCCGCAATGAGGGCATAGGCTATTATGGCTTGAGCAACAACATAGCCACCGCCATAGCGCCAACGGTGGGCATATACATCTATCAAAGCACGCACAATTTCAGCATTCTTTTTTGGATGGCATTTGTGGCAGCAGGACTGGGCATGCTTGTAGCGAGCACCATAAAGATAAAGGAACGCCCGCTGAAGCGCACGGGTAAGCTGCTGTCTCTCGACCGTTTTTTCCTTACCCGAGGCTGGGCAATAGCCGTGAACCTGGTGTTTTTCGGCTTCTGCTATGGGGTGCTGAGCAACTATCTTGCCATCTACGGGCGTGAGCAACTCGGCATAACCGGCGGCACCGGCACGTTTTTCATGATTCTTTCCACTGGACTGATATTGTCAAGACTGCAAGGCAGCAAGGCACTGCGAAAAGGCAACATAGCCCACAATGCCGCCGAAGGCATACTTCTATCTACGCTGGGTTACATTCTTTTCGTTGTTTATCCACACATGCCTGGCTATTATCTTTCGGCATTCTTGATTGGTCTTGGCAACGGACACATGTATCCGGCGCACCAGAACATGATGATAAACGTGGCGCACAGCAATGAACGTGGAACGGCAAACTCGTCTGTTCTCACAGCGTGGGATGTCGGCCAAGGCATTGGTATTCTCAGTGGAGGCGTTATCGCAGAACACCTTGGCTATACGTCGGCATTCTGGATGGTGGCGGTGGTGCATGCGCTTGGCTTTGCCTTTTTCATGTTCCTTACCCGTGGCTTCTTCTTACGAAGAAGGTTGCGGTAGGTCACCGCATTCCGCAACCTCCCCACTCTACTGCCACAGTACAGCAAACTTCCGCAACAGCCTTTGTGCGATAAAGCTTTTACCGGCTTGCGGCAAAGTTTTCAGCGCATAGCGATAAAACTTTCATGGATATGCGGTAAAAGTTTTACCACAATAGAATGCAAGTGGGCAGAAATATGTTTCAAGACCTTTGCTTCTCAACTTTTGGGCATAGCAATTGCCTGTAATATAATAACACATGATTCAAGCATTGCTATATTATGTAAAACTTGAACTCTCCGTCTTCGTGATCCATGCTCACCACTCCATAACGCACAAAACGGGCAAGAGTCTTTATGACTTTGAATCGGCTTAGACGAGAGTAGCGCACAAGGCGGTTGAGCGTCTCGCCACGATGCTGGCGCAAGGTGTCAAGCATGGTGGTCTCGCTTTCGCCATAGGCGGTAACGACCGTAGAAGCACGGTCTTGCTTCCACATTTCAATATGAACAGGCGACGCGACGATGTTCTCGTCGGCTATGCGCACGAAAGCCGTGCGCCTGCCATCTTCGTCTATGGCATAGACAGGACGTTTAAGAGCTTTCGGCACTGTGGCTATGACAATGCTGCGGCCGTCGGCACGTCGGGTTTCAAAGCTGATGTCGGAAGCCGGACGGCAACAAGCCTTCGCGGCTTTCTCCATCATATATATTTCCTCAGCCGACCTCACTCCCGACAGATGACCGTCGTCTCGCACGCCTATGAGCAACCGCCCGCCATCGGTATTGGCAAAAGCAGAGACAGTGTGGGCAAGTTTTACTGCGTCTTGTATCTTGTATTTGAAGTCTTGCTGCTGATGCTCGCCCTGAGCTATAAGGTCTTCAAGAAATTGCTTGTCAGTCATTTATCAGCTGAGCGCAGCCTGTTGTTCGGGTGATATTTTCTGTACGTTATGCGGCATACGAACCTTGAACTTGTCGAAGCCCTCACCGTAAACGCCTATCACATTGGTCTGGGTAACGAATGCCTTTGGGTCAATCTCGTTTATAATGCGGAAAATGACATTACTCTCGCGACGCTTTGCCATTATGAAAAGCATCTTCACTTCGTGCCCTGTATAGAAGCCGTGAGCCTCTATCACCGTTGCCCCACGATGTGGGTAGACGGCTATGCGTGAAGCTATCTCCCTGTATTTGTCAGAAATAATGAAGAATTGCACCGAACGATGCATGGCATTGACTACCTGGTCGATACAGTACGCCGTTATAAGAAGCACCACATAGCCATAGATGACCTGTTCAAAGTCGTGGAATACAAGGTAGGAGGAGGAAATGATGACTATGTCGCAAAGCATTATGACCCTGCCAAGACTTATGTCACGATACTTGTGCACTATAGCCGCAATGATGTCGGTGCCGCCCGTTGAGCCGTTGAAGGCAAGCCCGAGTCCCACGCCGCTACCACAGAATATGGCTCCAATGATGCTTGCCATGAACGGCTGGTCAGAAAGCAGGTGCATGCTGCCGGCGTTGCTGCGCGCAAAAGTGGTGAGGCACGTAAGCACGAGCACGGCATAGACGGTCTTTACGCAGAAACGCCAACCGAGTATCTTTAGGGCGGCAACGAGCAGGGCGGCGTTTATGATGAAATAAGAAATCTGTACGGGAATGCCCGTGCCCCAAAAGAGCACTGACGAGATGCCCGGCACGCCGCCCGTGGTGATATTGTTTGGCAACAGGAAAACAGTCCAGCCTATACAGTATGAAACCATTGCAATGGTTATCATCAGATAGTCACGCATCTCCGTTGTCGCCTTTTTACTGAGTTTTATCATTGCTTAGATGCTTTATTTATTAGGTAGCCACTGAACATAGCAAGCTTTCGTGGCACAAAGGTAAATAAAAATGCTCAATAGCGAGTCCTGTTGCGCTATTTATTTATCGATTTTCTATTTCTTTATCAAAGAGCGCAAGACAAACCACGCATGCAAGAGCGATGTCCGGACATAGCCGTAATGGCTTGCCATGACATGAAAGCGTTCTTTCAGCGATGCCTTGTGGTTCTTGACGCTCAAGCCACCGTCCAAATAGTTCACCACTACTTCGTTTATGTTTCTCAGCGGCAGCTTTTGCTTAGCGCATACTTTCATGATGCGTATGCACCAGTCCACGTCGGCAGAGAAGCGGTAACTGAGATTATATGGCGTGAGTTTTGCCATGTCGGTGCGGGCGTAAAATGCCTGATGGCAAACCAGCATTCCCCACTTGAACGAACGCCAGGAAAGACGCTTTGGCGGTGACAGGCGGCGATGACGCAGAAAGCGGCCGTCGGCATCAACAATGTCGGTGTCGCCATAGAGCACGCCGGGCAACTGCTCGCCTTCGCCCACAGAGGCGGCGATGTTTTCCAGGGTGTCCTTGCTTGGGAAGGTGTCGCCGGCATTGAGAAAGAGTATGTAGGTGCCCGTGGCATGGCGAATGCCCTTGTTCATGGCATCGTAAAGACCACCGTCTTTCTCAGAGATTATAGTAATCTCGTGACCGTTCTCAGCCTTGTCAGACTTTTCCTTGTATGCCATAGCCATCCTTACGGTGTCGTCGGCAGACAGTCCGTCGAGTATCAGATGCTCTACGTCTCCATAGCTCTGATGCCTTACGCTGTCAAGCGTCCGTTGCAATACAGATGCCGCGTTGAACGTACAGGTCACTATCGTAAACTTTATCATCCTCCTATATTTTATAATTTTTGAATGCCGATGCCTGATTATAGACCTCTATGTATTTCATTGCCACGGTGCGTTGCGAGTAGTTGGAATATACCTTTTGCAAGCACTGCTGGCTGAGGCTGTCCTTGTCAGCCTCGTCGAGCACCCAGCGGATGCCGGCGGCAAGGTCGTCAGCGTCGCGGTATTTGGCAAGATAGCCGTTTTTCGTATGGTCAATCATCTCCGGTATGCCGCCCACTTTGAAGCCCACCGTAGGCACTCCGCACGCCATAGCCTCCATGATGGTGTTGGGAAGGTTTTCGTCAAGAGAAGGCATAACGAACACGTCGGCAGAATTGTAAATGTCTACAATCTGCCTTTCGTTGTTTACATATCCCAACGGATAAGCAGGCAGATCGAGCTGTGCCGTCACTTCGTCGGCATGTCCGCCGAGTATTGCAATCACCGTGTCTTGTTTCATAGCGGGGTATTGGCTCACGAGCTTGCCTATTGCCTTGGTGAAGATGCCAATGCCTTTGCGTTCAAGAGTCACGCGCTGCGAGACAAACAAGATGATACGTTTGTCGGCAGGCAACGTAGAATGCAGACGCGCCTGCTTCTTGTCCTTCTTGTAAAAGACGTGAGTGTCGATAGGGTTAGGTATGCTTTCAACATGCAATCCAGAGAGCAGGCTGCTTTGCTTAGCCTGGTCGCCAAGCCATTTGCTGCAAGCCACAAAGTGGATGCCGCTATTACGATAAAGCTTTTTCTTGCGATTGTAGACACGAGTCGACTGGTCACTCTCAGAGCCGTGGCCCGGCAGGTACTGGCAGTTATGGCACGTGCCTTTATATGCCATGCAGCCAAGCGTGGCGTGGCAGATACCTGTTGCAGGCCACAGGTCGTGCATGGTCCACACTATAGGCTTGCCGCTCCTGATGATTTTCTTTATGCCGTTCAGCGAGAGAAAGCCTTGGTTTATCCAAGCAAGGTGTATGATGTCAGCTTCCTTAAACTCCGGCAACTTCGTTATGTCCGTGCCGGTGTTGGCAAGGTCGAGCTCAAAAAGGTGGTTGCGCTTGAAATGCAAGTGGCAATACACGCACCATCTCTCCCATAGGAAGTGCCGTTGCTTGCCTAACTTGCCTTTGAGACCCACAACGGTTATGTTGTCGGTGTCCTTATTCATTACAAGCATCTTTGCCTTCACTCCATTGTTGTTGAGCGCGTCCATCAGGCGGTTTGAGGCAACTGCCGCCCCTCCTGCCATCTCGCTTGTGTTCACTATCAAAACCCTCATCTTTACTTTTGTCTTTTCCTTTGGCAAAGATAATGCAAGTGCTGCGAATGACAAAGAAAATCGTGAATTTTATTTTCGTACCTTCTCCAAGCCCGTTTTAAAGTGTCAGCATTCGAGGGCTTTTAAAATCATTTTTTTAGTAAACCGACGCAAATTCTTATAAAAAGTAGCTGTGTTCGGGCACAAATAATTGATTTACATCAAGAAAGACTATTTTTTCATCAAAAAGCGATACGCCAGTATTGTATTGCTTTAAAAATTATATTAACTTTGCGATGTCAAAAGGTTAATAGATTGTTTAGGTTAGTAGTAATAGATTTAGGTTTTTAGTTATTAGGTTTAAGGTAGATTTGATAGATTGTTTAACGGAAACCGTGGCAACCGTGAGGTTTTCATTTCATTCGAAAAGGATTTTTAGTTAAACATAGGCTTTACGTTGGGGCTCGTTGATGAGTCTCAGCGTATTTTTTTTGCCTTCAGCAAATGACAGGCACATACATTTTATTTTATAAGTGAAAGGCTTGGCATAACACATACGCCGCACGAGCAGGTCTCGTGCGGCGTATGTACTGGTCACACACGGCGTGTGTACTGACTACGTGCGGCGTATGTACCGGCCACGAACGCCGCATGTGTAACTATCGTGCGATTAAACATAAATTTTGCCCGGAAATGATTATCAAATGGCAAGAGCGTCCGTACTATGCTCTAAGGGTGCGCATGGCGTTAAGCACACAAAGAATCATCACGCCCACATCGCCGAAAACGGCTATTGGCATGGCAAGATTGCCAAGCAGTCCGGAAGCAACGAGCACAAGAATTACAACTTTGACAGCAATGGCAAAGGTGGAATTCTGACGCGCATTGGCAATGGTCTTTCGGGCAATAGTTATGGCTGCGGCTATCTTCGACGGCTTGTCGTCCATCAAGACCACGTCTGCCGCCTCGATGGCTGCGTCGCTTCCGAGGGCACCCATCGCAATGCCTACGTCGGCTCGTGCCAGCACGGGCGCATCGTTGATGCCGTCGCCGACAAACGCAAGACTCTTTCCTGTCGGCTTCTCCTTAAGCATGCGCTCCACATGACCAACCTTATCTGCAGGCAGCAAACCTGCGTGGTATTCGTCTATGCCAAGCCGTCCGGCAACATTACTGCCAATGGCCTCTTGGTCGCCCGTAAGCATAACAGTTCTCTCAACGCCCAGTTTCTTAAGCCTGCCTATTGCCTCACGGCTGTCATCCTTCACCTGGTCGGATATAACAACATGTCCCGCATACTCGCCGTCAATGGCTACATGAACGGTAGTGCCAACGAGACCCTTGCACTTCAGGCATTCGTGCACCTCCGCGCCAACGGCTTTCATCATCCTTTCATTGCCCACGCACACGGTCTTGCCGTTTATAACAGCCTTGACGCCTTGCCCGGCAACCTCCTCGACCTGCTCAACGGTGCATCCATCCTCAAGAGGATTTGGGGTTGAGACACCGCCACTATACGCATTGCGCAAAGCCATAGCTATCGGGTGGGTGCTGTATTGCTCAACATGAGCCGCCAGATGCAGCAGTCCCTTGGCATCGAGCTTGTCGGGATGGACGGCATCAACGGCAAACACGCCTTTCGTGAGCGTGCCGGTTTTGTCAAACACAACAGTCGAAAGCTTTGCCAACGTGTCCATATAGTTGCCTCCCTTCACAAGTATTCCCTTGCGTGAAGCACCGCCTATGCCGCCGAAAAAGCTCAGTGGAACAGATATGACAAGTGCGCACGGACAGCTTACGACAAGAAAACTGAGGGCGCGATAAGCCCATGTCACAAGCCCCGACTCATAATTGTCATAAAAGAATGGTGGAATGAAAGCGAACGCAATGGCAAGAAACACCACAATTGGGGTGTAAACACGAGCAAAGCGACGAATGAATGTCTCGCTCTTGGATTTGTTTTCCGACGATTCTTCTACAAGCTTTATTATCTTCGAAGCCGTAGAGTCGCCAAAGCTCTTTGTCGTCTTTATTTTAAGCACTCCGGAGACATTCACGCAACCGCTCATGGCATCGCTGCCAACGCCAACCTCGCGCGGAATGCTTTCTCCTGTCAAGGCTACAGTGTTGAGACTCGACTGACCTTCAATGATAGTGCCATCCATCGGCACTTTCTCACCCGGTCGCACGACAACTATCTCGCCAAGCTTGACGCTTTTTGGGTCAACAACTTCTATTTTTCCATCACGATCCACGTTGGCAGTGTCGGGACGTATGTCCATCAAGTGATTTATGCTACGCCTGCTACGCCCCTCGGCATAATCCTCGAAAAGCTCGCCAACCTGGAAGAACAGCATCACGAAGACAGCCTCCAGAAACTGCGCTTCAGCCCCAGGCAGGAAGCCTATGAGCAATGCACCAATAGTGGCTATGCACATGAGGAAGTCTTCATTGAACGGATTCTTCTCTTTTATTCCTTCTTCAACAGCTTCCTCAATGACATCATGGCTAATCAAGAAATAAGGCACCAGGTACACCATCAGCTGTGCACCAAGTGCCATAGCCCACGTTTTGGTAACCGCCCATGCCGCAAACAGCAGCACGGCGGTAAACACAATCCTTAACAGCAGTTTTTTATTCATGCCCTTGTTATGTTTTATTTGTTTTCTGCTGCAAAGGTATATAGAAAGTATTGCAACTTGGTTGCAAACTTACTGCACTTACTTTTTGTTCTTCTTATCGTACTTCTTCCACAGTTTCTCGGCACTTGCCTTCAGTTTGAGCGTAAACTCGCGGTTGGCTTTGTCCTGTGCTTCCTCCTCTGCTTCTGTGGCGTAATAATGGCGATAGCCTTCTTGATCCTTCCAATGGCCGCGAGTGAAGTCGGGCACTTCAACGGGCAAGCAGCCGTGATCCATCGACAAGCTTCCAAGCTCGGCAAGCGAGCACCATTCGGCAAGGTCGTAGACATCAATGTCCATCGGCAGCCCATGCTGCAAGCAATAGACGAGGCGTGAGTCTTCAATGAAGTCCATTCCGCCGTGGCCGCCCACTTCCTTTGCCTTTTTCTCATATTTAGTCACCATCGGAGACGTGTATTTGCTCACAAGCTGGTCGTAATCATCCTTCGGCAAGTACTCCTCGCCTTCCCAATATTCACCATGCTTTTGAATGCCACCTTTTACCATGCTGTTGTGCGTGAGCGAATAGCCTTCCACTGGATATTTGTTTGCCATACCTTCTGTGCCTACTATTTGGAACATGCGGTTATAAGGCTGTGGTATTGTAGTGGAGTGCATTATCTGAATCATTTTGCCATTGGCAGTACGTATCATCGTGTTGGTGATGTCTCCTTGGCGGAAGTTGTCGATGGAATGGCCGAGCTGCTTTTCAGCAAAAGCCTTTCCTCGCACACTCTTGGTGTCCATTGCCGAAAGCGTGAGGAAACGGTCACCACGGTGTATGTTCATCAATTGTGCCACAGGGCCAAGTCCGTGTGTGGCGTAAACATCGCCACGGTAGCGCATGTTGTAATCAAGCCTCCAGCCGAGTTTGTCGTCTGGTCCGCTTTTCCAATATTCATTCCAATAAGGATCAAGGCAATGGCGATAAGCGCCAGCTCCGAACATAACCTCGCCGAAAAGTCCCTTTTGTGCCATATGCATCGTGTTTAGCTCGAAAAAGTCGTAACAGCAGTTTTCAAGCATGAAGCAATGCAGCCTGGTTTTCTCTGACATGTCGATGAGTTCCCAGCAATCGCGCATCGTCATGGCGGAAGGCACCTCTATCGCTACGTGCTTGCCATGTTCCATTGCATACTTTGCCACCGGCACGTGGTGGAGCCAATCGGTTGCAATGTAAACAAGGTCGACATCCTGTCGCTCGCATAGAGCTTTGTAGCCGTCCTCACCACTATATTCGGCAGCTGGCGGCAAGCCTGCTTTCCGCAATTGGGCATTGGAAGATTTCACGCGGTCAGCCTCATGGTCGCAAAGACCCACGATTTGCACTCCCTCTTGATAAATCCAACGGCGAACGGCTTCATAACCACGCATGCCAAGCCCCACAAAACCTACACGCACCACGCTCAACTTAGGCGTACGAAGGTTGAGGGCATTTTGCTGACCGGCCGGACGAGCCGGTACTTCTGTCTTAATGACTCCATTGTCTATCTTGTAAGGCCAGTTGAAGGCATCTTGCGCAGTTGCCGGCAAAAACGTCACTGATAAAAGCAAAAGCGTAAGTAAAAGATTTCTTGTTTTCATAATTCAGGCTTTTTCTTTAGTTAGGACATGAAAAAAATATTAGTTTAAGAAAATAATGTTGATTCAGCTCATAGGAAAAATCAAAGGTGGAATAATCCGAAATATGTCGGCTGATGGAAGTCAGGCGTAGGCGTACCGACCTTATTCCACGCAAGGAAATGGGGAATGGTCTCGTCGCCACACTTGTAAACATTGGCACGCATGCCACCGGCAAGCTTAAGTCCTGGATGCATGAAGAAAACGTCCTTCGGTATGCGCAACGCCATCTGCCATGAAAAGTCACCATTGCGCAAAGAGAAAGGCTCACTCCCAAGCGACGAGCAACGGTCGATGAGAGATATTGTGTCAACCGAAGCAGGCGTGCGGTTATTGCGGTCGGAACCGAAAGCCACAAGCAGATGCCCTGTGCAGTTGCACTCTATATTATAATAGCCCTTGTCGTCGGGAGCAATAAACAACTCGCAACATGAATCTTTCCACACTTCCCCGCCATCAAGGGCAATAGCGCGAACGCAACTCTCCTTTACACGATAAGCGATGTAAATGGCTTCATCGTCATGAGCAATGGCAAACTCAGCAGATGGCTCATAAAGATATTCCTTTGGCCAACACACTTGGTCAATGCCCTGCCAAGCTATGGCATTTTGCTCAAAAGTCGGGATTATGTTCTTGGCCTTCGCAATATTGGAAATGACAGAAACATTAAGACTTTTCATATTTTGATTGTTTTTAAGAAAAAGAACCGTGGAACTATCCACGGCTCCTATAAAGACTTGATGCTATTTCCATAGCCACTGCAAAAAGCATATGGAAGCTATGGATTTTCCAAAATTCTGTAGAAAAAAGAACAACAAGTATTAGTCAGCTGAAAGGCTGAAACGCTGGAAAGCGACAACCTTCAGACCCTTCTGCTGCTTGTCGAGCCACTGGGCAACGCTATCCTTTGAACCCTCATCACCAAACTGGAATTCCTGATCTACAAGGCAGTTCTCCTTGAAGAACTTAGCCATACGACCCTTGGCGATGTTCTGTATCATCTGCTCCTTGAGGTTTGCGGCAGCGGTAGCGGAAACTTCCTTGCGGATTTCCTTCGCCTTGTCAGCATCCTCTTGTGTGAGCCATCCCTTTGTGACATTGGAAGCGATGTGGTCGTCGCTGTCAACAAGGTTGGGGTTGATACCAGCTTTCTTCAATGCAACGTTTACCTGGCGCTCAACCTGCTCTTCTTTGGTCTTCTCGATTGCGATTTTAAGCTCCGCAGCCTTTACTTCAGCAGAGACACTTGTCTCGTCAAGAGCCACCGGCTTCATGGCAGCCACCTGCATGGCAACCTTATAGCCTGCCTCCTCGTTAGCCTCAGACAGCTGAACTATCGTGGCAAGGGTGTGCTTGCGCATGTGGTCGTAAACAGATATATTCTCGCCCTCAAGCACATTGTAGCCGTCAAGCTCCATCTTCTCACCGACTACGCCAGAACGACGGGTCACTGCATCGGCAACCTTGATCTGCTCGCCGTCATAGTCGACGGTAAGTTCCTTCACCTCATCCAGCGTGTGAGCTTTAGCGGCAATGGCGGCATCGAGAATATCCTGAGTTAGTGCGATGTAGTCCTCACCATTGGCAACGAAATCAGTCTCGCACTTCAAGGCAATCATAGCAGCAAAGCCATCGACGTTCTTCACAAGCACACAGCCGTTGCTGGTGGTGCGGTCACTACGCTTTGCAGCGATTGCCAAGCCACGCTCACGAACAAGTTCTACAGCCTTGTCTATATCACCATCGGCTTCGGCGAGGGCCTTCTTGCAGTCCTTCATGCCGGCACCTGTCATGGCGCGCAGCTTCTTGATGTCTTCTATTGTAACAGCCATTGTTATATTCCTTTTTTTAATTGTTGTTTTTGTAAATTAAAGGAATTACTAAGAATTAAAAGAATCAAAAGCTATTAAGACGCTTAGATGCTATCCCAAATTTAGCCTCTAATTCTTTTAATCCATCTTATTCTTTAATTCTTAAATTAAAAATAATTACTCTGCGACAGGAGCGGCCTCTGCCTTTGGTGCTTCCTCAGCGGCAGGAGCGGCAGCCTCAGCTGGAGCTTCCTCGCGGCGTGCGCGACGACCATGACGGCGACCCTCGGCAGCCTCAGCCTGCTGGCTGGCGGCAGCCTTCTCGTCAGCCTTCTCAGCCTTGTGCTCCTCCAATCCCTCAGCGATGGCAGCGCAGCAAGCATTCAAGATGACCTCTACACTGTCCTTAGCGTCATCGTTTGCAGGGATAATATAGTCTATGTTGTGAGGATCAGAGTTTGTGTCAACAATACCGAACACAGGGATACCCAAACGGTTTGCCTCCTTAACGGCAATGTGCTCCTTCATGACATCAATAACGAACAGGGCTGACGGCAGACGTGTAAGGTCAGCGATAGAGCCGAGGTTCTTCTCAAGCTTAGCGCGCTGACGGTTAATCTGCAGAAGCTCACGCTTTGACAGGTTTGAGAAAGTACCGTCGTTCATCATCTTGTCAATGTTTGCCATCTTCTTCACAGCCTTGCGGATTGTTGGGAAGTTGGTGAGCATGCCACCCGGCCAACGCTCAATAACGTAAGGCATGTTTACGCTGGCAGCCTTCTCAGCCACGATGTCCTTAGCCTGCTTCTTAGTAGCCACGAAGAGAATCTTACGGCCGCTCTTAGCGATTGCCTTGAGAGCGTCAGCAGCCTCGTCTATCTTGGCTACGGTCTTGTTGAGGTCGATGATATGAATGCCATTGCGCTCCATGAAGATGTAAGGAGCCATAGCGGGGTTCCACTTGCGCTTCAGGTGACCGAAATGGCAACCTGCCTGAAGCAACTTGTCAAATGTTGTTCTTGACATTGTCTTTGTTTTGTTTAAATGTTTACTTTCCTTTTAATTCTTGATGTCGTTGCTAAGCAACGGCGTACTCAACCTTACGGTTGATGCTTAGAACCAGCAGGCGGGTAGCCGCTTGGGATCCCGCCCGTTTGGATGCTAAACCTTCGATAAATAGATTAACGCTTACTGAACTGGAAGCGACGACGAGCCTTCGGCTGACCTGGCTTCTTACGTTCAACGGCACGGCTGTCACGTGTCAGGAAGCCGTGATCCTTGAGGTTCTTCTTGTCCTCAGCATTAATCTTCACCAAAGCGCGGGCGATGGCGAGGCGCAGAGCCTGGCTCTGACCGGTAAAACCGCCGCCATCGAGGTTTGCCTTGATGTCATATTTCTCTGCCACTTCAAGCAACTGCAGCGGCTGGCGCACCACGTAGCGCAGGATTGCCGATGGGAAATATGTTTCTATATCTTTCTTGTTGATAGTAATCTTACCGGTGCCCTCTGTGAGGTAAACGCGGGCCACTGCGCTCTTGCGGCGACCTATTGCATTGATAACTTCCATCTTTACGGATTATTTATACTGGTTAATGTCAATGTTCTTTGGTTTCTGAGCCTCGTGCTTGTGCTCAGAACCCTCATAGATGTAAACGTTGTCCATGAGTGAACGGCCAAGGGGACCCTTTGGCAACATGCCCTTGATGGCATGGCGCAACATCTTGTCGATACCGTTCTTGCGTGTGCGCAAGTCAGCGGGCGTGTTGAAACGCTGTCCGCCTGGATAGCCAGTATAACGGGTGTAGATCTTATCGGTTTCCTTCTTTCCTGAGAAGCGAACCTTTGCAGCGTTAATGATGATAACGTTGTCGCCTGTGTCGGCATGGGGAGTGAAGGTTGGCTTGTACTTACCGCGCAGAAGCTTGGCGACCTTAGAGCACAAACGGCCCACAATCTGGTCGGTTGCATCCACAACGACCCACTCCTTCTTAGCTGTTTCCTTGTTGATGGAAACGGTCTTGTAACTTAAAGTGTCCATTTACTTTTGTTGAATTATTAATTATAAGTTTTTCATTGAATGGATAGGGGCCTCGCGGTGCCTCCAGTCTAAAAGAGACCATCCACAGCTTTAACCCTAAACGCCGGATGCGATTCACTAACCATGCAACCAGGCCATAGGCTACACTATTAACACGCTTCGGCTGCGGAGGTTCTAAGACGCACCGCCGCAATTCAGATTGCAAAGTTACAACTTAAATCACGAAAAATCACCACCATGCAACACGCTGGCAACCTTTTATGAATATTTAACTCAAAATTACACGCCATTCTTCTTTTACGGGCAAACTTTAGGCGCATTGCGGTTAAAGTTTTATCGACATGCGGTTAAAGTTTTATCGACACACGATTAAAGCTTTGCCGCAATGCACCTAAAGTTTTATCGCATCGCGAATGCGACGTAGGCGCGTTGGCACTACGCAATCTGTAGCCATATTGACAAAACCACCATTTGCAAGCAAAGGAGAAAAATGACCAATATCAATATTTACAAACAAGACAGTCATTTCGGCAAAATAATTTGCACATTATATAATAATGCGTTATCTTTGCAGTGAGAAATACGGTATGCTTATGAAAATCGCCTTCCTTATATCAACCAATAAAGACGCGCGACACTTGCGCGACCTCATCAACAGCCTGCCAGACAATGCCGACTATTATGTACACGTTGACTCAAAGCGCGACCTGCTGCACTTCGAAAACATGGTGCGCCGGCAAAACGTCACCTTCATCCGCAACCGCATTGACGTGGTTCCGGGGAGCATAAGCGAAGTGAACGTGCAAGTGGAATTGCTGCGCAAAGCCCTTGATGCAGACAACTACGATTACCTTGTATATCTATGTGGCTCCGACTATCCGCTGTGGAGCAACGAGCGCATAAACAGCTTCTTCGTCAATGCCAGAGGCAAACAGATACTCAGTGGCATTGCTATGGTCGGACAAGGCAAGGCCGCTTACCCCTATTGCGACTTCCGCCTGCTTGCCGGCCATTCATGGCGGAACAACTCGCTAAAAGCAAAGGCTCGTGTCGCCCTGCGTAATGCACTCAACCTGGCGAACATACACAAGACCCTGCGCATACATTGCCCTTTGAAAACCTACATGCTCTACAAGGGAGTGGCATCGTGGGCTATAACGCTGGAGCTCGGATACCAAATAGTGAGCGAGTGGGATGAGAACGCACAACTGAAAGAGTATTTCAGCACAAGCTACCGCCCGGTAGAGACATTCGTGCCGACTGTGGCACTAAACTCTGAGTTCGCTCCCCAATGCACCATTGTCAAAGGACGCTACAAGGGCATAAACGTATTGAGCCAATTAACGTACATCGACGGGGCACCAGAGCCCAAGGTGCTGACTGAGGTCGATTTCAATGCTATAAAAAATGAAGACAAGATGTTCTGCAGAAAGGTTACCACCGACTACAGCGATGGTCTCAAGAGCATGATTGACGCTGACAAAGACGGCAAGAAGCTAAACAAATAGTCATGAAGCACTTTGCAGAATCCATAATGGGGCTTGTGATAATGGTGCTTGGTATCGTGGGCGTATGGGAACACACCATTATCCGAGAGCTTAAGAAGGAAGTCAAGTCGAAATCGCTACTGATAGACGCCCAGGCAGTGAGGGCGCGTGACCTGCAAGAGCAAATCGTAGAAAAAGACCAAACTATAAAGTCGCTAACCACACCCAGGAAGGAAGTGGTGACGGTAAATGCCGTAGCACAATAAAACAACATCCTGTAAGCTATAAACTCAAAACAATAAACTCAAAACAATGATTCTTGACCGTATACTTGGCTTCGACCCCAAGACCATGCGGCACCGTACTGAGGTGGTGGCAGGTGCTACCACATTTCTCACGATGTGCTACATTCTTGCCGTAAACCCCTCCATACTCGGCACCACCGGTATGGACAAAGGTGCACTGTTCACTGCAACGGCAATAGCCTCAGCCATAGCCACCCTGCTGCTCGCATTCATGGCAAAGCTGCCATTTGCGCAAGCTCCAAGCATGGGCCTCAACGCTTTTTTCGCCTATACCTTATGCCAGGCTATGGGCTACACGTGGCAGCAGTCGCTCGCCATAATGCTCGTAGAGGGTGTTGTCTTCCTGCTCATCACCTTCTTTAATATACGCGAAGCAATACTCAACGCCATCCCCACTAACCTGCGCTACGCCATCTCTGTTGGCATAGGTATGTTCATAGCTTTCATAGGACTGAAAAACGCCGGCATAGTGGTAGCTTCGCCGGCAACATTCGTCAGCCTTGGCAAGTTCACGCCTACCTGCATCCTCGGCATCATAGCCATTGTGCTGAGTGGCGTGCTCATGGCACGCAAGGTAAAGGGGGCGCTCTTCTATAGCATAATCATTGCTACTATCGTCGGAATACCTATGGGCGTGACCCAAATTCCGGACCACTGGTTTCCTGTGTCGCTCCCAAAAAGCCTCAGCCCGATATTTTGCAAGTTCGACTTCACGGGACTGCTGAACATGCGCACGGTCATGGTGGTGATTTCATTGCTGTTGGTAAACATTTTCGATACTGTAGGCACGCTTGTCGGCCTCGCCTACAAGACGCACATCGTGCGCCCCGACGGCTCCATTCCACATATTAAGGAAGCAATGATGAGCGACGCTATCGGCACCACATGCGGCGCGTTCCTTGGCTCAAGCACACTTACGACGTTTGTAGAGAGCGCGTCGGGAATAGCCGAGGGCGGCCGTTCGGGCATGACATCCTTTACCACCGGGCTGCTGTTTATTTTGGCATTGTTTCTTTCACCCATTTTTCTGCTCATACCCGGAGCCGCCACGAGTGGCGCTTTGGTGCTTGTAGGTGTACTGATGCTTGACTCCGTGAAACTGCTTGATTTAAAAGACGTGAGTGATGCCTTTCCTGCATTCATCACAATGATTACAATGGTGCTGTGCTATAGCATCGCCGACGGCATCTGCCTGGGCATACTTAGCTACGTCATACTGAAAATATGCACCAAGCAGTGGAATGCCCTCAATCCTACGCTCATTATTCTTTCGATAATCTTTATTGCGAACTTTATATTCCAATAAACTGTAAAAAAGTGCACTAAAAATAGCCGAAAAGCCTAATTGGTGCACTTTTTCTAATTTTAGTAAACCTTTTTCCATACGGCGGATGACTTTTATTGCGTTCCTTTGCAGTCGGAAATACAAAACAACAACAAAGTCATATGGTTAACTTAAATTTAACTTCTCAAATTGTTTTAAACAAGGTTCCTAAAGAATTATATCAGCCTAAGACAGCCGTAGACCGTACTGAGCTGACACGAATGGAAAAAATTCCTACGGACATCTTTGCCTCTACTGAAGATGGCGCAAAGCATATAGCCAACGAACTGGAAAAGGCTATCAACACGCGCAGAAGCGAAGGCAAGTTCTTCACCATAGCCCTTGGCACCGGCACATCGCTCACTCCGGTCTATGACGAACTCGTGCGCCGCCACAAGGAAAACGGACTGAGCTTCAAGAATGTAGTGGTATTCAACGGTTATGAGTACTTCCCACTCCAGAAAAACAGCAAAATCAGCAGTCTGCAACAGCTTAAGGAACGTTTCCTTAACCTTGTAGACATTGAGCCCCAAAACATATTCTCGCCGGACGGCAGCATCTCACAGGATGCCGTGCAAGACTATTGCCGCCTCTACGAACAGCGCATCAGCACGTTCGGAGGTCTTGACGCAGCCCTGTTCGGAATTGGCAGAAACGGTAACATCGCCGTCAACGAGCCTGGTTCAAGCCTCGTAAGCAACACCCGCATAATACTTGTCGACGCTCTCTCGCGTGAGGAAATGACCAACAGCTTCACCAATGGCGAGCAAGTGCCTCCATGCAGCATCACTATGGGCATGGGCACCATATTGAAGGCAAAGAAAGTCTACGTCGTGGCATGGGGCGAGGAAAAAGCCAACATCGTAAAGGAAGCAGTAGAAGGAAAGGTTTCTGATGCCGTACCTGCATCGTTCATGCAGACCCACGACAATGCCGACATGGTTATCGACCTCGGCGCAGCATCTGAACTCACACGCATCAAACACCCTTGGCTTGTCACCAATTGCAGCTGGGACGACAAGATGGTGCGCTCTGCGCTTGTATGGCTCTGCGGCGTTACGCACAAGCCAATATTGAAACTCACCAACAAGGATTACAACGACCACGGGCTTTCAGAGCTTCTGGCACTCTACGGCTCTGCTTACAACGCCAACATCAAGATATTCAACGACCTGCAACACACCATAACCGGGTGGCCAGGCGGCAAGCCAAACGCCGACGACACCTATCGCCCTGAGCGCGCCACTCCATATCCAAAGCGCATCATAGTGTTCTCGCCGCATCCCGACGACGATGTTATCTCGATGGGCGGAACAATACAGCGCCTCGTAAACCAGCACCACGACGTTCATATCTGCTATGAGACGAGCGGCGACATCGCTGTCAACGACGAGGAAGTTACGCGCTTCATGCACTTCGTGAATGGTTTCAACCAGCTTTTCTGCGACGAGAAGGATGAAGTTATTAAGAAGATGTACAAGGACATCAAGGAGTTCTTCAAGAACAAGAAAGACGGCGACATGGACATCAAGGAGGTTCGCACCATAAAGGGTCTTATCCGCCGTGGTGAGGCACGCACTGCCTGCACTTACAACAAGATTCCTCTTGACCACGTACACTTCCTCGACCTCCCGTTCTACGAGAGCGGAAAGGTGGAAAAGTTGCCAATGACAGAAAAGGATGTCGAGATTGTCCGCCACATGCTTCAAACCGTGAAGCCGCACGAGGTGTTCATGGCAGGCGACCTTGCCGATCCTCACGGCACACACCGCAAGTGCACCAACGCAGTGCTTGCAGCCATCGACCTTGAGAAGAAGGCTGGAGCCGAGTGGCTGAACGACTGCAAGTTCTGGATGTATCGTGGAGCATGGGCTGAATGGCCAATTGAGAATATTGAAATGTGTGTGCCAATGAGCCCAGAAGAGCTTCGAGCAAAGCGCAATTCTATCCTGAAGCACTCCAGCCAGATGGAAAGCGCACCATATCTTGGCAACGACGAACGCCTGTTCTGGCAGCGTGCCGAAGACCGCAACCACGCCACGGCAAAGATGTACCAGGAGCTTGGCCTTGCTTCATACGAGGCTATGGAGGCTTTCTGGGAGTACAAGCCACTGTAAATGACAGCGCAGGTGAACCAGGAAAACAAAGAGTGTTCACCACGAAATAAAATTATACTTCATAAGGCCTCAAAAAGGCGATAGAGCGACAGCCCCGCTCCATCGTTGCGAAAGCACGGTGAGGCGGGGTTTCCTATTAACTGCTCAATATGAGCCATTTCAGCTTTTCTTTTCCGCTTATCCTTTCTTAGTTTAACAACTTTTTCGTAACTTTGCCCACATGGACAGGACATTCCGCATAGTCGATTTCATGGGGCTTGACCGACCGGCAGTATATGCCGACAACCATTACTTTGCCCTTTCGCCCCTCGGAAACTATAAGGACTTGTGCAAAGGCATGAGTGTCAATGGACTGCTTTTGCTTTTCTGCACAGACGGCAGCCTCAGCTTTTCGCTCAATGATAAAGCTCATACCATAGAGGCTGGCACATGTGTTTTGTGTCCGCCAAACACCACTCTATCGAATATAAGGCAAGTGGACAACGGAAGCTCTACGATGGTTGGCTTCAGTATGGAGATACTGTCACGAATGCTTACCGGTGGCGAACGCGTTTATCAAGTGCTCAATATATTGTCGCTTAGGCAATTCATCACTAACGACCCAAGGTATATAATGACACGAATAGATGTCTTTCTCAGCATATTGCGCTACCGCAATTCTTCCAACGACCTATATCACGACGAGCTTATTTACCACCTTTTCGCTACCTTGCTCTTTGACGTCATCAACGATCTTCATATACCTGACGGAAGCAAGAAAGAAGAAGACAAGACAGGCTCCCATTACCGCACAGAGCATATCTACAAGCAATTTCTGACTATGCTAAGCCGCGAGGACGGCCACCAGCGAACCGTCAGCTATTTTGCAGACAAGCTTTTCATCACTTCAAAATACCTTACGCGCATCACCAACCTCTATGCTGGAAAGCCTGCACTTGACATAATTCTTGACCACGCAGTGGAGCGGTTGAAAATAGAAATCAGGTATACAGACAAGCCAATGAAAGACATTGCTGACTCCTTCGGCTTCGAAAGCTATTCCACGTTCTGCAAGTTCATAAAGAAACAAACCGGCATGACACCTCAGCAATGCCGTAACGCCGGCAAATAAAACATGAAGACAACATTAATATCACTGATTGCAACGTTTTGTCTATGTGTCGCCATAGGTGCAAAAGCACAGCGTCCATGCTTCGCCAAGATGTCACCCCTTGTGCGCGAGGCCTGCCTCACTGCAAGCAACGGCACAGGGCAAAAGGCTAAGTCTTTCTCGCCAAAGACTGGCAGGCGCATCATTGCCTTTGTCAAGACCGACGGCAAAAGTCCGCACACATTGGACGGCTGTGATATTCTTGCTGCCTATGGAAACCTTTGCATAGCCAGCATCCCCATCAGCAATCTCACGAAACTCTCCCGACTGCCTGAAGTAAAGCGTATAGAAGCAGGGCATGGCACGAAGGCAATGATGGACACCACAAACATAATTATCGGCTCCGACATGCTGCATCGTGGCACCAACTTGCCGCAAAAATACACAGGCAAGGGCGTTGTAGTAGGCGTTCAAGACATTGGCTTCGACCTTACTCACCCCACTTTTTATTCTGCTGACATGAAGACTTACCGCATAAAGGCTATGTGGGACCAGTTGTCAACCGACACCATCGGCAGCAAGCTTCCGACAGGACGCGACTATAAAGGCGAAGAAGAACTGCTTAAGATAGCCCATCCGCGCGACGGACTGATACAAACCCACGGCACCCACACTGCAGGAATTGCAGCAGGAAGCGGCAGCGAAGGCTTGCCTACTTCTGAAAAAGAATCCACAGGAAACACATCTTCCAACGTAAATACTGTCTATTCAGGAGTGGCACCGGAAGCCGACATCTGCCTTGTGTGCAACGTCACAAGCGACGACGCAAGCCTTATTTCCCCCGACGATTATTATAAATATACCTACGCACTCGACGCGCTTGGCTTCAAGTACATCTTCGACTATGCCGACAGCGTGGGCAAACCGTGCGTCATAAACTTCAGCGAAGGCTCTTACCAAGACTTCAAAGGCAACGACCTGCTGTATTATGAAATGCTCGATTCGCTTTCAGGGCCAGGCCATATCATCGTGTCGGCGGCAGGAAACGAAGGAAATAAAATTAACTACCTGCACAAGCCACAAGGCAGAGACTCTGCAACGATATTGGCAACAAGCCCGTGGTACGGCAGGACGATGAGCTTCACCACTCTCGCCAATGCTGATTTCAAACTCAGCTTGCTTACCAATGTCGATGACAGGACTATAAAGGAATACAACCTCAAAGACGTTTTGGCATCTGCCGACTCTACGCTTCATGACAGCACCACGGTAGGAGGCGACTCTCTTTTCATAGCCGTCACGGCATACCCCAGCTGCTATGACAAGGGACAGACGGTTGCCGACTGGGTGATAAGCTCAAACCATTACATCTATCCAAACAAGCTGCAAATAGTGCTTACAGGAGCCGAGGCAGACGTTGAGCTTTACGCAAACTCAGCTTCGCTGAGCAACACCAATGACAATTCCGAACCAGCCGGCAACAACAGCCACTGCATTCTCTCGCCCGGTAGCGCGCCAAGCGTCATCTGCGTAGGCATGACTGGCTATCGCACAAAATACACCAATTACCTTGGACAGCCGAAAGACTTTGGCGGCGCTACAAACGGTGGGATAAATATCAACTCAAGCGTAGGCCCCACTTATGACTGCCGCATCAAGCCCGACGTAATGGCACCTGGTCAAAACATTATCTCCGCATACAGCAGCTATTACATAGAACACAATCCAAAAGCCAACGACATAAACAGCGACGTGCGCCACTTTACATACAACCGCCGCACCTATGCTTGGAACGCAAACATGGGCACGTCGATGTCCTCGCCAGTCGTAGCCGGCACAATAGCCCTGTGGCTGCAAGCCAATCCACGCCTCACGCCGCAAGATTGCCTTAAAATCTTCGCCCAGACGTGTACCCATTACGACCCAAGCCTTTCCTACCCCAACAACCTTTACGGCTATGGGCAGATAGACGCAGAGGCAGGACTCAGGCTGATTTTGGAAAAGGCAACGGGCATAAAGGACATACGCGATTATAAGAAAGACAATAGAATATACTCAATAGACGGGCGGTTTATGGGCACAGACGCAAGCCGGCTGTTGCCAGGCATTTATATCATAAACGGCAAGAAAATGCTGATAGGCAAACATCGCAATTAAACAAAACAACATATAAAGCATAAGAATATGAAGATATTTTGCGTAGGCATGAACTACGCCTTACACAATAAAGAGCTCCACGGCACGTTATCAAAGACAGAGGCTCCCGTGATATTCTTCAAGCCGGACTCCAGCCTGCTAAAGAACCACAAGCCGTTTTTCATTCCGGATGACCTTGGACGCATAGAATATGAAGCCGAAATAGTGGTCAGGATATGCAAACTCGGCAAGACGGTGCCTGTCAGGTTCGCCCATCGCTACTATGACGCAGTGACTTTAGGCATCGACTTCACCGCGCGCGAGCTTCAAAAGCGGCTTGCAGCCAACGGCCATCCCTGGGACTTGGCAAAGGGCTTCGACGGTTCGGCTTGCATTGGCGACTGGGTGGAAAAAGAAAAACTGCCTGACATCCAGCGCCTGCGCTTCCACCTTGACATCAACGGACAGACGGCGCAGCAAGGCTATACAGGCGACATGCTGCGCTCCGTAGACGAGATAGTGGCATACATAAGCCGCTACTTCACGCTCAAGACAGGCGACCTGCTATACACTGGCACTCCGGCAGGAGTGGGGCCGGTGCACATCAACGACCATCTTGAGGGATGGATAGAAGAAAAGAAAGTGCTTGATTTCAATTGCAAATAAATGGCTATGCAAAAGTATAGGCTCGTAACATTATTGGCATTGTTGGCTATCTGCCTCACGGCACCTGCCCAACGGTTCTTCAATCTCACCTCCGACGAGGTGAGCGTTGACAGCATATTGCCCTCATTTACCTATACCGTTCAGCTTCCCGACGACTATCAGGACTCCGTATATACTTCCACCATACTTTATCCGGAGTTCATAGACATGACAGAGACGGACATTGCCAACTACCATAGACTCTCAACCGATGCCTTGTCGGAGTTGCCCCAAACAAGCCAAGCCATTATTCTCGACCGCAGGCAAGCCCATCTGAGCGTGAGCTTTTGCCCGCTCGTCCTCCGCGAAGGGAAATACCAGATACTGGTGAGCTTTATGCTAAGGATTGACTCCAAGCCAAAGCCTGCCTTAGCCCAAGCCAAGGCAAAAGCTACTTCAAACCTTCAACGCCCAGTCCTCAGCCCCAAGCTCTCAACTACCAACTCGCCCTCCGCCCGCTATGCCTCCCATTCAGTGCTTAGGCAAGGCACATGGGCAAAGATACGCGTGCCGTCGTCAGGAGTCTATGAACTGACCTCGTCGGTTATACGCCGCGCAGGCTTCTCCGACCTCAGCCGCGTCCGTATCTACGGCTACGGCGGCAACCTACAGAACGAAGTGCTCGACGGCAACGAACTGCAAAGGCTCGACGACTTGCAGGAGGTGCCGACATGCACGGTCAACGGCCGCCGCCTTTTCTATGCCCGTGGACCGGTGAGCTGGAGCAGCAACACCACAACAAGGCGCACGCGCAACCCCTATTCTGACTATGGATATTATTTCATAACACAAGACGACTCAGTGCCGGCAAGCATTGACTCCACGTCATTCATCAATTCTTTCTACCCCTCGGCTAACGACTATCACACGCTCTACGAACGCGACGGCTTCAGCTGGTACAACGGAGGCCGCAACCTCTTTGACTCCCACGCCATAGCAAATGGCGCAACCCAGCGGATAGTCCTTGCCAATCGCTCCGGCAGCAGGACGGGAAGGCTCTATTTGAACATCACCTCTGGCATGGCAGCAAGCGCAAGGATAGAGCTCAACGACTCTACGCTGGGCACTCTGAACATCTATGTAAACAGCGAATACGACCAAGGAAACGAAGCGTCGGCTACATACACCGTCAACAATTTCCACGCCACCGACACCGTAAAGATAACAGCCTTGAGGGGAGGCCCGTTGCATCTCGACTATGTATCAGCCACCTGGGACACGCCGGCAAAGGCTCCCGACCTCACGGCATCGTTCCCTGCGCCTGAGTACGTCTACAACATTACCAACCAAGACCACCATGCCGACCCACAAGCCGACATGGTGATAATAATACCCACGTCACAAAAGTTGCTTGCCCAAGCACAGCGGCTCGCCGCCTTCCATGAGCAGCACGACTCGCTCCGCGTAAACATACTCCCTGCCGACGAGCTTTACAACGAGTTCGCAAGCGGCACACCCGATGCCAACGCCTACCGGCGATACATGAAAATGCTGTACGACCGCGCGGAGACCGATGCCGACATGCCCAAATATTTGCTGCTTTTCGGCGACGGAGTGTGGGACAACCGCATGCTCACGCCAGAATGCAAAAACTTCAACGCCGACGACTACCTGCTGTGCTACGAAAGCGAAAACTCGTTCAACGAGCTGCATTGCTATGTCGACGACGGTTTCTTCGGCTATCTTGACGACGGCGAAGGCGTGAACCTGCAAAGGGATTATTACAACAAGACCGACTTGCTCGACGTGGCGGTGGGCAGATTCACGGTCACGACAGAGGCTGACGCAAAGATTATGGTAGACAAGACCATCAGCTATGTAAACAACGCCAACGCAGGCACCTGGCAAAACACCATAGTGTTTATGGGCGACGACGGCAACAACAACACCCACATGAGAGATGCCAATGCCGCCGCCGAGGACATAGCCGCACGCTACCCCAACTATCAGATAAAGAAGGTGATGTGGGACGCATACACGCAGGAGACTTCGTCTACGGGCAACCGCTATCCCGAAGTTTCCAGCATTATAAAGCAACAACAGCAACAGGGAGCCTTGATTATGGACTATATGGGGCACGGCCGCGCCGACTGGATTTCGCACGAAGCAGTTCTTACGCTTTCCGACTTCCACGCGTTCACCAACAAGAACCTGCCGCTGTGGATTACAGCCTCGTGCGACATCATGGCGTTTGACGGCGTGGAGGACAACATCGGCGAAGCCGCGCTGCTGAACGGAAACGGCGGGGCAATAGCCTTCTTCGGCACTACGCGCACCGTACAGTCAAGCTACAACCGGGTCATAAACATGGCTTATCTCAGATACGTGCTGGGACAGCAAAACGGCAAGAATACAACCATCGGGGAAGCCGCCCGACTGGCAAAGAACCTGATGATTACCACGGGACAAGACAGAACCGACAACAAACTGCAATACACTCTGCTCGGCGACCCTGCCATTGCGCTGAACGCACCCACCGGCACCATCGTCATCGACTCCATAAACGGGCAGCCTATGTCCGAAGGAAGCAACATAACCTTGGAGGCAGGCAGCGTGGCAAACGTGAAAGGGCACGTGCAAGGGCAGACCTCGTTCAACGGAATTGTTACACTAAACGTCCTCGACTCGAGAGAACTCGTTACCTGTCGTCAGAACCCGAGCGCCAACAGCCCTGACCGCGTAGACGAGCCTTTCAAATTCTACAACCGCACGAAGTCTGTCTATGAGGGCTCCGACAGCATTGTCGGAGGTAGGTTCAACATGTCCTTCGCAGTTCCTCTTGACCTCAACTACGCCAACAACACCGGCCGTATATGCGCCTATGCCGTGAACAACGCGCACAGCACAACGGCTCACGGCTCCGCAACCAACTTCATTCTTGGAGGCACAGGCTCGCTGCTTACTGACACCATAGGGCCCAAAATATACTGTTATCTGAACGATCCTGAATTCCAAAACGGAGGCAGCGTGAACGCCACGCCCTACTTCGTGGCACGCCTAAGCGACAGCAGCGGCATCAACGCAACGAGCAACGGCATAGGACATAACCTTGAGCTGATAATAGACGGCGATGCCAACAAGACTTATTCGCTCAACGACAACTTCGCTTTCGACTTCGGTTCATACACTTCCGGATCTACATATTATAACATTCCGAGCCTTGAGCCGGGCCGCCACTCGCTGCTGTTCCGTGCTTGGGACACCATGAACAATGCGTCGACGGCAACCCTCGACTTCAACGTTGTCAAGGGGCTAAAGCCTTCGCTCAACGACGTGAACGTTTCACGCAACCCAGCCACCACCACAACGACGTTCATAGTAAGCCACAATTTCGGAGGAAGCCTGATGGACGTTACAATAGACGTGTTCGACATGAGCGGGCGGCTACTGTGGACACATGCCACCAAGGCAGTTTCAACCACAGGCGGAGCCTACACGCTGGAGTGGAACCTCACGCAGGAAAACGGCGGGCGGCTGCCGACCGGCGTTTACCTCTACCGCGCACGCATAGCCTCTGACGGCAGCGCAACAGCGTCAAAGGCTAAGAAACTCATAGTAATCAACAATAATTAAAGGCATTGAGCGTTATAAGTCTGTATGAGAAAGACGTTATTCATAATATTGTCCATGCTCTTGGTGCCTGTTTCGCTATTGGCTCAGGACAAGCACAATATGTTCAACCCGGTTCAAACATCAGTCACATCGCAGACCATTGCCCCTGATGCGCGCGCCGGCGGATTGGGCGACGTGGGTGCCGCCACCGACCCCGACGTGAATTCACAGTATTGGAATCCGGCAAAATATCCGTTCACCATAAGCCGTGCAGGCGTAGCACTCAACTTCACGCCGTGGCTGCGCCAGATAGTCAACGATATTGACCTCGGCTATCTTGCCGGCTATTACCGCATTGGCGACTATTCGGCAGTGTCGGGCTCGCTGCGCTATTTTTCGCTCGGCGAAGTATCTACAAGCGAGAATATGAGTGCCGACGACCCCGGCATGACAATCAATCCTTACGAGATGTCGCTTGACGTAGCCTATTCGCTGATGCTGAGCGAGAAATTCTCTATAGCCGCAGCCGTGCGCTGGATATACTCTGACCTCACCTACGACTTCACGCAGGACACGTCGCCAGGCTCCGCTTTTGCCGCCGACCTCGCCTTTTATTACCAGACCTATCCATTGATCAGCGGGCACGAATGCCAGCTCGGCATAGGCATGAATATCTCCAACATAGGCAGTAAGATTTCTTTTGGAGGCAGCGAATACAGCGAGTTCATACCTACCAACCTGCGCATAGGCGCAGCCTTGAAATACCCTATTGACGAATACAACACCTTCACCATTGCGGCAGATGCCAACAAGCTGCTCGTGCCTACATTCCCCAAGCAGGAGGAAGGCGAATCAACCGAGGCATACGAGCAGCGCAAGCAGAAAGACTATTATGACGTGTCGAGCATCAGCGGCATCTTCAAGAGCTTCAGCGACGCGCCCAACGGCTTCAAGGAGGAGTTGGAGGAAATACAGTGGAGCGTAGGTGCCGAGTACACCTACAACGACCGCTTCTCCCTCCGCGCAGGCTATCACCACGAAAGCGAGAACAAGGGCAACCGCAAATACTTCACCGTGGGCGCCGGCTTCAAGATGAGCGCGTTCCAGCTTGACGCCGGCTACGTCATAGGCACAGCAAAGAGCAACCCTCTTGACCAGACGCTGCGTTTCTCGCTGAGCTTCGACATGGATGGAATCAAAGACCTGTTTAATAGGAGGTAAGAATATATTTAGAGCAGCAAAAGAATATGTTTAGAGTGGGAATGGGCTACGATGTCCACCGCCTCGTAGAGGGGCGCGACCTTATACTGGGTGGGATAAAGATAGACTACGGCAAAGGTCTTCTCGGCCACAGCGATGCCGACGTGCTGGTACACGCCGTCTGCGATGCCATCCTCGGCGCGGCAAACATGCGTGACATAGGCTATCATTTCCCTGACACCTCTGAGAAAACGCTCAACATGGACAGCAAGATAATCCTAAAAAAGGTCATCGAGCTCATAGCTGCCAAGGGCTACAGCATTGGCAACATCGACGCTACCGTCTGCGCCGAAAGGCCGAAGCTCAATCCGCACGTGCCGGCAATGAAGGCATGTCTCGCCAAGGTAATGGGTTGCGATGAGGACCAGATAAGCATAAAGGCTACCACGACCGAAAAGCTGGGGTTCACAGGAAGGGAGGAAGGAATATCCGCGTATGCCGTTGCACTGCTTTATTCACCCCGGAAAATGAAAGCATAACATCGTAAAAGCCTGTCCTGTGATTTCTCCGTACATTCACAGGACACGCTTCCAAGAGCTTTCCCCGTTTCCCCCTTAAACTTTTACCGCATAGCCCCTAAACTTTCATCGTATAGCCTTTTAAACTTCTCTGTACCAGCCCCGTTTTCTTCTTGCCCTCCAAAAACTATCAAAAAATTATCCAAAAACATTTTTCTTTTTAGACAATAATCCCCATCCTGCAAAGCACGCTTGCCGCACGAGCCACGCATCTACGCCGCGCGTGTCTGCCACAGGCGGCGCGCGTACCAGCCACAGGCGGCGTGCGTACCAGCCACAGACACCGTGCGTGTAAATCCTTAACGGTATAACGACTTCGAATGCCTCTTACCTTTCCCGAAACGCAAAAAAGGGTTGATAAATTTGCCATTGTCAGAATCTTATGTTATCTTTGCGAAATATTTATGTAAACTTTATGGCAAAGCGACAGGGATATACAGAAGACGAACTGAAGCAGCTACATTCCATCCTACACGAAATCCTCGCAGAGATAGCCAGAGTGTGCGAGCTGCTCCATATACAATACTTTATAACGGGTGGAACTGTGATAGGAGCCAAATTTTGGAAAGACATAATAGCTTGGGACGACGATATAGATATAGGTATGAAACGGGAGAATTATAATCGTTTCCTTAAAGAAGCCCCCCAAGTACTCAAAAAGGATTTTTTCCTGCAATGGTTCGGAAGTGACCCACACACACCTTTCTATTTTGCCAAGGTAAGAAAAAGCAACACGGTCTTTCAAGAGGAAATCAGCCGAGACATTAAAATGCACCAAGGTGTTTACATAGATATTTTCCCCTTTGACAAGGTACCTGACAATACAGGAGTACGCAGATGGCAAAGAAAGGCAACACTTTTCTTGAACTCTTGCTTTGTCTGCAAGGAAATATGGCCTTATAAGTATTTTGGCAAATGTTCGATTGACGGCCCTTGGAAAGAGAGTGTTTTTCATGTCTTTATAAAGAAAATCACGTCGTGTATTCTTAGTAAGAAGACCATTTACAACTTGATGCTTAAGGTTAAAAACAGCTACAATGGCAAACAAACAAAGTTTTACGGCCAAGTGATGATGAAAAGCGAGTTTATACCGTCTGACGAAATAGACAAGACAAGCATGGTGAAGTTTGGAGACCTTACTGTTGAAGCACCTTATGACATTGATGCTTATTTAACGCGGCACTATGGTAAGGTGGAGAAATTTCCACCAATGGAAATGCGAGTAACGCATAGACCTGTGAAGCTTTCTTTATAATAATATATAAACTTGAACTTAGCACTGATATAAGATGCCTGAATCTCTGAAAGAGAAAACTGCCCAAGGGCTGTTTTGGGGAGCCATGAACAGCGGGACGACGCAGGTGCTGAACCTTGCCTTCGGCATAATACTCGGAAGGCTGCTTACGCCTGCCGACTACGGCATCGTGGGCGTGCTGACAATCTTCACCGCCATTGCCGGCGACCTGCAAAGCAGCGGGTTCTCTCAGGCTTTGGTAAATCTGAAGGAGCCAAGGCGCAGCGACTACAATTCTGTGTTCTGGTTCAACGTGCTTACAAGCGTCACTATATATGCCATCCTGTTCTTCTCAGCCCCGCTCATTGCCGACTTTTTCCATGAGCCAAGACTCACGGTGCTGTCGCGCTTCGTTTTCCTGTCCTTCGTCATTTCGTCGCTTGGCATAACGAGCAATGCTTATATGACGAAGAACATGATGAACAAGGAGCTGGCAGTTTGCGCCGTAGTGGCACTCCTTGGTTCGGGCATCGTAGGCGTGACGCTCGCTTTCAACGGCTATGCCTATTGGAGCCTTGCATGGCAGCAGGTGGCTTATATCACCCTACTGAACCTATGCCGGTTCTATTACACGCCGCGCATAGCGAGCCTGCACATCGACTTTGGGCCCGTAAAGAGGATGTTCTCGTTTGCAGTGAAAATACTTGTGACGAAGATTATCAATACCGTCAGCGGCAACATCCTCACGTTCATCTTTGGCAGGCTATACCCGATGAAGGCGGTTGGAAACTTCTCGCAAGCTTATAAATGGGACAACATGGCAAACTCTTTCGTAGCAAACACAGTGGGGCAGATAGCACAGCCAGTGATGGTGAGCGTCAAGGGTGAGCGCGGGCGAGAGGCTCTGGTGTTTCGGAAGATGATGCGCTTCACGGCGTTTCTTGGTTTTCCGGCTATGTTCGGGCTGGCGTTGGTGGCTCATGAGTTCATAATGATAACTATTGGGCCTAAATGGGAGGGCTGCGTGGCATTGCTGCAAATACTTTGCGTGAGCGGAGCCTTTTACCCGTTTTACACCCTTTACCAGAACCTCGCCATAAGCAACGGACGTTCTGATATTTACATGTGGTGCAACATTTTCCAAATAGTGTTTCAAGTAGGAATTATCGTTGCCATGCACTCATGGGGCATGACTGTCATGGTGGGTGCCTATTCGGTATTCCTTATCTTGTGGCTATTGGTGTGGCAACGCATTGCTTACAGGCTTGTCGGCATAAGGCTGTTTGACACGCTGAGGGACATTTTGCCATTCTGCTTAGCCTCAGCTGCTGTCATGGCAGCCACCTATGGGCTGACGTTCTGGATAACAAACAATGTAATTCTCCTCGTGGCGAGAATCGTCATAGCCACTGTGCTCTATTTTGTGGCGATGAAGCTTGCCCATGCTGTCATTCTTGACGAGTGCATAGAGTTCATAAGGCGCAAGCTTTAACGCAACGACCAAATGTACAGCCGCTTCAATACAAGGTACTCAAGCCGTGCCAGCCTGACGGTTGACTTGCGCGAAAGAAACAAGACGGAAAGCCTGAAAAGCAAGCCTACGGGCTTATAGTTGAGGGCTTTGTTGACTTCAGCTATTGACTTTCCTGCCCTGACTGCCTTGCAAGAAGCATTGATAAGCCCCACGCGCAAAGGGTATAAGTACTTCTTGCCTTTGTCCTTAAAGAAATCGGCTACAATGCGGTTTGCCCAAAGAAACGACTTTACATGCTTTGGGCTGATGCCGTCGGTAAAGGTTCCTTCGCTGTCTATGCGGTAATGATAAACCACGTCGTCTGTCCACGCCCTTTTTGCGCAGAATGCCACACGGGGAATGACGCTATAGTCCTCTGCCTGGTTTACGCCCTCGGTAAAGTTTATGTTGTTGTCAGAGAACACGCTGCAACGGATGAGGCGTGCCCAAAGCTGATGTGAGACAACATTTTGGATAATCAATAGTTCTGCGTAGTGGCTGCCTTTATAAGGAAAGCGCATGTTGGAAAAAGCATTGTTGCAGAAACTGTTATAAGCTCCGTCAACCAAGTCAGCCCCCGTCTGCTCCTGCCGCCTTACCAGCTTTTCTATGCCGTCAACAGGCAGAAAGTCGTCGCTGTCGGCAAATACCACAAATTCTCCCGTGGCATAATCCATTGCCGTATGCCTTGCTGCACCTGAGCCACGGTTCCTGTCATGGGTTATAATCTTTATATCTGCCTGTCTCTCCGGGTACTTGCTAACAACTGATTGCAGCACCTCTATGCTCTTGTCCGGCGTGAAATCGTTTACAAAGACGTATTCTAAGTCTTTATAAGTCTGGCTGAACAGCGACTCTGCACACTTGCCGATATATTTCTCCACGCCATATACGGGAACCAAAACAGACACCTTCATAAATAAGTTTCCTTTCTTAGTTTAAAGCAGATAACTGACAATGAGACTTCCGTTCCAAGCCCAAAGGAAAACCGCAAGAAATGTCACTACTGCTTGCATTGCCTGCAACAGATGCCCTTTCAGCCGCTTGAAAACATAGCCTACGCCTATAGGGATGATAAAAGCCCAGCCCGATGTCATGATGTACACTTCGTTAATGGCAAAGCCGAAAACGATGTTCAGAAGAAAATCGCAGCCGTACCAAGAGAGCACAAGAAGGTAAAATTTATGGCGTATGCCAAAAATTATGCCTAAAATAAACAGCAGGACGATTGCCGCCTCAACGACATAGTTGCCCCAAAAGCTATAGCTAACGAACACAGAGCGCGATTTAAACACATCGCCTAAAAGGTGTTCTTTGTGCAACTGGAAGCCTTCGCCGAAATAGTTGTCCACCAATGTCTGGTGCCTTGGAGTCTTGAAATCAAATAGATAAAGGATTGAATTCTTGTCGTCAGACACCCGTTTCATATTGTTTTCCTGCATTATCTTCTCGTGGGCTGCCATTTTAGCCTTGTCCATCTTCTTTGCGTTAGCCTTAGCTATCTTGTCATATTTTTCCGTAAGCGGCACTTCGATGGTGTAATATTGAATGCGTTGCACGGCAAGCAACAGTAATACGGGAAGAATAACGGCAACGAGCAGATACCTTGGCTTGAAAAAACGCCTGCCGTTGGCAAAGAGCCCGGCAAGGTAAACCTTTGCCACATTGGTAGATGCCATGCCTCCGCTGAAGAAAGCGAGCAAGAATCCTTGCCAAGCCTTAAGCTGTCTGCCTTTCTTCATGCGCATTCCGACAACGTAGAGGGTGAGCATGAGCAGCGAAAGGGTTATGGCGAAGTGGTCGGGCACCATACACGGCACCAGCACATGGGCAAAGGAGAAAAGCAATGCCGTGAGCAGCAGGCTCTCGCCATTGCCCAGTTCCATCACCTCACGGCAAATGCGATGAAAGAACACCGCAGCGTATGTGGCGCAACCCGTGATGACTATGCCAAGCATTATAACGGCAAAGTTAATGCCCGACCATGACATAAGCCAATGGTTGAGCCAGTACATAGGGTAAAGAAACGTAAGGTAAAGCGGATGGCGGATAGTCTCGAAGTCGACCCTTCCCTCTGTAAGTGTCAGCCACGACCATTGGTCATAGCCCGACATCTCAAAATTGTTATTGAACAAAGTCCATGAACCACCATGCATGAGCGACTTGGTGTAAAGCTCCCAATGGCTGCAAATGAGCAGTGCATTGAAGCTTGCGAACACAAGCAAGGCTACGGCAAACAGCCAACGCTCTCCACGCTTTATCTTAAATATTGCCAAAGGATTAGTCATGGATGCAAACTTATTATTGGAACAGAAGGTCAGAAAAGGTTGCGTCTCTAAGGCACAACCCATTCACTGGCTCGAAAATATTGCAGAAACGGGCATTGACAGCCCAATCCCTAAACCAAACCACGCTAAGATTTACACCTGTGTGACGTGCAAGATTATAAGCCGAAGCGACAGCACGCATGCGATTGGCAAGTCCGCCAACGGGAACGAAAAGCAGTGACCCTTTACTCATCATCAAGTATTTTGCCACAAAGGTAAGAAAAAAGTGGCAATGGCAGGCTGTAAATGCCATAAATTGTGGCTAAAACATTTGGCGTGAAATCTGTTTTTTCATATCTTTGCAAGTGGATTAACAGATTATATGCACATAATCAAACGGAAAACAATAATTGACTTTTATACAAACAATCCTCAGCCAAAGGAAGCACTGGAAGATTGGTTCTGCAAGACCCGTGCTGCTACATGGACGTGCTTTGCAGACATAAAAAAAGACTTTCAACAGCGTCAATAGCATTGAACATCAGCATTACGTCTTTAACATAAAAGGCAATGATTACCGATTGATTGCCGTAATAAAATCTACTATTCAGAATGTGCTTATAAAATTTGTTGGTACACATCAGCAATATGACAAAATAAAAGATATACAGAATATTTGAGTATGGCAAGGATAAAGAATGAAGGTGAATATAATGCAGCTATAAAGCGTATAGAAGAACTCGACCCTCTGTTTGATGACAACTCACCAATGTCTGACACAAATCTGATTGAATATAAATTATTGTCAGATCTCGTAGAGGAATATGAAGATGAACATTACCCAACAGCTTCACCTTCACTGGGAGCCGTGCTAAAGTTGCGTATGCATGAAATGGGTCTTACTAAAGAGAACGTCTCACAAATTTTAGGCGTAAGCTCTAAAAGTATAGGCAACTATATCTCTGGGAAAAGTGAGCCGACTCTTAAGGTGGGTAGGGAGATAAGCAAGAAGTTAGGCATTGACGCAAGAGTTGTATTAGAAGTGTAAGCCATTATGAAGTACCCATACAAGACTGACATAGCAGTGCTGATGCTGTTCTTCAACCGCCCCGAGACGTTCAGGCACGTGTTTGCCGCCATACGCGAGGCGCGCCCGTCGAAGCTTTTTCTCTATCAGGACGGAGCGAGAGAGGGCAATGAGAAGGATTTGCAGGGCGTGGCGGCATGCCGCGAGATAGCAAGCGACGAGAACATCGACTGGGACTGCGACGTGCACCGCAACTACCAAACGCGCAACTACGGCTGTGACCCATCAGGCTACATGTCGCAGAAATGGGCGTTTTCGCTTGCCGACAAGGTGGTGGTCATAGAAGACGACGTGGTGTCTTCGCCATCGTTCCTGCCCTTCTGCAAGGAGATGCTCGATAGGTATGAGAACGATGAGCGCATTACTATGGTTGCCGGATTCAATACCGACGAAATAACCAAGGGCGTGCCCTACGACTATTTCTTCACCTCTGCTTTTTCCATTTGGGGCTGGGCTTCGTGGCGAAGGGTCATTGACAAATGGGACGGCGACTATAGTTTCATGCGCGATGACTTCAACCGCAACCAGCTTGAAGCAATAGTGAAAGAGCGCGGCTACAGAGCGGACTTTATGAAAATGTGCGCCGACCACGCCGCAAGCGGGAAACAATACTTTGAAAGCATCTTTTGGGCATCGATGCTCATGAACAACGGGCTCGCCATAATGCCAACGAAAAACATGGTGAACAATATTGGCGCCACAGCCGACTCTACACATTACTCGGCACTAAAGACCATGCCCCACGGCTTGCGCAGCATTTTCACCATGAAGCGCTACGACGTGTCCTTTCCTCTCAAGCATCCGAAGTACGTCATGGAATACATGCCCTACAAGCACCACCTTTACCGCACGATGGGCTGGAACCACTCGTGGATAAAGACATGCCGCAGCTTTGAGGAGCTTTGGCTGAACCTGAAAGCCGGCAACTTAGGGCAAATTCTCCATTCACTCAACAGGCGGCTGAACATTTGGCTCGGCAGAGATAAGCATGTTTAAAAAAGGCAGTGCGGCTTTTGAGAAAAAAGCCAATAGCATTGATTTGTCCACACAGATTCATGGTCGTCCTCCGTCCAAAACGATGCATCATGACCATTATTATTCATGAATATGATTAAAAAATCTACAGAACTTAAATAAGTTTCTTTATTAACAGAAAAAGGAGAACCTTTTTATAAAAAGTTCTCCTTTTTAGTGAACCGCATGGGGTTCGAACCCATGACCCCAACATTAAAAGTGTTGTGCTCTACCTACTGAGCTAGCGGTTCTACGCATCTATTTGGCAGCGTGCTCGCGCATGGCATTTTAAGCCTAACTACCTAAAAGCATGTGCAAAGGTACTGCTTTATTACAAATAAACCAAACTTTTTGCCGTTTTTTTTGTAAATGATGTGTGCGTTGACTACATGTCACAGTAATCCCTCCGCCTTGAAAGCCTCGTATAAAGGCATAGCAAGCGATTTGGCATCGGGGTGCGGAGCTCCAGTTGTGCCTGTGGCACGAAGGTCAAAGAAGTGCTTCCAATCGGATACGAATGCCGTGTGCACAAGTTCGGTATTGGTGTCAAGCGGAAGTAGCACACGTGCTTCCTGAGGCTTCCGTCCGGCGGCAATGAGGTTCATGTATGTCTTTTCAGCTGCTATGTTGGCAAACACCCAATTGTCTATCTCGGTTGCCGAGCCGTCGTCAACCTTGCGTGACAACTCCATGAATTGCTTGCCGTTAAGTGCCAGAGTGCCCCCGTTTATTAGCTCCGACCAATCAGAAGATTCCATTTCCTGGCGTACCCACAACGGCAGGTTGATAGTTATCTCGTTGCCGAACTTTGCCTTCGAGTAGTTGCAGTAGCGTGTGCTCTGTTCGGCTATGGAGTTCACGCGGTGGCGGTTGAACTCCCTGGTTATGGCTATTTGCGTGGTGAAATGCACGGTTACGCGCCTCTCGTGGAAAGACGTAGGCTCGCAGAAATGATCCAAGTCGCTCATCCAACCGTTTTCTGCCAACACACGCAGGTTAGTGGTTATATAATGGTTGTCTTCGGCTGCCGATGCTTTCGAGAACCTGTCGGCAGTATATTTCTGCCACGGCAGTGCCTCGCCTCCATTCCCATCCGAGCATTTATATAGCAGATAGACGGTGCCATGCTCAAGCATTGCGTAATGATGATTCTTAATCATCCGTTCCACAAAAGGCCTTGCCGAGTCTTCCGTCCTGTGGTCTTCGCTTTTGTAGCACACCCTCCCAGCGCGCTCTATTTGCCTGTACAAGCCGTCAATGCCCGGTTGCTGTAGCCATATATCGAATGAAGGATTGTTTATTTTCATCTCCGCTTGTTTATGTATTTTGTGCAAAGGTAACAAGAAATAGGTATTTTGCAGCATATTTTTTCCGTAATTTACCAAAACTTGCTATATTTGCACTCGGCTTCAAGCCTTGCCCCCAGCCGTAGGCAACCGACTGATAGTTTTAGTATTGTGGAAAAATGGACGAACCTACTTGTGTTAAGCTATTGCAACAGCATGGCATAAAGCCCACGAGCAACCGTATTCTCGTGGTAAAGGCACTGGCGGCAGAGGAGCACCCTTCATCGCTGACAGAGCTTGAGGAAAAGATTGTGAGCGTAGACAAGAGTGGCATCTTTCGTGCTCTGACGTTATTTCGCGGCCAACACCTCGTACACTCGATAGAAGACGGCGACGGGGGCATCAAGTACGAGCTGTGCCTAAGCCACAGCAACGATAGCGACGACGACATGCACGTGCATTTCTATTGCGAGCAGTGCCACAAGATCTACTGCCTGTATGACACGCAGATGCCACACGTCCCACTGCCGCACGGATTCTCTATGAACTCGGCAAACTACGTGATAAAGGGAATATGCAAGGAATGCAGCCACAAGGAATAATATAAAAACAAATCCCCATCTTCCTCGCTTGAAAGATGGGGATTTGTGCTAACCTAAAAACTAACTTTTAAAACCTAAAAACTAAAAACCTATATGAAACAATCTACTAACCTAACTTTTATGAATGTAATCGGGACATCCTTCTCACGAAGGTTCTCCCCTGTCGCACAAAGGCCGCGGCTTTCAATAACCTAACCCCTTCCTTTGTTTGACGATGCAAAGGTAGTGAGAAAAAGAATATGTGCCAAACGTTTTAAGTTTAGTTTGTAATCATTCCAACTTTTATTGACTTATGTCAAACGTTGTGTTCGCATAAAATATTCTTAAGGAAAAGCCTTGGCGCATACGTTTTTTTCAGCTCTAATCTCAAAAAAGCACGCCTTGTTTTGCCAAGCCTTGATTTTTTTGCTAATTTTGCACACTATATCAACAAACAGAATGGCTATCAAAATGTATAAAAAGATTCTGGCAGTAAGTTTACTGACGCTCTTTGCCTTGACCGTACAGGCACAATCGCTCTTTGTGGCATCATACAACATCCGTTACGACAATCAAGGAGACTCGCTGAAAGGCAACGGTTGGGTGACGAGGCGAGACCCTTTGTGCAACTTCCTCAATTTTGAGCAACCCGACATCTTCGGATGCCAGGAGGTACTCGTAGGCCAACTGCACGACATGGCAACACGCCTAACTGACTATTCATGGATTGGAGTAGGACGGGACGATGGCAAGGAAAAAGGCGAGTTTGAGCCGATATTCTACAACAAAAAGAGGCTCGAGATGCTCAATCACGGCCACTTCTGGCTCGCCCCCGACCCCACCAAGCCAGTCCTCGGATGGGATGCGGCTTGCGTCCGCCTATGCACGTGGGGACAATTCCGCGAACGCTACACAGGCTTCACCTTCTTTTTCTTCAACCTCCACATGGATCATGTAGGCGTTACAGCAAGGCGAGAGTCGGCAAAACTCATCGTGAGTAAGATGAAGACCATAGCCAAGGGCAAACCAGTAGTGATGACTGGCGATTTCAACGTAGACCAAGACAACGAAATATACAAAATCTTCGCCGAATCGGGCATCCTAAAAGACAGCTATTCAGCGGCAAAGCAGCGTTTCGCCGAAAACGGCACCTTCAACAGCTTCAGCATAATGGGCTACACCAAGAGCCGCATAGACCACATCTTCGTGTCGCCAAAGTTTGAGGTCGACCACTACGCCATCCACACCGACGGCTATTGGGCACCAGTAGAGGGAGCCGAGGCAAAGCAGGCAAACGACGCACCAAGCGAAGTCAAAATCGTGGAATACACTCGACATAACATGTCTGACCACTACCCCGTAATGGCAAAAATACGGTTCAAGTGAGGCTTCATTCTACCTCACCCCACTGTTCCTTGACTGCCTTGAAAGGCAGGAACTGAGCCGCACGCTTTTCAACCTTCATCTTAGGATGTGTTTTTGACACATGGTGCGGCAAATTTATAATGTCATCATATTCGCCCACAAGCAATACATTGATGCAGCAAAGTATTAAATGGAAACAAAGTCTCCTTGAATTACAGAAAGTCGTTTTCGGCTTACAGTCAAGTCATGTCATGCTGTAACAGCTGCTGTCTCACCAAGTTTCTGCCATATATGCAGGAAGTCGGCATGGCTTGCCTTCCTGCCGAAACTCACTTTCACACCTGCCTCTTGCAGCAAGTCGCACGCCGGCTGAGAGATGTAGTCGGCCCACACCTCTGCCACACCGCCCTCTACCATCATCTGTGCGGCAGAGCGGCCTACGGCTTTTGCGGCAAGCTTGGCATCGTAGAGAAGCTCAGGCTCGTCTGTCATTATGTTATAAAGGCGGCGAACGCCGTGCCCGCCAAATGTGCGTATGTGGCCATCATGGAGTACCACTAAGGGACACTGCTCAGCGTGGAGCGTATCTATAAGGTTTTGCATCATAGGTCAAACGTTTTATTGGGTTTCTGGTGGCAAATATAGGAAATGTTTTTGACATTCGTATAAGATATTGAGAAAAAATAAGAAAAAAGATGCCGGCAAGATACAGAGAGCCATAGAAGAAACAGGCTATGGCAGCGGAAAGCGCAAGGCTGCCATAGCCACTTATAACAAACCACACCATTGGCTGCTAATACAAGAAATAATTTGCAAACTTTCGTAACAGATTTAAAATTTCTTATAATTCTTTTGAACAAAGCCTCAAAAAAGTCATGATATTTTTGTTTATGATAGCGTTTCTTGCTATTTTTGTCGCCATATTCATCTAAACAATACTTTTTCTTTAGTTTTATGAACTTAAAACATTTATTAGTTGGCGTGTTGCTTCTGCTGTCCGCACCTTTGGTGCATGCGCAGACACCCGACATGGCTATCCCCGTTGACACTGCCTTCCGCATTGGAAAGCTGAGCAACGGGCTTACTTACATCATCCGTCATAACAACTGGCCTGAGCACAGAGCAAACTTTTACATTGCACAAAAGGTAGGCTCCATACAAGAGGAGGAAAGCCAGCGAGGCCTTGCCCACTTCCTCGAGCACATGGCATTCAACGGGTCAGACCACTTCAAGGGCAACGACCTTATAGAGTGGTGCCGCTCAAAGGGTATAGAGTTTGGCGGCGACTTGAATGCCTACACCTCAATAGACCAGACGGTTTACAACATCGACAACGTGCCTACGCAGAACCAGTCTACCCTCGACTCCTGCCTGCTCATCCTGCGCGACTGGTCGTGCGGCCTGCTGCTTGAGCAAGACGAGATCGACAAGGAACGAGGCGTGATACACGAGGAATGGCGCTTGCGCACGTCGGCACAGAGCCGCATGCTGGAGCGCAACCTTGAGAAGCTTTACCCAGGTTCAAAATACGGCAAGCGTTATCCCATCGGACTCATGTCGGTGGTAGACAACTTCAAGCGTAAAGAGCTTGTAGACTATTACCACAAATGGTACCATCCCGACCATCAGGGCATCATAGTCATTGGCGACGTGGATGTTGACAAGACAGAGGCTGAAATCAAGAAGCTCTTTGGCGGCATAAAGAACCCAGCCAACGAGGCACAGATCGTAGACGAGCCAGTGCCTGACAACGCACAGCCAATAGTCATCATAGACAAGGACAAAGAGTTCTCAAGGTCGACCATTTCGCTGATGATGAAGCACGGTGTCTTCCCTGACAGTCTGAAGCAGCAGCTGCCTTACCTCATCCAGAACTATGTCAAGAACGCCGCTTTCGGCATGCTCGGCACACGCTTCGCCGAGGCTTCCCAGAAAGCCGACTGCCCGTTCGTAGGAGCTCAGGCAGGCGATGGCTCTTACGTCTTCTCCAAGACAAAAGACGCTCTGTCCGTGGACGTTACGCCAAAGGACATGGGCAGATGTGCCGAAGCCTTGAAAGCCGCTCTTTTGGTGCTTAAGCAAGCCGCCGACCACGGTTTCACCGAAACCGAATACGCACGCTACAAGGAAAACATGCTTTCGTCGCTCGACAAGGTTTGGGAGGCACGTGACAAGCGAACCAATACTTCATTCTATAGTCAGGCACTGGGATGGTTCCTCGAAAACGAGCCACTGCCAAGCCTCGACTACACCTACCAGATGATGAAGGCATTGGTACCCAAGATTCCCCTTGAGGCCGTAAACCAAGTCTTGCCTCAACTCTACGCTAAGAGCGACACCAACCTCGTGATTCTCAACTTCAACAACGAGAAGGACGGCGCGGTTTATCCCACCGAGGCTCAGCTTCTCGGAGCTGTGCACGAAGCCCGTGCAACAAATGTAGAGGCGTATGTGGACAACGTGAAGAACGAGCCTATAATGAAGACGTTGCCGAAGCCTGGCAAGATAGTATCGGAGAAAAAGAGCAAAAAGTTCGATTATAACATCCTGAAGCTCTCCAACGGCGTGACCGTGCTCCTGAAGAAGACCGACTATAAGAAAGACCAGGTGACAATGAGCGGCGTAGGCGGCTCTGGAACAAGCAACTATGGCAAGAACGATTTTGCCAACATCTCTGCCTTCAACACCGTAATAGACAACAGCGGACTGGGCGACTTCTCGTCGATACAGCTTAGCAAGGCTCTTGCCGGAAAGATTGCCAACGCCACACTGAAGATGACTCAGCGACGCATGTCCATAGGCGGAAGCTCCACGCCAAAGGACGTAGAGACGATGCTACAGCTTACGCACCTCTACTTCACCAATATCCGCAAGGACATGGACTCCTACAACAGTCTCATACAGCAATACGAAGTCGGGTTGAAGAACCGCGAGCTGAACCCCGACATAGCTTATAGCGACACCATCACCAAGACCCTCTATTCAGGCGACTGGAGGCAGCAGCCTTTCCTGCTCAAGGACGTGAAGGACATCAATTACGACCGCATACTGCAAATGGCAAAGGAGCGCACGGCAAACGCAAACGGCTGGGTGTTCATGATTCTCGGCAACTACAACGACTCTACCATACGCCCGCTCATCTGCCAATACCTCGGCTCGCTGCCTTCGAAGGGCAAGAACGTGGAAGGAAAGCGCACCACCTACCCCACCGACAAGAACGTGGAGAAAGAGTTCTATCGCAAGATGGAGACTCCCAAGGCTAACGCACAGCTAATGTGGCTGAACGCCAAGCTGCCTTATACGCAAGAGCGCAGCATACAGGCAGACATCGCCGGACAAGTGCTTTCTATGGTCTACCTGAAGAAGATTCGCGAAGAAGCAAGCGCAGCCTACTCTTGCGGAGCGCAGGGCGGCATGAGCATCAGCGATGACGGCTACCACATTGCACAGATTGCAGCCTTCTGCCCAATGAAACCTGAGAAGAAGGACGTTGCGCTGAACATAATGAACGAGGAAGCAAAGAACCTCGCAAAGACTTGTGACGCCGAGATGCTCGACAAAATAAAGAAACTCATGCTGAAGCAACACGACAGCTCACTGAAGACCAACGGCTATTGGAGCAACATCGTCTGGAACAACTACTTGCTCAACCAAGACGACCACACCAACTTCAACAGCATAGTGGAAAGCCAGACTCCGGAAAAAATATCTGCCTTCATGAAGGATTTCCTTGCCGGAGCCAACAAGGTTAGCGTGGTAATGCTGCCGGAAGAATAATTAATGCATAATGCATAATGCTTAATTATCGCCCCAACCACTAATTATGCATAATGCATTAAAAAGAGTCAAAGCCTCTTCCCTTTGCCACCCTCTCTTTGGGGAGGGACTGGGGGAGAGGCTTTTAATTAATTATGAATTATGCATTAATTAAGCATTATGCATTAATTAAGCATTATGCATTATGAATTATGCATTAAACAAAATCGTCGCCCTTGCACAATTGAATCTCGTTGACGTATTTTCTCACGAGAGCCGACGAGTCTTCCTTCTTGCAAATGAGCAAGACATTGCCTTTCCCAGCTACTATAAAGCCGTCGAGCCCGTTGATCACTCCCGTAACGCCCTTTGGCAACTTCACCACGTTGTGGTGGCTGTTTTCCATCAGCACGTCGCTGTCTATCACCACATTGTCGTCGTTGTTTTTTGGCAGAGCCTCGTAGACACCGTGCCACGTGCCAAGGTCGGCCCATCCGAAGTCACATTTCATGACGCACACATGGTCCAGCTTGTCAAGCACTCCGCCTTCCACCGACACGTTGGAGTAAGAAGGGAAATACTCCGATATATAATCTTCCTCCTCCTGCCGGGTGGCGTGCGGCTTTATCTCGTCGAGATGGTCAAGCACCTGTGGCAGGAAATGGGAGAACACCTTGTGGATTTGCTTAACGCTTGACACGAAAACGCCTGTGTTCCAAAGAAATTCGCCGCTGTCCATGAACATCTGCGCAAACTCTCGCTCCGGCTTCTCCGTAAAGCTCTTTATCTTGAAGATGTTGCCGCTGACGTGCCCGTCGGTCTGTATGTAGCCGTAGCCGGGCTCCGGCCGCGTGGGCTTCACGCCCATAGTCATGAACGTCTCGTGAGTGGCGGCAAAAGCCATAGCCTCGCGCACGTTGGCTGCAAAGGCATCCTCATTGAGCACCAGCTGGTCAGACGGTATTATAATCATCACCGCCTCAGGGTCAGCCTTGGCTATGCGGTGGTTGCCCCACGCCACGCTCGGAGCCGTGCCGCGCAGAATAGGCTCGGGCAGTATGTTCTCGCGCGCCACTTCAGGCAACTGCTCCGCCACCATGTTGAGGTATTCTGTATTGGTGCTTATATAGATTTTCTCCGGCGCAATAATCTTGGACATGCGGTCATAGGTTTGCTGAAGCTGCGTGCGCCCGATTCCGAAGAAATCAATAAACTGTTTCGGATAGCTCTCCCGGCTACACGGCCACAAGCGCCGCCCACGTCCACCGGCCAAGATAAGGCAATAGTTATGATCAATAGAAGGCATGGATAAACTCAGATTAAATTTTACAGTAACAAAGCTACAACTAAATAACGATTTATCCAAGGGTTTGTTACCTTTTTCGTTTATTTTTTATTGCGGCAACGTTTTTTCAGCATTTATGTTCTCTACCTTTACACTTTTTCGTAACTTTGCACCTACATAGCTTTACGTCATGGCTAAAAAGCAGATTCTTCTAATCAACGATATGTGCGGCGTAGGAAAAGTGGCATCAGCAGCAATGATGCCCATACTCTCCTACATGGGCCACACTACATACAATTTGCCCACGGCATTGGTGTCCAACACGCTTGACTATGGCAAGTTCAACCTTCTCGACACCACCGATTACATTACCGGCTGCTTCCCTGTGTGGAAGGAGCTGGGCTTCCATTTCGACGCCATTTCCACCGGCTTCATAGCCTCAGAGCGGCAGGCAGGCATCATCTCCGCCTACTGCAAGGAGCAGGAGAGCCTTGGCACGCCTATATTCGTAGACCCGATAATGGGCGACAACGGCAAGCTCTACAACGGCGTGACACCTGCAACCATCAACAGCATGAAAGAGATGGTGGCTATAGCCGACCTCATATTCCCCAACCACACCGAAGCATGCTACCTTACCGGCTGCGACTACCAGCCCGAAGGCGTGACACGCGAAGGCGTATTCACCATAATAGACGGGCTGAGGAACATCGGCTCCAAATCGGTGCTCATAACGTCGATACCCGTAAACGGACAGCACTGCGTGGCTGGTTACAACCATCTGACAGGCGAGTATTTCCTGCTCGACTACACCGAGATACCCGTCCACTTCCCAGGAACCGGCGACATGTTCTCGGCTGTGCTGCTCGGCCACTTGCTCGACGGCGAGCCTTTGAAGCAATCCACGCGCAAAGCTATGGACGCCGTCTACACTCTCATCGACCTCAACAAGGACAATGAGGACAAAAACCGTGGCATACCTTTGGAGAGATACCTCGAAGTAATAGCTTCATGACTTACCTTTCAAACCTTTTCACCGTCCATTCATCCATACAGACGGTTGTCGTCATATCGTTCATCATTGCCGTAGGGCTTGCGTTGGGCAAAATCAAGGTCAAAGGCATTTCGCTCGGCGTAGCCTTTGTGTTCTTTGCAGGCATTGCCGCCGGAGAGCTACACATGTCAATAGACCACAACATCCTCGACTTCGTGGAGACGTTCGGACTTGCGATGTTCGTCTATTGCCTCGGCCTCCACGTAGGGCCCAACTTCTTTGGTTCGCTGCGGCATGAGGGCATGGCACTGAACCTGTGGAGCCTTGCCGTAATAGTTCTCGGCACGGTCTTCGCACTCGTGCTGGTGCCGATAACCGGCATCAACCTCCCCGACATGGTGGGCATCCTCTGCGGCGCCACCACCAACACGCCGGCACTCGGCGCCGCCACGCAAACCCTCGAACATATCGGCATGCCAAGAGGCAGCGTCGCCCTTGCCACCGCCGTCACCTATCCGCTCGGCGTGGTGGGTGTCATCATAGCAATGGTCTTGATCAGGAAGCTGTTCGTGAAGCCGCGCGACCTTGAGGCAAAGCCCCTCAGCGACGACGACCATACCTACGTGGCACAGTTCATAGCCCTCAACCCAGCCATCATAGGCAAGACCATAGCCGAGATTGCCCACATGACGCACTTGAAATTCATTATCTCGCGAATATGGAGGGGCAAGGATGTCATCGTGCCTGTTGCCGATACCGAAATACATGCCAACGACTCGCTGCTCGTGGTGACCAACAAAGAGGACGAGGAGACTATGGTGGTGCTGTTCGGAAAGCAGGTGGACAGGGACTGGAACAAGGACAACGTAGACTGGAACGCCATCGACGCAAAGGTGGAGAGCCGCGTCTGCGTGGTTACCCGCACCGCGCTCAACGGCAAGAAGCTCGCCTCGCTGCACCTGCGCGACGCCTACGGCGTGAACGTGAGCCGCGTGATGCGCGGCGACATACGCCTGCTCGCCAGCGACGACCTGCGGCTGCAATACGGCGACCGCGTGACAATCGTGGGCAAGCACGACGACCTTGCCAACGCCGAGCGTTTCTTCGGCAACTCGGTGAAAACCCTCGAGGAGCCCAACATCGGCAGCATCTTCATAGGCATAATCCTCGGCATGGCTCTCGGCACCATACCTATCTCGCTTCCCGGCATGGAAAGCCCCATACGCCTCGGCATTGCCGGCGGCCCCATTATCATGGGCATAATCGTAGGCGCGCTCGGGCCGCGCACGCACATGATTTCATACACCACGCGCTCCGCGTCGCTAATGCTCCGCAAGCTTGGGCTGTCTCTTTACCTTGCCTGCCTCGGCCTCGATGCCGGCAAAGACTTCCTCGCCACCGTGGTGCGCCCCGAAGGGCTTATGTGGGTGAGCATAGGCTTCCTCATAACGCTCATACCCGTGGTAATAATAGGTGTCATCGCCCTTAAGACGCACAAGTATGACTTTGGCTCCATTTGCGGCATACTCTGCGGAAGCATGGCAAACCCGATGGCTCTCGGCTACGCCAACGACACGTTGCCGGGCAACACGGCAAGCATAAGCTACGCCACCGTCTACCCCCTGGGCATGTTCATAAGGGTAGTGATAGCTCAAGTGCTCATAATGTTCTTAGCGTAAATGAACAATCCCTTTTATTATGCACCGTCGACGGAAAGCCGCAAAGCCGCAAAAGAAGTTGCCGACTGGCTTTCCGGTTATCCTTCGCCCTTTTGCCAACAACCCGTTCCCAAAGAGTTTCGGAACGACATCGACAAGGGTAAAATGTTCGGCGTGCTGGTCGTCAAGCCAAACACTCCACGCCTTCCTTTGGAGAAAGGCACCGGCGATCTTCACTACATAGCCGCCTACAGCGGACAGGTGTGCGGACGCTCCGACTGGCACGAATTTGCGCCTGCGGTGTTCGACTATCTCCAGCCTGACGGCTATTTCAAGCGGCACGAGGCTGAAATCACGGAGATAAACAAGAGCATAGCCGCCATTTCACATGCAAACGGCGAAGACGGCATTGCAGACAGAAGGCAGGCAGAAAGCGACAACGAAAGCTCCTATGCCGCCCCCACCACTCAAACAGACGAACGCCCAACTATACACAAGGGAAAGCTTGACAGCGAGACCGACGAGGAATACATACGCCGCAGGCAGTTCGAAAACGCCGAACTGCACCGATGGAAAATACGAGAGCGCAAACGGCAAGCCGAGGCTGATGCCCAAAGGCGGCAACTCGATGAACAAATAGCAGGGCTGAAAGCTTTGCGACGCAAAAAAAGCGACGACCTGCAGCGTTGGCTTTTCCGCAATTTCCAAATGAGAAACGGCAGGGGCGAGGCCAAGACCCTTATAGACATATGGCAACCCAACGCACCCTTGACACCCTCCGGGCCAAGCATTGGCGGCGGCATTGCAAGCCGGAATAATCCGAAAACCATTCTTCCCCCTGCCGGCTCAGGCGAATGCTGCGAGCCCAAGCTCTTGCAATATGCGCTCACCCACGGCTTGGAACCTGTAAGCATGGCTATGTTCTGGTGGGGAGAAAGCCCCAAGCAGGAGGTGCGCCACCATCTTCATTTCTACCCTGCCTGCAACAGCAAGTGCAAGCCCATACTCAGATGGATGCTCCAGGGCATCGACGTTGACGCCAACCCTTTGGAAGGCAAAGAGCGCGACGCTGAGCTGGCGGCACAGCTCAAGACCATCTATGAAGACAGCTCTATCTGCGTGGTGGACAAACCTGCCGGATTGCTCTCGGTGCCCGGCAACAGCGGGCGCGAAAGCGTGAAGGACATCATGCGCCGCCGATACCCCGAAGCCGGCTCGCCCCTGATAGTGCATCGCCTCGACATGGACACGAGCGGACTGATGATAATAGCCAAGACCATGACTGCCTACCACGAACTGCAAAGCCAGTTTGCCAACCACGAGATAAGGAAACGGTATGTTGCCATATTGAGCAAACAAACACACCACTCCTGCCCAAGTGGCGAAAATGGACAGGATGAACCGTCGGCCACAATCTCGCTGCCGCTCCGTCCCGACCTTGACGACCGCCCACGGCAACTGGTCGACTTTGAGCATGGGCGCGAAGCCGTAAGCCGTTACAAGTTTGCGGGCGAACGGCGCGTATGGCTTTGGCCTCTGACGGGAAGGACGCACCAGCTCCGCGTGCATTGCGCCCATCAGCTCGGGCTTGACAATCCCATACTCGGCGACCCACTGTATGGCGACAACGACGGCTTGCAAACAAGCCACGTCCCGACACGCATGTTTCTTCATGCCGAGGAAATAGTTTTCCGCCATCCTTTGAATGGAAACACAATGACGTTTACGTCAAAAGCTCCATTTTAAACAATGCATCATTACACACGCCG
>CAZEEP010000021.1:50522-58056 GCA_964511295.1 uncultured Prevotella sp.
TGCCACGCACGGCGTGTGTGAGAAACTCGCGCGGCGTGTGTAGTAAGTACGCACGGCGTGTGTGGCAAGCTCGCACGGCGTGTGTATCATAGAGTTATTATTTTACGGAAACAGAGCCGGCAGCGTGAAGAACACTATAAGCGTCCTTCGCAACACACAAAAGCAAAAGGGCGCATCAAAATAATGATACGCCCTTTTGCTTGATTATTGTTTCCTGTTCAACCTGCCGTTATTTCCACCCGGCCGATTGCAGTCGTTATTTCACCGGCTGAATGACGAACTTGAATGTCATGTCGCCAAAGTGCACACGGTACTTCTCCAAAGGCAGTGAATACCAGCTGTCTATTCCCGCAACTCCATACTGCATGAGGTCAAGCGAAAGCTCGGTGTACTTGCTCTTTTTCACGTCCTGCGGATGGCGCTGGTGCTTCTCCTTACCCTCGTCGAGGTCAAGCATGTTGTAGTGAAGGGCTGACGCAACCATGAAGCTGCCAACCGGCGTCACCTTCAAGCCAAAGCCGTTGGCATCGGTCTGCTGCCACCAGCGGATGTCGCACTTCGCACCCGTTTCCTGCGGACGGATATACGGATAGAACTGCTGGTCGGCGGTCTGGTCATAGAGACCAATCCACAGTCCGCCGTTGCGGTCGCTGTAGTTCTCCACAGGGCCGCGGCCGTAGTAGTGGCTCTTGTCCATAGAGTAAGGCAAATCCATTACCATGCCGAAGCGCAACATGTCTGGAGTCTTTGCATCGGCAGCAGCCTTCTTTATGGATTGCGAAACCTCGATGACACCGCTGCCGTCCACCTTATAGGTTATGTCAAGCGTGGCGTTCACCTCCGGCATATTGTATTTAGCCTCAACCACGCAAGCCTTGCCCTTGCTCTCCTTATCTTTTACGGCAGTAAAGCCTACAAGCTCGATCTTAGGCGTGCGCCAAACGCCAAACTTGCCCGGCACGCCTGCGCCCAGGTCGTTGTCGGTGACGGCGCGCCAGAAGTTAGGCTTCAGCGTTCCGCCTTCGCCAAGGACGCTCTTGCCGCCAACGGTATATTGTGAGATATAGCCCGTAGCCTTGTCAAAGGCGATGGTTGCAGCGTCTGAAGAAATAACGACTTGCGGGTCGCCCTTCTTGTTCTGGAGCTTTATCTTGTTCGTCGAGAACGATTCGGTATAAGTCACAGGCACGGCTTCGTTTATCACGAGCTGGCGAGTGGCTATGGTCTGTCCGGCTGCCATGAGCGGCTCGGCAGACTTCAGCTTGAACTCAACGTTAAGGAACACCTCGCCGTCGGCAGGAGCCTGGTACGGCAGAGCCACGTTCACCGTTTGCTGCGGAGCTACGTTAAGGTCGCTCACCTCGCCGCCTTGCAGCTTCTTGCCGTCCTTCACAAGCGTCCAGACGAGCTTGACGTTTGCCAAGTCACGGAAGAAGAACTCATTGTGTACGGAAATCTTGCCGTTGGCAACGTCCACAGGTTCAGCCCAAACGTTCTGGTATTGGTAAGCCAGTTCGTAGGCGTGTGGGTTGAGCTGGCGGTCAGGGCCTATGATGCCGTTGCAGTTGAAGTTGTTGTCAGAGGCGTCTTTCTTGTTGTAGTCGCCGCCATAGGTGTAAAGCGGAGGAATGTTGCCCGTTCCCGGCTCGTAGCGTGCTGAAATGGCGTCATAGTCTGCCACCGTGCGCTTCGCGTCAAAGTTTGGCTTGCGGTGCAATGCCTGGTCGACGAAGTCCCAGTCGTAACCGCCCTGGAAGATAGGATACTTGCGAACCAAGTCCCAATATTCCTTTAGGTTTCCGCCCGAGTTGCCCATCGTGTGGTTGTACTCGCACTGTATGAGAGGCTTTGTCGAATTGGGATTCTTGCAATATTTCTCGCACCAGTCAGGGCTGGCATACATAGGACAGGCTATCTCTGTGTTGTCTCCGGTAATCAAGGCACGTTCCCAGTGTATAGGCCTGCTCTGGTCTACGCTCTTGATCCACTGGAACGCCGCTGTGAAGTTAGGCCCGTCGCAAGTCTCGTTGCCAAGGCTCCACACTATGACGGACGGGTGGTTGAACTGCATCTCCACGTTGTGCTGGTTGCGCTCCAATATCTGCTTTGCGAATTTCGGCTTGTAGGTTTCTGCAGTCTTGGGGTCATAGTAGTAGGCGTGTCCCTCCTGGTTTGCCTCTGCCGTAACGTAGAGTCCGTACTCGTCGCAAAGGTCGTACCAGCGCGGGTCGTCAGGATAATGGCACGTGCGCACGGCGTTGATGTTGAGCCGCTTCATTATCTTGATGTCCTGTATCATGCGCTCCACGGTAACCACGTAGCCGCCGTCCGGGTCCATCTCGTGGCGGTTGGCTCCCTTGATGAGCACCGGCTGCCCGTTTACGAGCAGCTGCTTGTTCTTTATCTCCACCTTGCGGAAGCCCACCTTCTGGGGTATCACCTCCACGGTGTTGCCGCTACGGTCTTTTACGATGGCAAGCAGGGTGTAAAGATAAGGAGTTTCAGCCGTCCACTTCTTCACGTTGCGCACCATGAAGCGCGCCGTGCCCTCCGTGCGGCGGTTGAAGTCGGCGGTAGACTTTGAGATTAGCGTGCCGTTGGCGTTGAGCAGCTGGAACTCTATCAGCGGGTTGCCCTTGACGAAAGCGTCTATCAGCAGCTCGCCGTCGCTGTAGTTGTTCTCCAAGTCTGGCGTGATGCGTATGTTCTCCACCTGCACCTTTGGGTCTTTCGCATAAAGGTAGCACTGGCGCGCAACGCCGGAAAGCCGCCAGAAGTCCTGGTCCTCGCTCAAGGAGCCGTCGCACCAGCGGAAGGTCTGGAAAGCTATGAGGTTCTTGCCCGGATGCAGGTACTTGGTGATGTCAAACTCGGCAGCCACCTTTGCGTCCTCGGTGTAGCCAACGTAGTGACCGTTCACGAAAAGGTACATGTTGGAGGTGACCGAACCGAAATGGGCTATCACCTGCTTGCCGTCCCATCCCGATGGCAAGTCTATGACACGGCGATAGGATCCCACGTGGTTGTCCTTCGTGGGAATGGTCGTCGCCGTGGCGTTCTCCGGCGCGTACTCGGGCTTCCAGCCGTCGGACACCTCACCTTTGAACATGTATCTCCACGCGAGTCCGATGTTCAGGTATACGGGGTCGCCATACCCGTTGAGTTCCCAAATGGCGGGCACGTTCATTGTCTTCCACGACGAATCGTCGAGGTCGGTCTTATAGAAGTCGGTAGGACGCTCGTTGGCATTGGCGACCCAAAGGAATTTCCACGGACCCTCCAACGAGAAATAGTTGGCAGAGCGCGTGATGTCCCTGTCTTTTGCCAACTCCACGCTTTCGTATGCGAAAAAGTTGGTATGAAGCTTGAAGCGGTTCACTTCATTCACTTGCAGGTCATTCCATTCCGTCCATGTCGGCATAGGCTCAGGAGCCGCCACCTGCATCTTTGGCGTCGCTGCCCCTACGCTAACGACTGCGAGAAGGGCGGCAAAAAAAATGCTTTTCCTCTTGTTCATATTAGCTTTTTAGTTAATTAAAGTTCTAGTCTTGCAAAGTTAGTATTTTTTTCTCATACTGTGTGGCAAATAATCAACAAATAAAGACAAAGATGAGTGAAAAATGATTAACTTTGCAACAAAAGGCAACAAGAAAATGGAAAATCAGTATATCAAACAATATCCTGACCTCATGCAGGGCAAGAAGATAATGTATAACCACGGCTTCGGATCGGCTGCCTCGTCGGGCACGGTGAAGCTCATCCGGCAGACTTTCCCCAACGCCACCATCATAGCCTACGATATTCCGCTGCACCCTGCCGACGGCATTGCCCTGCTCCGCCGGAAAGCGGCAGAAGAAAAACCCGACCTCATAATAGGAACCTCTATGGGGGGCATGTACACCGAGATGCTCTATGGCTTCGACCGCATTTGCGTGAACCCGGCTTTCGAGATGGCGCAGACAATGAAAGAGCACGGGCTAACGGGCAAGCAGACGTGGCAAAACCCACGGCAGGACGGCGAAACCGAGTTCCTGGTGACCAAGGCTTTGGAAAAGGAATACAAGGAGACTACCGAGCAATGCTTCACTGCCCTTGAAGCCATGCCGCCCGAGGAAAAGAAAAAGGAACAACGGCGCGTGTGGGGACTTTTCGGCGACAAGGACGACCTGGTGAACACATGGGACACATTCCTCGCCCACTATCCGCAAGCCGCCCGTTTCCACGGCGCCCACCGCATGGACGACAAGAGCTTCCTCAACGGCGTAGTGCCCGTGATACGCTGGATTGACGACCGACAGGAGGGACGCGAGAGGCAGATAATATTCATCGACAGCAGTTGCCTGGCAAACAACCTTTTGCTTACATATTCAGAAGAAGCGAGAAAGGATGATTTCCTTCCCCGCCCAAGTTTGCAAAAGGCTTTCAAGTATCTGATAGAGAAATATCAAGTTTACATAGTGTGTCCCTCGCCAACGAACGGTCGCAGCAGCTATGCCGCGTCGGCGGCATGGATAGAGCAATACCTGTCTACGCCGGCTCACGACCACATTATATATACAAACGAGAAGCAATTGCTGTATGGCGATTTCTACATCGACATGCACCCTGCTTCCAACCTGCTCTGCACCGCCATACAGCTTGGAAGCGACGACTTCAAGACGTGGGAGGAGGTTATGACCTACTTCAGCCGCCTTTAAGCCGCCGTCTTCAGCCAATGTCTATCGTACCAAGGGTTCTTTGCCTTTGGCAAAGAGCAGCCGCCCGATAGGTCGTAATGACCGTTTTTTTATTTATTATTTGCCTTTTCAAGGCAATCGGGGCGGCCACGTGGGCCGCCCCTGCCAGTATAAGAGAGTCAATTAATGGATTTTAATATACCTCTATGCGGTTAGTCTTTCCATGGGTTGTAGTTCTTGGGCAAGACTAACCAATCGTCTTCCCATTCCTCTTCTTCGTCTTCCCATGCTTTCTTGGGAAGACTGCTTTTGTATAGTTTCTCCCGCTTTTTGAATGGCTTGGCATCGACATGGTCTAACTGCGAGCCTAAAAGAAGCGATGCGTCGGTGATGGCGGGCGTTATGCCAACAGTGGGCTTAATATAAGTCTTTTTCATTGTGCGTTCCTCCTATCACTTTACGATTGTTTTAACGTTGTTTACAATGTATATTCCTGCCGGAACGCTCACTGTGCGTGTCTCGCCGGCGCGCATGTCAAGCCTGTTTGTCGTGGCTCCAGTGGCGGATACGATGCTGACGCTCTTGTCTTGGTTTGCCATAAGCGTTATAACTCCTTGTCCGGAAACAACCTTAAGCTCGGTGTCGCCAGCTGTTGTGGTTATGTCATTGATGCCGGTTGTCGTGCCTTCGCTGAACGTGATGCCGAACTTGTCAATGTCCTTGGCGTTGCCGCTCGTTTGGTATGCGTAATATGCCCGGAACGGATAGACGTAAAGCCACGGGCGTTGTGCCACGAGATTCTTGGAACTCAGGAACATGTTGCCGGCGAAATAGAAGTAGCCGACGGTCTTGTCAAGTTTCTGGCCTGAGTAGGAGCCGTAGTTGACGAAGTTGTAGGTTGTGCCGTTTATTGTGCCTGTGGCCTCCTCGCCTTTGAACGTATAGTCAACGGTGCTCATGTCGCTTGTTGGCGTGGCGGCAATCGTTGAGCCATATTGGGTTGCTTTGAACGAAACAGAGGATCCTTCGTTTACGTCGATGACAGTCACCATGTAGGGCGTGTTGGCGTTGGTGCTGTTGTCGGCGACGATTGAGAACTTGGCATCTGCCACATAGTCCTTTGCCGCTGCGGTCTCCTCGTCGGTGAGGGTGAGGCAGTCGTCGGTGTTTATCTGGCTGACCTTGAACGAACACTTCCCGTCGCGGTTGGTATGAATACCGTCTGTAAGGGCAATCTCAAACGGGAGTATTACTGATGCGTTGGCGACCCTGCCGTTGGCATCAACCGTTATATTGCGAGTGTATGATGCATAGTTTTCCGCAGGAATGCTGATTGAGTATGGGGAGAAGAATGGTTGTTTGTCGCTTATGAGAATGTTTCCAGTTGCCAGGAAGCCGCCTGTTGCCGTGCGGCGCACAACGTTGTCTGAAGCAGTGTATGTTGTGCCTGCCGGCAGGAACATGAGGCAGTTGGCATTGAGCTCATCTCTCCAATTAGAGAGGTCAGCCTTATCGTACATTATCACGTTGGCAAGTTTGCCAAAGTCAACGTAAAGCACTTGCTTGGCAGTGGCGTTATTGGCGGTAAGGGCTTGGGTGAGAGCGTCCTTCATTTGCTGCACGCTGAGCGTTGCGCCCTCGCTGGCAGGTATTGTCTCGCCGCCGTCGATTGCCTGGAAAGAGACTCCGTACATGGCATCGGTCTTGTCGCCGTCGTAGCATGTCTTGTCGTATACCTTGGTCAGCGTACACTGTGCGGTGTAAGTCTTGACGAGCAGTTCCATCTGGAGCGTGTAGTAGGCATAGTAGCGGTGCTCCATTGCCGTTGTTGGTGCAATGTTGTGGCGTGTCTCGTCACCAATGAAAACGTAGAACTGGTTGTCTGCGCCAACGGTGGCTTGCACGTTGTCGTTGAAAGAGCCTCCCTGGCTATTGTATTGTGCCATGGAGAAAGAGTATTCTTTCAGCGATGTGCTGGTGGTTGAGGTTGTGTTACGGTCAAGTTCTTCGGCGTTGCTGAACTTGAACTGCTTGTTGCCGGCAGACCTTGTCACTACCTTTGTGCTTGCCTCTGCGTTGGGGCTGGCGCTGTATTGTTTTCCGTCGCCGTAAGTATTGTAGTACTGTGACCCTACGAAGTATATGCGTGCGCGTGGGTCGTCAACCACGTCGGCTATGTTATAGTCGGGGGTGGCATATTGCGAGTTGAGGTTCTCGAATGATATTGCGACCTTGTTGTCGGTGCCGGCGAAACCCTCAGGTATGCGCAGAATGAGCTTGTTGCCTGACACCTTGAAGTCGTTGGTGTCATATTCCTGTTTTACCGAAGCGAGGTCATCGGTTGTGGGATGTGCCACCACGTCGAAGCTGCGCACGTATGGGTTCAGGTTCTCCATGTCGAGGCTGAATGTGAGCAGTGCTTTCTCGTCGTAGGCAAGACCGCTTATCACAAACTTGACGGCATCGTTGTTAAGGTTGCCGGCAGTGAGTATTTGGTTTTCGTTGTCGGCGTTTATCGTTGCGCTCTCAACGCTGTTGTCCTTGTCCGTGCCATAAACGGCGATGTTGTAAGAAGGGGAAAGTTTTTCAACAGAAGCATTGTCTGCGTTGTTGGGACTGTTTTGCGTAAAAGAGCCTGTGGCAGGGGTGCTGCTTTGGTTATTCCAAGATGCGGAAATATAATAATTACCCAGAATGCTTTTAAAGTACAAGTGCCCACTTTCGTCTTGTGTGAAATTGCTGTCGTTGTCTTTGTCTGTCGTTGTTGACAAATTGTAGCCGTCACCCCATGAATAGGCAGCCCTCAAATATACGCCATTGCTTGTCAGTTTGCTACCATCCCAATACCATACGGTTGG
>CAZEEP010000022.1:0-52385 GCA_964511295.1 uncultured Prevotella sp.
GGGGGAGGGACTTGATGGACGGAAGGGACGGGATAGATGAAATGGACGGGATAGACGGGATGGACGGAATAGATTTAGTAGGTGGAATGGAGGGAATAGAGGTAATAGATGGTTTGTGTGGGAATTTTTATTTTAGTATATAATATTATCAGACTTCTTGCGTTTTTTCTTTGTTTGATAAATAGTTATGTTGAAATTCTTTTTAAGATTTTATTATAGTGTAGTTCGTTGGCCACGGTCGCATGGTTTTGGTGTTCAGTCTCCTTTTGCGTACAGGTTTATAAAAGATGTTATAAGAGTGCCGTGGCCTTATTACGCATACGCATCTCTTGCAAAAAAATATCCTAACGTAAGCAGTAACAGGCTAAGATTGTTGCGTTTTTATCTACGGCTTTCGAATTATCTTCAGGCTAAAGTTTGGGTTGAGAATAATTTAAAGGCAGAAGATTATGATTATATTAATGCAGGATGTAGGCGGTCTGTTGTTTATTCAAGCAATCTTAGCCCAGATGTAGCAATTTTGGATATTGTCGATGACGATTGTGCACATTATGAAAATCTGCTTGAGTCATTGCTTATAAAAATGTCAGAAAAATCAGTTTTGGTTATTGAAAATATTCATTGTGATAGGCTTGCAAAACGTCTTTGGCTTAAGTTAATATCTGACTCTCGTGTCGGGGTTACTTTTGATTTGTACGATTGTGGGCTGGCTTTTTTTAATCTAAATATGTATAAAACCAATTATAAAGTGATGCTTAAATTGTAATTTAAGTTTTATTACATTCTAATCCACAAAAAATATTATCTAAAAAGCTTGCAGATACAAATTATTTGTTTACTTTTGCGCCACAATTTATAATTCGTAAAACTAACGACTATGTATTGGACTCTTGAATTGGCCTCTAAGCTTGAAGATGCTCCTTGGCCAGCAACAAAAGATGAGTTAATAGATTATGCCATTCGTTCTGGTGCTCCTGATGAGGTTCTTCAGAATTTACAGGAGATAGAGGACGAAGGTGATGTTTATGAAAGTATAGAGGATCTTTGGCCTGATTACCCTTCGAAAGAAGATTTTCTTTGGAATGAGGATGAATATTGATTTCTAAGGTTTGGGTAATCTAAAAGGTTACAAGGGAGTTAAAGATAGCTTAAGTGGCACACGATGTTTTCGTATGTCTTTATGATGTTTGTCTTTAACTCCCTTGTCTCATTATGACTATTGGCATACTAAATCCAATTTTCTTGCGTTATATAAGTGTGTTAAGACCCAAATACATTCTTATGGTTATGCTATTGGGCTGTTGGCTGAATGCCAAGGCTCAGTACGACCCTTCATTCAGTCATTATTTCGACATGGAGACATCGTTCAATCCAGCAGCTGCTGGTAAGCAGTCGAAGCTGAATGTTGTTGCGGCTTACGCCCTTGACATGGCGGGTTTTGAACATAATCCACAGACAGCTTATGCTTCTGGCGATATGCCTTTCTATGCTTTGAAGTCTTATCATGGTGTAGGTTTACAGTTTATGAATGACAAGTTAGGTCTTTTCACGCATACAAAACTTGCCGTTCAGTATTCTTATAAGTTTAAGCTTTTTGGTGGCAACATGGGCATTGGTGTGAATGCTGGGATGTTAAATGAAGATTTTGACGGAAGCAAACTTGATGTCGAAGACAGCAATGACCCAGCCTTTTCAACATCGCAGATTTCGGGCAATGCTTTAGATTTAGGTTTAGGATTGTATTATTCACAAAAGTATTGGTATACGGGCTTTTCTGTACAGCATCTTACTTCGCCACTTGTAACTCTTGGAGACAACAATGAATTGCAAATTGACCGCACATATTATTTGACCGGTGGAGGCAATATTCGTTTAAGAAATCCGTTTATAACAATAAAGCCATCGTTTCTTGTTCGTTCTGACGGAGTAAGCTGGAGAGGGGACATCACAGGGCGAATTATATATACCAATGGTGACAAGATGATGTATTGCGGAGCAAGCTACAGCCCAACGATTTCTGCAACGCTTCTTGTAGGAGGCAGTTTTCATGGTATTGTGCTTGGCTACAGCTATGAGTTTTATACATCTGCCATTAATCCTGGCAATGGAAGTCATGAGCTGTTCATTGGCTACCAGCATGACATTAATCTCGTGAAAAAAGGAAAAAACAAGCATAAGAGCGTTAGAATTCTTTAGGTTGAAATTGATAATTGAATTTCATAAGTCGGAAGTTTGAATTTGAACATTATATGAGGAAAATAATATCTATTTTGGGTGTAGCATTACTTACCATGCTTATTTCAGGCTGTTTCAGTGCCAAGTCTGCTTCTACATCGGGGCGAGGCGGCGAAGTAGTTGGTGTAGGCGGTAGGGCTTTCACCGAACCCACTCCATACGGTATGGTACGCGTGAATCGTGGCTACTTGAAAATGGGTTTGGAGAAGCAGGACAGCCTGTGGGGGAAGCAAACTCCTGTGAGGGACATTTCCGTAGACGGATTTTGGATGGATCAAACTGAAATTACAAATTCCCAATACAAGCAATTTGTGATGTGGGTACGTGATTCTATCCTTCGCACGCGCCTTGCCGATCCTTCGTATGGTGGTGATGAAACTTACATGATAACGGAGGATAAGAACGGAGACCCTGTGACCCCTCATTTGAATTGGAAGAAACGTTTGCCGCGCAAGCCTAACGAAGACGAGCAACGTGCAATAGAGAGCTTGTATGTCACAAATCCGGTGACTGGTGAGAAGTTGCTTGATTATAGTCAGATGAATTACAGGTATGAAATTTATGATTATACGGCTGCGGCTTTGCGTCGCAATCGCTTAAATCCGCAAGAGCGAGACCTGAACACAGACAACGTGGTAAACTATGACGAGGAAGTGATGATAAGCAAAGATACGGCTTATATAGATGATGAAGGTCGTATAGTTAGGGAAACAATCAACCGGCCGCTTTCTGGCCCTTGGGACTTCCTCAACACTTACATCGTAAACATATATCCTGATACAACATGCTGGGTAAACGACTTCCGCAATGCCGACAATGAAGTTTACCTACGCAATTATTTTTCCAACCCTGCTTACAATGATTATCCTGTTGTAGGTGTGTCGTGGGAGCAAGCCAATGCTTTCTGCGCATGGCGTACGGACTATTTGCTTAAGGGACTTGGCCCCGAGGCTCGTTATGTGCAGCGTTATCGTTTGCCGACTGAGGCGGAATGGGAGTTTGCCGCACGTGGCAAGGACCAGACTGAGTTTCCTTGGGACAATGAGAATGTGGCAAATGGGAGTGGGTGTTTCTATGCCAACTTCAAGCCCGATCGAGGTAATTACACTAAGGATGGTAATTTGATAACAAGTCGTGTAAGCAGTTATTCGGCAAACAGCAACGGGCTGTATGATATGGCTGGAAATGTTGCAGAATGGACAAGCACGGTTTACACTGAAGCTGGAGTGGATGCCATGAATGACATTAACCCACAGTTGCGTTATAATGCAGCCCAAGAGGATCCCTACCGACTGAAAAAGAAAAGCGTTAGAGGTGGCTCATGGAAAGATCCGGAGAGCTTCATCCGTTCGGCATGGCGCACTTGGGAGTATGAGAATCAGCCGCGCTGTTACATCGGCTTCCGCTGTGTACGTTCGTTGGCAAATACCACGAGTACAAAGCAGAAGCGTAAGTAATTAAAAGTAATCAGAAGAATAAAACATAATTGAGATTATACGTATGTCTGTATACAGCAATTATAACTTGATTTACCGCCTGCAAAAGTGGATGGACACTGTTGCAGGCCAGACATTCCTCAACTACGCTTACAGTTGGGGTGCCTCAATAGTAATCCTTGGTGCATTGTTCAAGCTTACACACCTTCCAGGTGCCAACTTGATGCTTTTCATTGGCATGGGCACAGAGGTCTTAGTGTTTTTCATTTCGGCTTTTGACAGGCCTTTTGATAAGACCGCCGATGGGCGTGAGATACCAACACGTCTTACCGAGGAGTTCCTTGCAAGTGGCAAGGTGGCTTATGATAATGTCAAGGAAGTGCCTGGAGAGGTTTCTTCAGAAGCATCGTCAATGCCACAAGCTCAAGCAGCGTCGCCTGTGGCAACAGTTTCGGCAGAGCCAGCCTCAGCTTCGGTCAATGCTTCTGCCCAGCCACAACCAGTTGCCCAGCCTACTTTCGTTCCGCAGATGTCGGCAGAGGAGGCGGAGAAACTCAATGAGGCACAAGGCAACTATGTTGAGGAGCTTAAGACTCTTGTCGAAACATTGAAGAAAGTCAACGAGCAAAGCATGCGCCTTACACGAGACAGCGAGGAAATGGAGAACCTCAACCGCACGCTTACAGGTATCAGCAAGATTTACGAGATGCAGCTTAAGGGCGCGAGCAAGCAGGTGGGAACCATTGACCAGATAAACGAGCAGACACGCAAGATGGCTGAGCAAATTGACCAGCTCAATCATATTTATGCCCGCATGATAGAGGCTATGACGGTGAACATGCGTGCCGCAACGCCACAGCAACCGCAACAATAACAAGGAATTACAAATGGCGATAAAGAAAAGACCAGTTTCCCCTCGCCAGAAGATGATAAACCTTATGTATATCGTCTTGTTGGCTATGTTGGCGTTAAACGTTTCAACGGAGGTGTTGCAAGGTTTTGCCGTTGTGCGGGAAAGCCTTGACCGGAGCACGCGGAATGCTTCGTCTGTCAACGAAGAGCTTTACGGCAACTTCCGTGAGCAGATGGCCTCTAATCCGGAAAAGGTTCGTGCATGGTTTGAGAAAGCTACGCAGGTGCGTAACATGAGCGATTCTCTTTACAACTTTGCCGAAGCCTTGAAGATTGCCATTGTCAAGGAAGCTGACGGACAGGATGGGGATTTACTCGATATTGAAAACACTGATAATCTTGATGCAGCAGGCACGGTTATGCTTTCGCCAATTAGCGGCAAGGGACAGAGGCTATACGATGCCATAAACTCTTACCGTGAGCGCATCCTGACATTTGTTACAGACCCGCGGCAGCGTGACATCATCACAAGCAACCTGTCCACAACAGTGCCACGCCATAAGAACAACCTTGGCAAGAATTGGCAGGAATACATGTTTGAAAACATGCCTGTGGCTGCTGCCGTGACGCTTCTTTCAAAACTGCAAAATGACGTGCGTTATGCTGAAGGCGAGGTTCTGCACACGCTTGTGTCTAATGTAGACGTTAAGGACATACGAGTCAATAAGCTTCAAGCTTTTGTTGTGCCTGAGAAGACAACCCTCTATCCCGGCGAACGCTTTACCGCAAATATAGTGATGGCAGCTGTAGACACCACGCAGCAGCCGGAAATATATATCAACGGCTCACGTGTGGCAACGCGAAACGGGGAGTATAGCTTCACGGCAGGTGGTGTGGGTGAGCACCAGTTTGGCGGTTATATTCTCATGCGCAATGCCAAAGGCGACATTTTGAGGCGCAACTTCTTGCAGAAATATAATGTAATCCCTGTGCCAGGGGGAGCCACAATTGCCGCAGACCTTATGAATGTGCTTTATGCAGGCTATGACAACCCTATGAGCGTCAGTGTGCCGGGCGTGCCACAGACAGGAGTGTCAGTGAGCATGACAGGCGGACGGCTTGTGTCTAAAGGTCCTGGGCGTTATGTGGCTGTGCCTTCTGCCGTGGGGCATGACGTTACGTTCCATGTCACTGCGCGCGATGGTGACAAGACGCGCTCGTTCCCACCGTTCACGTTCAAGGTTCGCAAGCTGCCCGACCCGACACCGTATATAGCCGTGGGTGACAACCGCTACAAGGGCGGCAACCTCACTAAGGCAGGGCTCATGGGTGCCAACCAGCTCAATGCTGCCATAGACGATGGCATATTGGATATACAGTTCCGGGTTACAGGCTTCTCGACGGTGTTCTACGACAACATGGGCAACGCCGTGCAGATGGCTTCGCAGGGCGCAACCTTCACGGATAGTATGCGTGAGCAGTTCCGCCGCCTGTCGCGTGGCCGCAGGTTCTATATAACCGAGGTTCACGCTGTAGGCCCGGATGGCATTGCGAGGACATTGCCCGGGGCTATGGAAGTAAAGGTAAGGTAGGGCCTGTCCCTTAATATTTCCCAATAGAGGAAAAAGACACGTGTGATAAACAATAAAATAGAAATAAAAAATACCCTTATGAAGAGGTTCTTATTCATAATGATTGTAAGTTGCTTGGGCTTCATTGCTGTAAATGCACAGCCACAGGCACGCCGCCAGCAGCAACAGCAGGCGGCGCAAAAAAGCAACCGCAACAACATGACATTGCGCTCGCAAATATCTTTCCCGACGGAGCAGGCCATGAATGAAGACGTGGTCTGGAGGCGTGATGTCTACCGCGAGCTTGACCTGAACGATGATGCCAATGCCGCGCTCTACTATCCCACAGAGCCTCTCGGCACGCAGATGAACCTGTTCACCTACATCTTCAAGCTCGTTATGGCAGGCCCTACTCATGGTGGTATTGCGGCTTATAGCTACGATGTGAACAGCGGTAACGAGCGTTTTGACGAGTCGTTGAGGGTGAAACCGCTGAAGTTCCTTGACGATTACCACATATTCTATGAGCGCACCGACCGTGGCGTTCACATTGATGATAGCGACATTCCGTCGGCTGAGGTAAAGGCTTATTATATAAAGGAAAGCAGCTATTTTGACCAGAACACGTCGTCTTTCCACACAAAGGTGCAGGCTCTTTGCCCTGTTATGTTACGTGAGGATGACTTTGGCGACGGCGTTACCAAGTACCCGCTGTTCTGGATTAGTTATGATGACCTTGCGCCGTTCCTTGCCAAGCAAACCATCATGACGAGCAATCTCAACAATGCGGCAACAATGAGCATCGACGATTACTTTACGATGAACTGCTACAAGGGCAAGATTTACAAGACTACCAACATGCTTGGCAAAACCCTTGCCCAAATTGTTGGCAACGACTCAGCTAAGCTTTCAAATGAGCAGATGCGCATTGACAAGGAAATTTCTGATTTTGAGAGCCGCATCTGGGGTGACCGGGCAAAGAAAGATTCTTTGGACTCAATAGCCAAGCTTGATCCTAAGGAAAAGCGTGGCATGCAGAAAGGCGTGCGTAGCCGCCGTGCAACTACCACGACACCGAAGGTCAAGAGTCGCCGTGTACGCACCGAGACTTCTTCCTCGTCAGGTGCCGCAAGGGTAACGGTAAGAAGGCAAAGACATTAAAAAGCCGTGCCAATCATTATGTGAGACGGCTGACAATAAACATTTATAATCAATATCAGTTAAGCTATGACGAAGAAAATCTGCGCTATTTTGGTTTGGGCATTAGCTGCCATATTCACTGTTCCTGCTTCTGCACAGATTAAGTTTGGTATAAAAGGTGGTTTAGACGTCACCAGTATGAAGCTTAGCCGTGATGTCATGAATAAGGAGAACCGTACAGGATTCTATATCGGTCCGACGGTAAAGTTTACTTTGCTTGATACTGGCTTTGGTCTTGACGCGTCTGCCCTTTACGACCAGCGCTCTGCTAATGTAGATCTTTACTATGGATCCGAGCAGATTACCGAGAATGAGTATGGTGTCACGCAGAAACAGATAGCCATTCCTGTCAACCTGCGCTATGCCATCGGCATTGGCAGTGCGGCAAACTTTTTCTTCTTTGGAGGTCCGCAGTTTGGCTTTAACGTCGCAGGCGATAATGACGACATCAACTGGAGATGGAAAGATTCTAACTTCAGCATAAATTTGGGTATGGGCATCACTGCTTTGAGCCATTTACAGATTAATGTCAACTATAATATTGTCTGTGGAAAGACATGCGAAATGAAGCCTTCTGAACTTGTGCATGATATTACCGGCAATGTTCGCAGCCGTTACAATGCATGGCAGATAGGCTTGGCTTATTACTTTTAATATTATGCCTATAAATCACTTGTTCTTTTTACAATATGAAGTATAGTGTAAGCAGATTAGTCCATGTTAAAAACATGAATTTTCACGAATTGCACATGAATTTCTCATAAATAATAGGTTTTACACCTATGGGAAATTCATGTGCATTTTATAGTATTGCGGCATACGAGAATTGTATGTACGGCGTGTGTGGGTTGTACGTACGCCGTGCGTGGGTTGTATGTAAGGCGTGTGTGAGTTGTATGTAAGGCGTGTGTGAGTTGCTCGCGCGGCGTACGTAGGTTGCATGTACGCCGTAGTAAAATATCCGATTCTCAGAGTGAGAATTTATATTATAAAAGCCATTAGAAAGCGCAAAAAGCATTATCTTTGCAACTGGGATGAGATATGTTGACGTGATATTGCCTGTGCCACTTGACGGCACGTTTACTTACAGCATTGACGACAGTCTGGCAAAGCTCCTCCAGTCACCATCGGGGATGGAAAGTGCGGAGCTTGGCATGCGTGTGCTTGTGCCTTTCGGCAAGAGCAAGACGTACGCCGGCATTGTGGTGCGCGTGCATGATGACATGCCTGACCTGCCCGATGACAAAATCAAGCAGGTGCTGACGGTACTCGACCCCGCTCCCGTGCTGTTACCTCAGCAATTGAGGCTTTGGCGATGGATAGCTGCTTACTACATGTCGCCAATAGGCGATGTGATGAAGGCAGCCTTGCCTGCTGGACTTAAGGCGGACACGGAATACCGTCCGAAAACAGTGACAGTGGTGAGCCTTGGGGCTAAGTTCGGTGGTGAGCAGGGCATTTCCATAGCTTTGGAAATGCTCAGGCGAACGCCCAAGCAGCTGCAAGTGTTCAAGACTTTTGTGACGCTTGCCCAAAACCGCGAAACGCAGGTCACGTGTGAGGAGCTTCTGAATGAGACCCACAGTACGTCTGCCATTTTGAAACGGCTCGTTGGCCAAGGCTTTCTGTGCACAAGCGAGCGAGTGGAAACTCCTTCCCGACCTTCTGTCATTAATTCTCAAGTCTCACCTCTCAATCCTCTTAGTGAGGCTCAGGCGGAGGCTTATGACGGGATAAAGGAGCAATGGAAGCAGAAAAACGTGGCGCTGCTGCATGGCGTTACGTCGAGTGGCAAGACAGAAATTTACATCCATCTTATACAGGAAGCAATAGAGAAAGGTCAGCAGGTGCTTTATCTGCTGCCTGAGATAGCCCTTACCGTGCAGATGACGCAACGGTTGAAGCGGGTTTTCGGCACACGGTTGGGCATATATCATTCAAAGTACAGCGACTCGGCGCGCATGGACATCTGGCGCAAGCAGCTCTCTGCCGAACCTTATGACGTGATACTTGGAGCGCGCAGCGCGGTGTTCCTGCCTTTCCGGCGGCTTGGGCTTGTCATTGTGGACGAGGAGCATGTGCAGAGCTTCAAGCAACAGGATCCTGCGCCGAGATACCACGCACGCAGTGTGGCTATAGTGCTGGCTCAGATGTATAAGGCAAAGACATTGCTTGGCACCGCTACGCCGTCGGTGGAGAGCTGGTATAATGCCACGACTGGCAAGTATGGGCTTGTGAGGCTCACGCGCAGGTTCATGGGCATACAGTTGCCAGAGATAGAAGTCGTGGACACTAAGGATCTGCGCCACCGCAAAATGATGAACGGCCCGTTCTCGCCCTGCCTGCTCAGCGCCATGCGCGATGCCATTGCCAATGGCAAGCAAGTCATATTGTTTCAGAACCGCCGTGGCTTTGCGCCTGTGCTGTCGTGCAGCGTGTGTGGCTGGACGCCTAAGTGCAAAAACTGTGACGTGACGCTTACCTATCATAAGCGTCTCAACCTGCTTACGTGCCACTATTGCGGCTATACGGAGAAGGTGCCTGATGCTTGCCCCAACTGTGGCAATCCCCATCTCTCTGACCGCGGCTTTGGCACAGAGAAGATAGAGGACTTGGTGCGCGCCATTTTCCCGGAGGCAAGCGTGGCTCGCATGGATCTTGACACTACGCACACGCGCAATGCTTATGAGCGCATGATAAGGGATTTCGGGTCAGGCAAGACCAATGTCCTGATTGGCACGCAGATGATAAGTAAAGGCCTTGACTTTGCCAACGTGGCTGTGGTGGGCATTCTTGATGCCGACTCCATGCTCAATTATCCCGACTTTCGTGCCTATGAACAGGCTTTCCAGATGATGAGCCAAGTTGCCGGGCGAGCCGGGAGGAAGGGCAAGCGTGGGCTGGTAATATTGCAGACCAAGGAACCTACATTGCCCGTCATACAGCAAGTGGTGCACAACGACGGCGACGGGTTCTTCCGTGACGTGTTGGAAGAACGTGGCATGTTCCATTATCCGCCTTATTTCCATCTTGTTTATGTTTTTTTGCGGCATAAGGAAGATGGCATTGTTGAGGCTGCGGCTCAGGAGATGGCAGGCAGGCTCAGAGGCAGTTTCTTGCATGGCAACGGTGCCCAGTCGTCTGCGCTTGACGAGCAGCGGATACTTGGGCCTGACAAACCTGCCGTGGCAAGGGTTAAGAATATGTGCATCAGGAAGATAGTGGTGAAGCTTGAGCTTGGTGCTGACCAAAAGCAAATCCGCCACACACTGTATACAGTGCGTGACGGAATATTGTCGCAAGCTTGCTATAGGTCTGTGCAAATCTATTTTGACGTAGACCCTTTGTAGGCGTTGGCTTTTATCTTTGCCTGTATCAGAGCGTCTATCTTATGGTAGCGGCTTTCTACTTTTGCGTTTCGCTCTTGCGCCGACTTCACTTTTATCATCATCACGGGCGGCACGTCGCCTTTGCTGTTGTAGGCATCCCATTGCGGCAAGCCTAAGCCGTTGGGGTTGCCGGTCTTCACGAAGTTTACGTACATCTGCTGAAATATTTCCGACACGGCATAGTCGTCGGCATTCCAGGGAAATGCCTTGTTTGTAGATAGGTTGCCCATAGCGTACTCTATGTCGGCAGAGTGGACGGCTCCCGGGTTTGAAAGAGGCTTAGGAGCGTTTGGATTCACGTCCACTACGCCGCAGGCAAGTCCTGCTGCCTTGCCTGCGGTTTGCATGTCAGGGCGTGGGTGGCAATAAATATAGCGGTAGACGGGATGCTTGCTCGACTGCCTCACCATGTCTGCCCACTTCCATGTGGCGTATGCAATGAACATGTCGCCGCCCAGATGGTAGCCTTGCATCTTCTTCAAGTCGCCGTCGGTATGTATGTCGTATAGGTCGAATACCGTCTTTGCGTCAGCACCGAAATAGTTTGCCACTATGGGTGCCATTGCCTCAAGTGTTGGGGCTGAGGCTGAGCCTTCGGCATTGTTGTTGCCCAGCAGGCAAGGCACCTGTGCCTGCTTGCCTTCGGCAATGGTCTTGTTTGGGTCTTCGGTGAGGATTATTCCGTCAATGCACTTGGTGGCTTCGCCAAAGGCAGCGCGTGACATTCGTTGCAACTCATCGGCAGGTATCTTGCGCAGGTCGGCTATACTCTTGTAGCCGTTCTTCTTTGCCCAGTCTTCTCCAATCTTTTCCGATGCCTTTAATGTAGTAGGTGTAGCGTTTGACACAATCGACCCGCTGGAGCACATGTAACCGGCTATAAGGTTTCTTGACAATGGCGATACGGTCAGCGCGCAGACTGATTGCGCCCCTGCCGATTCGCCGTTGATAGTGATTCGGTCTGGGTCTCCGCCGAAAGCGGCTATGTTGTCTTTCACCCATTTTATTGCTGTCGCTTGGTCAAGCCAGCCTTGATTGCCGTTGCAGCCGCCTTCCTTGGTTAGTTGCGGATGGGAGAAAAAGCCGAATATGCCCTCACGATAGTTTGCCGTCACAACGATGATGCCGCGGCGGGCGAGGCGTAACCCCTGGTAACGAGGTTCTGAGCCGCTGCCGCATATCAGACCGCCGCCATTGAAATATATCAGCACAGGCAGCTTCTCGTTCATGCTCTTGGCTGGTGTCCATACGTTCAGGTACAGGCAGTCTTCACTCTTGCCTTTGCCCTCAAAGTTCATGTCGCCAAAAAGTCTGGGCTGCATAGGGTCGTCGGCAAAGGCTTTTGCGGGGCGCACGCCTTGCCATGCCACCACCGGCTGCGGGGCTTTCCAGCGCAGGTCGCCTACGGGCGGGGCGGCGAACGGTATGCCGCGGAATATCTTTACGCCTGATGAGTCGATGCCTTCTACTATTCCGCCTTCCACCTTCACTTGTGGTCCTTGCTGCGCCATTGTCATTATGCAGAGCATAAGCGCGCCTAATGATAATAACAGTTTTCTCATATATGGTTTTATAAAAAGTATTTACTTATGGTTCAGCAACCATCTTTTCGGTTGCAAATATAAGAAAAAAGGCAATCATAAGGTGGCTTTTAACAAAAAAAAAAGCGGTAAAAACAAAGATTCCGCAATCGCCAGTGCAAAAAGCTCACGTTGCCCTTTGAAAAGGAACTCGTGTGTTTTTTACAAAGACTTAATAGCTTTTCAGTAAGCTTTAAGCTGGCGTTGCAAAATCTTTTATGGTTTGCGGTAGAGGCTTTGCCAAGCCTGACAGACTGTTTATCCCTGTATTGTTACAGGTCAAGCTCAAGGCTTACGCCGAATGCGCTGTTGTTGCGTGTGTAATCAGCTTGGTAGTTTGCCCCCGTGGTCTCTGATACTGTGTTCGTCTTCTTGGTCTCGTAGAACGTGTGGAAGTAAGCCACGTTTACGCGTGCCCTTTTTGTCACGTGCATCATCACGCCGCCACCAATGCTGTTTGAACTAACTACAAACGACTTGTCGTTCATGTACTCGTCGGTCAGTCCGTAGCTTGTGCGCTGGTATCCTGCTGACACGGTAAGCCATTTCGTGGCATCGTATTCTCCGCCGAAGCTGTATTCTATTGTTCCGCGGTCAAGCTTGTCCTCGTGGTGTTTGTACGCGGTAGCCTGCTTGTCGAAATAATAATGGAAGCCGGCGTTTAGGCGCAGTGGGTCAATCGGGTTGTAGGAAACACCTGCGGTCACGATTGCCGGAATGTCGGCGGCTATTTTCTTGCCGTCCTCATATTCGCCTGTGGCTTCGTTTATTCCTTCGTCAAACTTGTTTTTCAGCTGTGTCATTATGGTTGTGACCTCTGGTGCGGAAAGTGCGGTCTGGGCTATTCCCTGTGCTTGGGCTGCTGACATTCCGGCAGACTGTAGGTTGCCTACCACAGCAGTGGCGAGGTTGTTGCCGAGGTTGCCGATTGACGGGAATTGGTTTACCGATGAGTTTTTGAGTCTCATGCGAGTCTTGAACTCATATTTTGCTGCGAAGTTCCAACGTCCGAGCTTGTAGTCGATGCCAAGGATTGGTGTAACGCCGAAACCGCTCTGGTCAGCGTTCAGCTCAATGTCTGCAGCACCCTCCTTTGTGGGGTCAAGCACTTTGTAGAGAGGCATGTTGCCCACCTTTATGTTCCTCAGGTAACCATAATAGTTGCATGAGGCATAAACGCCGCGTGCGCCGGCAAACACTCCAAGGTTTGGTGTTGCTTTGTAACCTACGCCGAACGAAACGCCGTAATAGTATTGGCGACCGCGCATGAAACTCGTAGTGCTGTATTTGCCGGTTGACCCGAAGTAGTTGTCGCTTGAGAAGCCGTTGGCAGCCAAGGCTGCTATTGATGATGCCGGTACGCCTGCGCCTTCAAGAGTTGCCGCAAGCGATGCGTCAACGGCTTTAGCCAGACCCGATGCGGCGAGTGCTGTCTCGGAGACGAGTTTTTCGAACGAGCCGAGACCGTCGTCGAATGTGCATTTTCCGCCGCCGCCGGTTACGCCTGCTGATACCTGGAAAGAAAAGTCGCGCCAGTTGTATGCGAACTGTATTGAAGGAAATACCGGAGCCAGTGTCTCGCCCTTGAAGCGGCGTGTCGTGGTTGGATTTTCCGTGTTGTTGGCAAATAGTGGATATTGGTTGTCAATGTAACGGCGCTGGGTCACGAACTGCCAGTTTACCGACATGTGGATGCCTGGCGAAAGGAACACCACGCCTGCCGGGTTGAAGAAAACACCGTCGGTGGCTATTGCGGCGTCGCGTGAGGGAAGGCGTGCGAAGGCGACGCTCATGTTGGTGTTTGTGTTGATTCCGCCTGCGTTTGCGGTGCTGCCTGTTGCCATCAGCATAGCTGTCATGGCAATGGCTTTGAGCTTTGAGCCTTTGACTTTGAGCCTTGTGCTCTGGGCTTTTTGGTTTGTCATCTTGTGAAAAATATTAAAACAATCTTTTAAAAATTGGTTGCAAAGTTACATAGATTGTTCTGTATTTCCACAATCTTCGAATCTCTTTTAATGTAACTTAACAAAATAGGATGTTGATTAAGAGGTTGGTAATATCAAGTTCTATATGCAAACACCTGATTTTTCAAATTTGTTGAACTTATTTTCGGTATGGTTATTTATGCTTAACGCTGGTGGGCTTTTCCATGTATATGGAAACGGTTTTTTGCAAGATTAAATATTCTGCATGAAATAAATTGACGAAAAATAAAAAGATTAAACAATAGGAAAGTGGTGTTTTAGAAGATGGAAGATGCTGTTGAGGCATAGAAGATGTAGCGTGGAAGAAGCCTGTGGAAGCAGGCGTGGCATTATTGCGGCGTAAAGGTGGTAAGGTCGAGGCGCATGAACTATGGTTTGATTGTGTCAAGGATTTTAATCCTTTGTTATAATGCTGATTTATAGGGTTTTATGAATTTGCTTCGCCGTTGCGATATTCAGAAAAATATTGGCTTGGTGGCTACGGAAGCCCTTCCTGAGAGGGGTTGCAATGATTTATTGTTTACAAAATGTTGGAGCTGTTGAAAGGGGAGGAGTGCTTGCGCCATTGGCTTGGACCACTTACATGTGGGTGCTTTTGCGGTTCTCCTTTTTAGACTTTCTTCTTTAGGTATTGTATACGGGTATGGTAAATGGCTTTTAGGCGTTCTATGAGCACCTGCTTGGCAATGGCAATGTCGTAGAACGTTATTTTGCACTCGCTGAAGAAGCCGTCCTTTACCTGTTGGTCGACAAGCTTGTTCACGAGGTCGGATATGCTTTCCTCGGTGTATTCCTTTAGTGAGTGGGAAGCGGCTTCGCATGTGTCAGCCATCATGAGTATGGCTTGCTCGCGTGTCGACGGGTTGTGGCCGGGATAAGTGAACGGAGCCTTGTCCACAATCTCGTCCGGGTGCTCGTTTTGGTATTTTATATAGAAGTACTTCGTCATGCCGTGGCCGTGGTGGGTTAGTATGAAGTCGCGTATCACCACGGGCAGGTTGTATTCTTCTGCAAGCTTTACGCCATAGGTAACGTGCCCTATTATAATTTGTGCGCTTTCCTTCTCTGTCAGGTTATCATGTGGGTTTATGCCGCCTTGCTGGTTTTCGGTGAAGAATGCAGGGCTCTTCATCTTGCCTATGTCGTGGTAGAGTGCGCCTGTGCGCACAAGCGTCGCTTTGGCATCAATCTTGTTGGCTATTTCAGAGGCGAGGTTGCCGACGGTTATGGAATGTTGGAAAGTGCCAGGTGCCACCTCGGAGAGTTTGCGCAGTAGACCTTTGTTGGTGTCGGAAAGCTCAATGAGCGTTATCACGGAAACGAAGCCGAATGTCTTTTCTACGATGAACATAAGAGGGTAGGCGAGTAGCAGCATGATACCACAGATGAGGAAGTGGTAGTACATGCTCGGCTCCATCTTGAAGTCCTCGCCACTTTGCGTAAGCTTTATTGAGAAATAGGTTATGCAGGTAGCAAGGAACACCCATACGGCAGTGCGGAAAAGCTGCGACCGCGACGACATTTCGCGCAGTGAATATATGGCGACAGAGCCTGCCACGGTTTGCACCACTATGAAATCATACTGGTAGCGCAATGCGCAGGCGCATATAAGTATCATTATGAAATGGGTGAAGAAAGCTGTGCGTGAGTCCATGAATATGCGCACGAACATCGGCACGAGGGCGAAAGGCAGTACGTAGACGCTGAAGTTGAAATAGCTGTTCTCCATCATGAGCGATACCGCTATGGGGAATAGGGCAATGAACGTGTAGAGCATGGTTACGCAGCGCGGCTTTGAAAAATAGTCGCGGCGGAAAAGCGACAGGTAGACAGTGAAGAGCGTCACGAGGATGAGCATATAGAGGGTGTTGCCAATTAGGTGGTTGGTCATCTGTGAGTTGCCTTCTTGCCGTCTCTGCATTTCCCTCTCCATAGAGTTGAGCACCCGGTAGTCGTATTCGTTTACCATGTCGCCTTCGCCAATTATGCGTTGGCCTGCCATAACCATGCCGCTTGCCGGCGATACCCCGGCGAGCAGGTCGTTGCGTGCCGCTTCTGTGCGATCACGGTCGTATATTAGGTTGGGCACTATGTAGTCGGTCAGGTTCAGCTTCTGCATCAATGGGCGTTCTTGCGAAAGTCGCTCGTCGTTGAGCAATTGCTCATAAGCGGACATGGTGGAATAGATATAGCCTATTTGTACGCTTTCGGCGTCTTTTCCGAAGATTACGCGCACTTGCGCCGTGGTGTCACGATGTATGGAGTTATAGTTTGGTGTCTCCATGATGCCGGCTTGGTAGAAGCGGTGAAGGCGCTGTATGATGATGTTCTCGTAACCGGCTGGCAGGCCGCTATTGGTTTCAGCAAGCTTTCTGCGCAGTTTGTTGACCTCCTCTTTCTCTATTTGGGAATCGTAGTTGTAATAAGGCTGAAACTGTTTTAGCAGGGAGTCTTTTTCATTGGCTACCGCCTCGTCTGTCTTATATACGGGAAAGTCATATTTAGCTATAATGGTGCCATAGTGCCACGGCTCTCCAACCTCATAGGCGAACTGCTTGCCCTCGTTGCGTGGCAGAAACCAAACGATGAGGGCGGTCGTGACGACAACAAGTCCGACGCGTACGGCAAGTTTGCGCCAAAAATGCTCTGTGTGTATATTGAATCGGCTGAATATGTCCCTCATGGCAGCTTTAATTTGTTATTTGAGTGCGAAAATACGAAAAATATCCATCAAAACAGAAAAAATATATTAATTTTGCAAAAGATTATAGATTTCAAGGATTTATACACTATATAAACGATATATTATAGTCATGTCAGATAGAAAAGTCAGGGTGCGCTTTGCGCCAAGTCCTACCGGACCGCTTCACATAGGCGGTGTACGCACGGCTCTTTATAACTATCTTTTCGCTCGCCAGCATGGTGGCGACTTGGTTTTCCGCATAGAGGACACTGATAGCCAAAGGTTTGTGCCAGGGGCTGAGGAATACATACTTGAGTCGTTTTATTGGCTCGGCATAAAGTTTGACGAAGGTGTTGGCTTTGGTGGTGACCATGGCCCATACCGACAGAGCGAACGTAGGAAGATTTACAAGAAGTATGTGCATCAGCTTTTAGAGAGTGGCAAGGCTTATTTGGCTTTTGACACACCTGATGAACTGGCTAAGAAACGTGAGGAAGTAAAGAACTTCCAATATGATGCCCATTCTCGCATGGCGATGCGCAACTCGCTCTCGTTGCCTAAAAATGAGGTTGAGCAGTTGCTCAATGATGGTGCTCAATATACTGTACGATTCAAGATTGAGCCTGGTGAGGAGATTCATGTGAATGACATGATACGTGGTGATGTGTGCGTTAAGAGTGATATTCTTGACGACAAGGTGCTTTATAAGAGTGCCGACGAGCTGCCAACATATCACCTTGCCAATATTGTAGATGACCACTTGATGGAGATAACTCATGTTATACGTGGCGAGGAATGGTTGCCAAGCGCGCCGTTGCATGTGCTGCTTTACCGTGCTTTTGGCTGGGAAGACACCATGCCGCGTTTCGCACACTTGCCATTGCTGCTTAAGCCGGAAGGTAAGGGCAAACTCTCCAAACGTGACGGCGATAGGTTGGGCTTCCCCGTGTTCCCGTTGGAATGGCATGACCCGAAGACTGGCGAAGTGTCGAGCGGATACCGTGAGAGCGGCTATTTCCCGGAGGCAGTAATCAATTTCCTTGCCTTGCTGGGCTGGAATCCTGGCACTGACCAGGAGATGTTCTCCCTTGACGAGCTTGTTGAGGCTTTCGACATAACCAAGTGCTCAAAGAGCGGGGCCAAGTTTGACTATCAAAAGTGTACATGGTTCAATCATGAATATATATTGCGTAAGAGCGATGATGAGATAGCCGAGTTGTTTGCACCAATCGTGGCTAACAATGGTGTTGACGAACCGTTTGACAGGGTGAAGCAGGTGGTGCACATGATGAAAGACCGCGTGAGCTTCGTCAAGGAACTGTGGAAGCTGTGCTCTTTCTTTTTCATTGCGCCGACATCATACGATGAGAAAACCGCCAAGAAGCGTTGGAAGGAATATTCGGCACAGCAGATGACTGAGCTGGCAGATGTCTTACAGGGTATTGACGACTTTTCTGTAGAGGGGCAGGAATCTATTGTCGAAAAGTGGATTGCGGACAAGGGTTACAAAATGGGTGACGTGATGAATGCCTTCCGTTTGGCTCTCGTAGGCATAGGCAAGGGACCTGGCATGTTCGACATCTCGGCTTTCTTGGGCAAGGAGGAGACCATTAAACGCCTTCAAAGGGCTATCAAGGTGTTAGGGTAAGTGTGGCATGTACAATTTTTTCATTTACCTTTATAACATAGGAGTTTGGGTTGCTACATTCTTCAGCAAGAAGGTCAAGGCAATGTGGAAAGGCGAACATGATACTTTCCGCATATTGCAGGAGAAAGTTGACACAAACGCCGACTACATTTGGTTTCATGCTGCCTCGCTTGGTGAGTTTGAACAGGGAAGGCCTTTGATGGAGCGCATCAAGCGTGACTATCCGAGATATAAGATACTGTTGACTTTCTTTTCGCCTTCAGGATATGAAGTGCGCAAGGACTATAAAGGGGCGGACATTGTTTGTTATCTGCCAATTGACACCATAGGTAATGCCCGTCGATTTCTTCGCATGGTGCGTCCTGTGATGGCTTTCTTTATAAAGTATGAATTTTGGTACAATTACCTGCATATATTGAAGCACCGTAATGTTCCTCTTTACAGTGTTTCAAGTATATTCCGTCCGAGGCAAATATTTTTCCGTTGGTATGGAAGGCAGTACGGCCGCGTGCTCAATTGCTTCTCCCGTTTCTTTGTACAAAACGAGATTAGCAAGGAGCTTCTTCATAGTATCGGTATTGACTGCGTTACTGTCACGGGTGATACGCGTTTTGACCGTGTGTTGCAGATAAAAGAGATAGGGAAGAGCTTGCCTGTAGTGGAAAGTTTTCTTGAAAGTGCCCCTTTCCTTGGCCTCTCTCCTGCAGAGAGTGAAGACGCTTCATCTGTAGATGGCAATCAAAAATATCAAATCTCAAATCCTAAAGTTTCAGGCAAACCAAAGGTGTTTATTGCCGGCAGTTCATGGCTTCCTGATGAGGATATCTTCATAAAATATTTCAATGAACATCGCAACTGGAAACTTATCATAGCACCGCATGTAATAGGTGAGGAGCATTTAAAGCAGATATTGTCGAAGTTGCAACGCAAGGCTGTGCTATTTACACAGGCTACCGAGGAAAGCTTGAAGGGTGCAGAATGTTTGATTATAGATTGCTTTGGGTTGTTGTCGAGCATTTACCGTTATGCCGACGTGACGTATGTAGGTGGCGGTTTTGGCGTTGGCATTCATAATGTGTTGGAGGCTGCCGTGTGGAACAAGCCTGTTATATTCGGACCTAATAATAAGAATTTTCAGGAGGCCCAGGGGCTGCGAAAGGCAGGTGGCGGCTTTGAAATAAAGGACTATGGTGAGTTTGTTGAGCTTATGCAACGCTTTGAGCACAATGTTGATTTCTTTAGAAGCAGTAGTAATGCAGCCGGCGCTTATGTGGAAAGTCTTGCCGGTGCTACAGACCGGATTATTTCCGAAGTATCACTTTAGTTCTTAAAACAGATAATCCGATGGAACAATGCGTCCATCGGATTATCTGTTTTAAGAACAAGTCTTTTGCCTTATCCTTGCTTAAGTCTATAAGTCAAGCAATACGATGTTTGCACGGAAGTAAGCCTTTGAGACTGCAGGGTTCCACATCATCTGTCCTGTTACAGGCCATGTGTGTTTGCCAACCTTCAACTTGTATGTAGCTCCAAGGCGAACGTCGTTTACACCTGCATGCTTTGAATAGAGGTTGTTGTTCAAGCCATTAGCCTCACGAAAATCCTTGTCATAAGGATTGAGAGCGAAGGCGGCTCCTACAGAAGCATCCACTGCCCATTCCTCATTTTCATAGAGGCGGTAGGCTGCCTGCACGAACGTGGAGTAAACCTGTTGCGCGTTTTTCTTGTCTATAATCTCACCGCGTCCGTCGCGTGCGAGTTCGCCACGGTCACGTCCTTGAACCAATGTAGCCCAAGACAGTGTGAGAGGGAAATTGCACTTTACGCCGAAATCATAGCTTATGGCTACATCTGTCAGATGGCTTGTACGGTCGGCTGCCCATGTGAAATATTTGCCATTGCCGGGTATTGGGCCGCTACCTTTTTCTGGCGAGAAGTTCCAAAGATCCCACACAGCGAGATTGAAGCCGCTGTGGTTGAAGTTGAAGTAAACATCGGCTTCTTTGTAGTCGCCGTCAACAGCCATGCCTCCCCACAGGCCAAGCTTAAAATGGCCGTTGTTGTCGGTAATGGATACGTCGTTATTGAGTGTTAGACCATCGCCAACTTCAAGTCCCCTCCATAGGTGTGAGGTCTCAAAGCCTGCAGACTCGTGTATTTTCTGGGCGTTTGTCGGTATTGCGGTGAAGCCAAATAGGCATATGACCGCGAGTAATAGCTTTTTCATGTTTTTTAATATTTTTGTGTGGCTAAATGCTGCCACAGTCGAATTGGAGCTTAAGCCCCTTTTTAGATACTTTTGGTAATTGCTCCCCTTCTCATCTTGGGGAGAAGGGGAAATAGGAGGCTTAGCAGAGACCGAACAGTCGTCCTACGCCAACGGCGCAAATGGCACCTGCGATAGGACCAAATACAGGCACCCAACTGTAGCTCCAGCCACTGTCTCTCTTATACTTCATTGGAAGCAGGGCGTGAGCGATACGCGGAGAGAGGTCACGGGCTGGATTCATTGCATATCCTGTAGGGCCGCCGAGGCTCATGCCAAGAGACACGATTACGGCAGTGATAGGCCATGCGCTGACAGCCCCAACGTTGGCAACATCGCTACCATAGTGGCCTGTGCCGATAATCATCAGGACAAGGATGAACGTTGCAACAAGCTCGGTGAAGAAGTTGGCCGCCTTGTGGTCTATTGCAGGCATGGTGCAGTATGTGCCAAGGACGGCTTCCTTGTTTTCTGTGCAGTTGAAGTGGTCACGGTATACAAGCCATACGAGTACGGCACCACAGAAACCACCCACCATTTGCGCAACAATGTATCCGCAGACAGCAACGGCTGTCGAAGCCTGTACACCGGCATTTGCCAAGAAAGCCTGGAAGCCGCCTGATGTGGCGAGACCGATGGTTACAGCAGGGTTGAGGTGTGCGCCACTTTCATGTGCCACGAATACACCTGACATAACTGCGAGACCCCAGCCAAAGGCAATGACTACCCATCCGGCTCCTTGAGCCTTGCTCTTGTTAAGGTTGCATGCGGCGCAAACGCCGTCACCCATGAGAATGAGAACGAGAGTTCCTAAGAACTCAAGAGCACACAAGTGCAATAATGTAGGATCCATAATTTTTTAGTTTATAAGTTTATTATTAGTTTTGTTTATTCCTGTTTCTACTTGCGGGTAAGTGTACGACCGATGGCATCAGCCCAGCCCTTCTTTGTTTCTTCTATCTCCAGGCTGTCCTTGACTGGTTCAAACGTGCGTTCGACCTGCCATTGCTTCCTCAACTCGTCGATGCTATCCCAATAACCGACAGCCAAGCCGGCAAGGTAAGCAGCGCCAAGGGCTGTTGTCTCTGTAATCTTCGGACGAACGACGTTGATTCCGAGCAGGTTTGCCTGGAACTGCATGAGAAGGTTGTTGCGGCTTGCACCACCGTCGACCTTTAATTCTGTCAGAGGGGCATTGATGTCCTTGGCCATAGCCTGAGCAATGTCGTAAGTCTGGAAGGCTATGCCATCAAGAGCTGCGCGTGCAATGTGGGCGCGTGTTGTGCCACGAGTGATACCGCAGATAAGGCCACGAGCATACGGATCCCAATACGGAGCTCCCAGTCCGGTGAGTGCTGGCACGAAGTAGACACCGCCGCTGTCGGGTACAGAGGAAGCGAGCTCCTCAATCTCACTGCTGCTTTTGATGAAGTCAAGGCCGTCGCGTACCCACTGTACTACAGAGCCTCCTACGTAGATGGAACCCTCGAAAGCGTAGTTTACTTTGTCGCCAATCTTCCAAGCTACAGTGGTAAGCAGGCCGTTCTTTGAAAGAATAGGCTTGTCGCCTATGTTCAGCATTACGAAGCAGCCTGTGCCGTAGGTGTTCTTAATGGATCCTGGGTCAACGCACATCTGGCCGAACAGTGCAGCCTGTTGGTCGCCTGCTACGCCAGCGATAGGAATTTCGTGTGCAAAGATAGTGGTTTTGGTGTGAGCCATTACCTCTGAGCAGCTCTTTACCTCTGGCATCATGGAACGAGGAATGTCAAGAAGCTTCAATAGGTCGTCGTCCCACTGCAAGGTATTGATGTTGAACAGCATGGTACGCGATGCGTTGGTAACATCGGTCACATGTACGGTTCCGCGTGTGAGACGCCAGATAAGCCATGAGTCGACATTGCCGAAGCGCAGTTTGCCTTTTTCGGCACGTTCGCGTGCTCCAGGAACATTGTCAAGTATCCATTTAATCTTTGTTCCCGAGAAGTAGGGGTCAATGATGAGGCCTGTCTTCTCGCGAATCTTGTCAACAAGGCCTTGTGCCTTCAGCTTGTCGCAGAACTCGGCCGTGCGGCGGTCTTGCCATACGATGGCGTGGTAGATAGGCTCCTCGGTGTCTATATCCCAGACGATTGTTGTTTCGCGCTGGTTGGTGATACCGATGGCGGCGATGTCATTGCCATTGATGTCGATCTGAGTGATTGCCTCGGCAATGACGCTTGCCTCAGACGACCAAATTTCGTTGGCATCATGTTCCACCCATCCCGGTTTGGGGAAATACTGTGTAAACTCTTTCTGAGCAACTGAGCAAATCTGCCCGTTGTGGTCGAAGACGATGGCACGTGAGCTCGTCGTTCCCTGGTCAAGAGCCAGGATGTACTTTTTCTCGTTCATAGTTTTTTTGTTTTTTAGGAGCCTCCCTCCATTCCCTCCAACGGAGGAAATAAGTTTGACTGGTGATTATTATAAAAAATAAAACTTGGTTTTAATTTCTAATGTAGACTTTGGCTGTAGCATATTCTCTCATTCTTTTTGAAAGGGTTAAGCTGTAGCTCCTATATTCTGTTGAGCTTGCGTGTAGCTTCCACGTCGAGTGCGTCGGCAATTGTCGTTATCGGGTTTTCTACAGGGTAATCGGTCGACATTTCTATCTGCCATTTGCAGGTTTCGCAGTCTGTGCTTACAGCTTCTGGTTTGGCTTCTTTGATGTTCTTGAATAAGCTGGAGCCTATTTTTTGCGAGCGTTCATAGTTCTCCTTCTTAAAGCCGTATGTACCGGCAATGCCGCAGCACTGGCTTTCAAGCATGATAAGCTCTACGCCCGGTATCATTCGCAACAAGGCAGTGGAGTAGTGCACCCATCCCATCTTTTCCATGTGGCATGCAGAGTGATATGCCAAACGTTTGTGATAGTCCTTACGGAAAGCGAGCTTTATCTCGCCGCTTTCTATCTTCTGATAGAGGAAGCGAGTGGCAAGCATGAGATGGTTGCGCACTTGCGAGTTGTCTATTCCGAGCAGCTCTTTATATTCATCGCGCATGGTGAAAGTGCATGTGCTGCTTGTGGTGAGAATGGTGTCTCCCTCCTTTACGGCTTTCTCCATAGAGCGAATGTTCAGCTCGCCGGCTTTTTTCACTTCCTTGTACATACCGTTGGCAATCATTGCCACTCCGCAGCATTTCTCTTTCTCAAGCAGGCGGATGCCGTAGCCGCAGGCATTCATTATCTTCACGAAGTCTTGCCCAAGCTTTGGATAGTTGTAGTTGGCATAGCAACCGTGGAAATAGCTTATGTGTTTAGGATATAGTGCCTGTTCGGCTGCATGCTTCTTGAACCATTGCTCAAAAGTCTTGAAGGAGTAGGCTGGGAATGTGCGATGCTTGTCAATCTTCATCACAGAGTCAAGAACCACTTTCATTGGCTTTAGTCCCAAGGCAAAGTTTGTGATGGGTGCGAAGTTGTGAGCAAGCGTGCCTACAAAGTCAGTGCTGGCGAGCATGCGGTCTCGCAGGCTTGGCCCATGTGTGCTGTATTTTATGCGTGCCGACTGTATGATGTCGGCAATCTTTACGTCGTTAGGGCAAGCCACCTCACACCGCTTGCAGTTGAGGCAGAGTTTCAAGTTCTGCTCAAAGAAAAGTTCGCCTTTCATGCGATAGCGTTCTTTGTCAGGACCGGCTTGCTTTGGGCCTGCGTATGCAGGTTCAACGGCAGCCACGGGACAGTAAACCGTGCATATTGTGCATTTCAGGCATTGCTCGAGCTCATGCCCGGATATGCTTTTCAGTTGAGTTCTTGCGTTCATAGTGATATGTTTTTAGTAACCTGCAAAGCCGTTATCATGTCAACACCCTCATGGTCGCAAAGCTTAAGGAAGTCGTTGCCGCTCAGCACAGAACCTGCTGCATAGAGGTTCTCTATGGCTTTGCCGTCTTTCAGGGCGTGTAGTTTGTCGTCGGTACCGACACCAAACGTCATAAAATGCTGGGCAGTAAAGAACTGGTCGTTGTGCCAGTCTTTTCTTTCTGCTGCCGAATCAACATCAAGACGGAATATCGGCTCCCATACTTCCTGGTAGTTTGACCTTAGTCCGCGGCTCATGAATGAGCCCGTAGCAAGTATGAAGTTATCGGCTTCCATACGTTCATCCACCATATTGTGGGTTTTCACAAATTGCACGCGTCCGCCCTTTATTTCGCCTTCGGTAACAAAGTCGCTTTGGAAATGGAAGCCGCCCAAGGCTTGGAAATGGCGGCGCAGCAATGTCGCAATGCGTACACCCGGTACCGATGGATGCATGGTAGCAAGGAAATATATTGGCATGTTTGCGTCTTTCCTGAGTTGTGCCACTGCTTTCTCGTTTGCAATGCCAAGCACTGCGGGAAGCAATATAGCGTCAGCAGGCCCCATGTCGTTCAGCTTTTCTGCAACTTCCTTTACATTGGTTTCATCGTCAAGGTATTTGGCTATGTTCGTAGCACGGAATTCAGACGGGCTCTGCCTGGCAAACTCAAGGCTGGGCGTTGTGAATGTCCTAAGTGTTACATTTGCCCCGAGCTTTTCAAGCGCAGGTTTCAAGAAGTAGACCTGAAAGTCAAGAAATCCCTCTATGTTTGCCAAGATTATATTCTTCCACGGCAGTTGTTTGCCGTGGAGGCTTGCCATGCCGTCCACGGTCAGCCACGCGGGTGCAAGCTCGCCAATCGGTGAAATGCGGTAATGGTTCCCGGTTGCTTCGCCATCAACGCCTATCAGGGCTTCTTCAAGCAGCGACTTTGCCTCGTTGGCAAGTAGCTTTACGTCGCTAACTTTGTGGTATGGATGCCCTTCGGGCAATGTCTTGATAGCCTCCAAGGGGTTGGCAGCCTCGTTGCCATCGTTGTCATAGCCAAGCAGGTCAAGCGAGCCAGAATTGAAATGCAACGTGCTTTGGCCTGCGCCAATCACGGCTACTCGCTTCTGTTTCTTTGCCAAGCTAATGCCTGCGGTAAGAGCGGTTAGTCCGCCACCTATTATGATAGTGTCAAATTTCATAAAGCTTTGTCTTTTACTCCCTAAACGCCTAATCTGCAAAGTCCTTTGTAAACAGTCTGCATGAGTTGGGCTTCCTCAAGCGATTCGCCCCACGCCACAGGCTCCAGTCCTTTCCATCGTTCCTGTATAAAGTCGCAAAGGTCGGCCTTCGACTTCTCCGGTGTCTTGTTCAGCCCGCATAGCACTCCAGCTGCACGGCAAGCGCAAAGCTCAGCTTGGCAGGTGCCCATGCCCACGCGTGTGCGCCGGCGCAGGTTTTTAAGGTTGTGAACGTGCAGGTTGTCTACCGCGTATCTCACCTCTCCCACTGTAACCTGTTCACATTCGCAGACTAATGAACGGTCATATATGGTGTCGTGCTTGATTTCCGGCGTAAACGTGCCGTGCCTGCCAGCCTGTATCAAGCGTGAGTACTTGGCGTTGTCGTCAAGCCCGTCATAGCCGTTGAAACCATTGTAGCCGGCGTCAGTTGGCTCAAACTCACTGCCTGGCAATGGTGTCGTAGCCGTTTCACACTCCTTGTCTACTCCGAGCTTTCTGCACGCAAGGTCTGTTGTCATCTCCGCCATCATGCGGTAGGTCATCATCTTGCCACCGGTTATGGTAACGAGGCCGGCAAGTCCATCGCGCGTTTCATGGTCAAGCAGCACGATTCCGCGGCTTATGCTTCGCCCGGAAGGGTCGTTGTCTGAAGCCACGAGCGGCCTGACGCCAGTGTAGGCACGTATAATGCGTGTTGTGGCAAGCGACGGAGCCAAAGCTTCACCCTCCGACAGCAGCACGTCTACTTCCTCCGGAGTAATCTTAAGGTCGTCGATGGTCTCAAACGGTACGCGGTCGCTCGTTGTGCCAATGACGCACACCGTGTCGTCGGGCACAAGTATGTCGCCGTTGCCAGGCTTGCGGCATCGGTTTATAACCATGTGGTTTACGCGATGACCAAAAATGAGCAGAGTGCCCTTGGCTGGAAACATGTTCACTGTCACGCCGGCGAGCCGTGTCACAAGATGCCCCCAGATGCCTGCGGCGTTGATGGTAAGGCGGGCACGCACCTCTGATGTCTCTCCCGTATGGTTGTCGCGCAGCTTTACGCCAAGCACTCGTCCATTCTCAATGATGAGGCCTGTGACTTCGCTGTATGTGCGCACGTCGGCTCCACGACGACGGGCGTCAATAATGTTGGCGGTTGTAAGTCGGAATGGGTCAATCGATGCGTCAGGCACACGCACTGCTCCTGTCAGTGCAGGGTTTACAGCAGGCTCAATGCGCTTGGCTTCCTCCGGGTCAATGGCGTCTGCCCGTATGCCGGCCTTGTGGCAAGCTTCTACAAAAGTCTTTTGATAGTTTAGGTCGTCTTCGGGCAAAGTGATGAAAAGTCCGTCAGTCTCTTCTACGCAGTGGCGTGCTATGCTGCGCAGAATCATGTTCTCCTTGATGCATTCGGTTGCCGATTCGCTGTCGGTTACGGCATAGCGTGCGCCTGAATGGAGCAAGCCGTGGTTACGCCCCGTAGCACCGTTGGCGAAGTCTTTTTTCTCTACCAACAGTGTTTTCAAGCCGCGCATAGCACAGTCGCGGGCTGTCCCGGCTCCTGTTATGCCACCTCCAATGATGATGACATCATATTCTTGATTGACTTTCTTGCTCATATATTGTAGTAGTAAGTTGTTCTTTTTTCTTCTTAATTGTTGAATACGGTACAAAACTATCTTCCGAATAAAAACAGTATTTGTTTCGAATATCAATGCTTGGTTTGCTATTTAGCTTTTATTGCGAAACAAAAATAGGAAGAATATCAATACGTTCCAAATAGTTTAACTATATTTTAGTATTTTATATCTTTGTTGATTTTGTGCGCGTGCAACAATATTGAAAGCTTGTATCTTAAATGTATGAGCCTGACTTGGGTGGTTTTAGAGGAAAAGCCAGAGGTGATAGATAGCATGGCATGTAATTGACTAAAAGGGTGTCAAATGTTTTTACATTTGGCGTTATGCGCCATTTTTGTGAGGCTTTCGGCTGCATGAGTTTTTCTCATACGGCGTGCAAAGGGTATACGTACGGCGTATGAATGGTGTGCATACGCCGTGCGAATGGTTTACATACGCCGTACGAGAGAGGTTCGTGCGGCGTATGAGTAAAAACTAATACGGCGTAAAGGTGATGCCTTTACGCCGTAAAAAAAGATTTGGGAAAGTGATGTAGGTCGGAAATGTTATTCTCCGAGAACCTTTATTATCCTGTTCATGCCTTGTTCAAGCAATTTCTTTGGGCATGCGAGATTTATTCTCAGGTAGCCTTCACCGGCTGTCTTGCCATACAGTGTACCGCTGCTCACGAATACATGGCCGTTGTGCAGCAGCTTCTTGGTGGCTTCGTCGCTGCTTATGCCAAGCTTTCTTATGTCAACCCATGCGAGGTATGTGCCTTCGAGCTTCAGTACTTCAACGCTTGGCAACCGCCTGCTGAATTCTTGCTTCAAATACTGGTAGTTGCCCCAGAGGTATTGGTTGAGCGCGTCAAGCCAGCCTTCGCTATCATTGTAAGCCGCTTTCAAGGCGATTGGCCCGAACGGGTTTACGTCGCACACCTCGTATATGTTTATCACGCGGTCAATGCGTCGGCGTGTTTCGGCGTTGTCGCATACGATGTTGGCAATTTGCAATCCGGCGGTGTTAAAGCTTTTCGAAGGGGAATTGAGCGTTATGCAGTTGTGAAGATTTACTTCGTTTACCGCCGCAAAGGGCGTAAATTCATGCCCTGGCATTACCAGCTCGCAATGGATTTCGTCGCTTATCACCAGCACGTGGTGCTTTTTGCAAATGGCGCCAATCCTTTCCAGTTCGCTCTTTGTCCATACGCGTCCTGCCGGGTTGTGAGGGTTGCAGAGTAGGAAAGCCGTGGTTTTCTCGTCGGCGCATTTCCTTTCAAAGTCTTCCCAGTCTATCTTGTATGTGTTGCCGTCTCTTACGAGTTCGTTCTCAAGTATTTCGCAGCCTTGATTCCTTATGGACGAGAAAAAGCAATTGTAAACAGGCGTTTGCACAAGCACCTTTTCGCCTGGCAGCGTCATTGCCTTTATAGAGCAGCTTATTGCCGGCACTACGCCGCCGGTGTAAAGTATCCACTCGCGCTGTATATCCCAATGGTGACGGCGGTGGAACCATGAAATGATGGCTTCGTAATAGCTGTCGTCAATCTGAGTGTAGCCGAAAATGCCGTGGTCTACCCTCTGTTTTAAGGCTTCCTTTATGGCTGGAGCCACTTCAAAGTCCATGTCGGCTACCCACAGTGGCAGTGCGTCTTCGGGTATGGAGTCCCACTTGTATGAGCCTGTGTGCCGGCGAGGTATGACAGAGTCAAAGAGCTGGGATTCTCCAACGACCTCACCTGATGAGCCGGATGCAGGTTTGCCAATGCTGCAATGCTGTTCGTTTGTATCTGTCATATTAGCTTTTTCTTATCTCGCACTCGTGTCCTTTTGCGAACTCGTCATAGGTAACGGAGCCTATCTCGTCGGCGACAATCTTGCCGGAGACAGGGTTCTTGATGTTTGTAATCTTGCCTTTGATGGCAGCGTTGATATTAGTGCAGTCTTCGAAGGCACGGTCGCAAGCAGGGTCAAACGTGCAGTCGACGAGTGTCACGTTGTCCATGTAGCATAACGGTTGCTCGCCGCTGATGTGGCAACGCACCAGTTTGATGTTATTGGAGTGCCATGCAAGATATTCGCCGTCAAGCTCAGAGTCGTAAATTGTCACTTCGTCGCACTCCCAAAAAGAGTCCTTGGTGGTGATTTTTGCATTATGCACCTCTACGTTCTTGCAGTATTGGAACACATACTTTGCATCGCTCACAAGCCCGTCCACATATATGTTCTTAGAAAACATGAAGGGGTATGTGCCTTGATGCAGCTCTACGTTCTTTATCTTCAGCCCGTCTATGCGCCAGAAAGTCTCGTCGGCATCGTTAATCTTTACGTTTTCCAGTTCCAGATTCTTCATTTCGCGGAAGAATTTAGGGCCGTCGATGATGCAGTCTTTCATCACCATGTCGTTGCTATACCAAATGGCGGAGCGTGACTCCGGGGCGAAGTAGCAGCTTGTGATAAGGCTGTGGTCTACGTGCCACCAAGGATATTTGCCAAAGAATTTAGAATCGTGGCATTCTATGTTGCGGCAACACTTTATGCCCGACTCGCCATCGGTGATGGTTATGTTTTCCAGGCGTACGTCGTGTGCTCCAAACAGGGGGCGTTCACCCCCGAAACTTAAGTCGTGTATTGTATCCATAGTTTTCTTTATTTTCTTAGCAGCGGCAAAGGTACAAATATTGGCAAAGAAACTTGTTACCTATTTTACGGTTTCGACTACCAATTGGCTTTGTTATTGCTTTGCGGCATGAAATAAGTGCAATATTTATATTTTCTGAGGTCAAGGAGTTTGGTGTCAGCTGCCGCGCGTCGAATAAAATCATCGAAGTTGCGCTCGCTCTGCGGTGTCCATCCTGCCTCTGCTATGGCTAAGAGGCGAGGCAGTGCCAGCCATTCCAGATATTCTCTGTCGCTTACCCATTCGGTCCAAAATGTGCCCTGTATGCCTGCAACGCTTGGTGGAATAGGCTGGTTATAGGTTGCTTTTACATGGTCAGTGCCATCTCCGGCCCCAGGCGGATCTTGCGTGCCGTTGCCTTGTCGCCTGTTGATGTAGTAAGGCCCCCACGGTGTGTATATGGATGGCAGCCCGAGTTGTCGAGCCTTGTCTACTGCGGCATCGGCTTCCACCCAGCAATAGATTGGGGCTCCGGTGGCTCGCATGAGGTCAAGGTCGGCTCCTTGCTCGGTTATGCACTCGTTCCACATGGCGAGAGTGCGGCCGTGAGCCTTGGCACAACTGTCAATCTTGCTTATGAACCAACTTTGCATTTGTCGCCAATTAGTCAGTCCGAGCTTGCTGTACAGTTTTTTGCAGTCGTTGTTCTCCTGCCAAGCCTTTGTAGGGCATTCGTCACCGCCTATATGTATGTACTTATAAGGGAATATGTCAGTCAGTTCGTCTATTATGTCATATACAAACTGCATAGCTTTCGGATTTGCTACGTTAAGCACGTCGGTGTATACGCCTCCGTCATATTTCACGTCGTGCGCGCCGTCCGGCGTGCAGCTCAGCTCCGGATAAGCGGCCAAGGCAGCGCAGAAATGCCCGGGCATGTCAATTTCAGGGATGATGTCAATGTGGCGCATCTTGGCATATGCCACTACGTCACGCATTTCGTCTTGTGTGTAAAAGTAAGGGCCGTAGGGTTTGTTTATCCAGTATGCCTTGGCGGAGTCAAGGCTTGTGAAGCGGCTGTTTGGGGCTGTAGCTCCGATGGTGGTGAGGCGCGGATATTTTTTAATTTCCACGCGCCAGCCTTGGTCGTCGGTGAGATGCCAGTGAAACTTGTTCATCTTGTAGTAGGACATGAGGTCGATCATGCGTTTTACCTCGTCTACACTGAAGAAGTGGCGCGATACGTCGAGCATGAAACCGCGGTATTGAAAGCGTGGCTCATCGGTTATTTCAAGGAATGGCAGGGCGTAAGACCCTATTTCTGTGTTTGGCAACACCGCCATTACATTTGGTGGAAGAATTTTCTTTATTGTTTGGAAAGCATAGTAAAGACCTGTTGCGTCGTTTGCCTTTACGGTTATGCCGGCTTTGTCTACTTTCAGCTTGTAGCCTCCGTGTTTCAGTTTTGCGTCGGCATTATCCAATTTGCCAATATTCATGCTTGCGTGTTTGGATTTGTCTTTGCGCTTTGCATTCAATCCTGTGGCTGTATTGATGTCGCCGATAAACCGCTCGACCTCAACGGTCATATCGTCTTCGATGTCTTGGCAAGCAACACTGAAGCTTTTAGACAGAACAAAGGATTCTTTGCCTATGGTCATGAACTTAGGCTTAGGAGTGAGGTTCACAAAGGTTTGTGCTGCCAAAGAGTATGGCAGCAAGGCGAGTAGAAACAATAGGGTTAGGATTTTTGATTTCATGTTATTGGTGTGGCTTTTAAATTATGCGGACATTTATTTTTTGCAATACAACCAAAAAAGGCTGCCCGCTCATTGGCAGACAGCCTCCCCTTTTCTTGTTAAAAAGAATATTTACAGATTTGCGTTGTCTTTTTTCCAGTCTTCGATTGGAGGAACGATGCCGAGGTCGATGACTTCCTGTCGCATATCGCAGAGGTGCTTGTAGCTCTTCTGCAGGTCTGCCATTTCTTCCCCTGTACCTGTAGGAACGGTGTAGTGAACGCCGGTCTTGTCTATAGTTGTAGGCAGAGCCATCATTACGTCCTTGATGCCAAGCTCGGGAATGTCAGCATAGCAACCGGCTGGCAGAGTGAATGGCTCGCCACCCATAGCGGCCTCAATCATCTTAACGGCATTGTAAGACGGGCTCTGGAATGAGCTGCGTCCACGAAGCTTGATGATGCGTGAGCCACCCTGTGTTGTGATTTGCTTGATTTCTTCCCAACGCTCCTTGCTGAGACCCATCTCGGAGAGAGGTTTGCCGTCAATCTTAACTTGAGATGCGAAGACTGCCATCTGCTCGCCGTGGCCACCGTATGTGTGTGCGCCTGTGACCTTGTCCTGCTGCACGCCAAACTCTTGAGCCAAAGCCTGCTGCAAACGAGTAGAGTCAAGAGCGGCAAGAGATGTCAGCTGGTTGGGCTTCAAGCCGCTGTGGATAAGGGCTGTAAGGGCTGTAACGTCAGCAGGGTTGAAGATGACAACCACGTGCTCTACGTCTGGGCAATATTTCTTGATGTTCTCACCGAAGTCGGCTGCAATCTTGCAGTTACCCTTCAGCAAATCCTCGCGAGTCATGCCAGCCTTACGTGGGGCACCGCCAGAGGAAATGATATATTTGGCACCTGTGAAAGCCTTCTTTGCTGCCTCGGCAACCTTCTCAGGGTTGTTCATATCCTCTACGGCAGGGGCATAGTATGTAAGCTTTGCACCAGGAACGGCACACTGCTCCATTTCGTCAAAGACACCGTGAACGCCCGGCTCATAAATGTCATAGAGGCAAATGTTAGGAGTAAGGCCGAGCATGAGAGCACTCTGCACAAGGTTTGAACCAATCATACCGCCTGCACCGACGATAAGGAGTTTGTCATTAGTTAAATACTTCATAACTTGATGTTATTTAAAATGTTTCAGTATTATCTTACGTCAGTTTATTTAGCAAAAGCCGTGCCATAAGACTACCTCTTTTGTTTCGATTGCAAAGGTAAAGAAAAAAAAGTACAGTTGGCGGTTTTTTTTCGTTGTCATTTGTTGTTTTATATTAAAATCTTTTGCTTTGCAATGTCTGTTTGACAGTCAGAACAAAATGCCGAATGACAAAGACTGAAACTTGGGCGCAAATTCACTGTCGAGCACATTGCAAGGGTTGTATTTAATAAACAAGTCAAGCCACGGAGTGACTATAGTACCCATGAAGTCTACAGATAGCTTCGTGGGGTGTATGTTCTTGTATTTTTCCTTGTGCTTTTCGCCGTCGAGGGTGTATTTGGTAAGTATCGAGGCTCTTGTGTTCAGGTTGATTACGGGGCCTACAGCGAAGCCCCAGCCTTTGTGCCCGTAGCCGTATTGTATTGGGAATATGAAGTTGAGGAGTTTTACACGTGAGAAGTCAGGGTCGGCATTGGGATTGAGCGGTTGTACCGATGTGTTGCCGTTGGATGCTTTTACAAATTCATTTCGGTTGGTCATGCGGTAGTTGCGCCATTCAAGCCCCACGCCAGCGGAGAAATGATGGCCGTTGAGCCAAGGACGGTAGATATGTTCAAACCAAAAGCCTATCTCAAAAGACTTGCCGTAGTTGGTTGACAATCCCGACGGTCCGTCCGCGGCTCCGTTAAAGCCTATGAGGAAGTGCATGACTACTGAGTTCTTTTGGCAATTGGTCTTGCTTTTTCCAAACGGTCCAATATGGAAGTCCAAGTCCTTCCCCAGTGTCTCCTTGCTTACGAAATTACTGTCAACAGTTTGTATTATGGCACTGTAATGAAAGGTGGAGTCGTCGGTTATGCCGTCAATGTCGACTTTTAATATGGAGTCGCCATTGATGACCGTTACTTTTTTCGCATTCTCTATGATTAGAGTGTCGCCTTTTTCAGAGGCTTGCGCGCTGATGACTGTTGACAGTGATGCCAGTGCCGTGATAAAAGTGAATGTTTTCAGTCTTTTCATGGTGTTTTATTTGTCTATGAGTTTTTCCAATTCTTCCAAGCCGCTCACGCTTCCTTCCATATATATCAATGTAATGCGGTAGCGGTTTTTATCCTGCCTTTCGTGCAGGTAACTGACGAAGCGATTTGTCTTGCCGTTGGGGTGCAGCATGAATGTCAGGCTTAGTTTTCCCTTGCCTTTGTTTTGCTTTGTCATGCTGTTGCCATTTGCTTTCGTATTGTCGGTTTTTACGGCGTTGAAGCACCTTTGCATCTCCGTTGGGGAGGCTTCAAACCGTGCGCTGCGATAGTAGCTCAGCTTGTATTGGCTGAGCGTTCGGCCTCTGACTTTTGTCACGACCATGCGCTCCAATGGCACAATCTTGCCGTCGAGTATCTGGCTAATGGCAAGCGATGGCGACTGTGCCTTGGCCGTTACAGAGGCTATTGTGATGACGATGAATAAAAGATATTTCCTTATCATAATGGTATTGTATTATTGAGCTAATTGTGGATGAATGCTTCTTTCAGTTGTGCGTCAATGTTCGGGACACCGTCGCAGGCAGTTCCCATAGTGTGGCGCACTTCTACCATGACGGCTTCTTGCCTGGTCACCCGCTTGCCATAGACTATCATTTCACACTCGGTGTGACTGGATGCGGCAAGATAGCCTACTGTCATTATGCCAGCGGTTGCAAAAAACGTTGCCGCGATAGCAAGCCGTTGTATTATAACCATGCTTTTGGCTGGTTTTGAGTGTGGTGGTTGCTGTGGTTGTTTTGACGATTGCTGCAATGCAGACATGTCGAGAAACATCTGCCTCAATGGCGCAATGTCCTGACTGACATTCGCTGAAGCGAAGTATTCGTATAATGCTTGTTCTTCATTGAGAGAAGTATCGCCGTCGAAGAAGCGTTTGAGCAATGTCTTTATCTCTTTTTCGTTCATTTCGTTTTGCCTTTACTGAGTGTTCCTTTTTGCTTGAATGATATCGTCTAACAACTGCCAGGCGATATTGCGGCAGCATATTTTTGCCTTATTGCAATGCGCGCTCGACTGAGGGTCTTCCTTACTGTCGCTTCAGTCATGCCCATGATGCTTGCTATCTCTGTCATGTCCATTCCGTCAACGTGGCGTAGCTGCATGACAGTTTGCTGCGTAATGGGCAACGTATGTATGATGGACATAATGCGGTCGATGGCTTCGTGATTGTCTTCCTCACATTCAATGTTTACCGCTCCTACGTCGGTTGTAAGTCTGGCTTTCCTCAGTCTGTCTATGCAAAGTCGCTTGACAATGACATGAGCCAAAGGAGCCATGGGGCTGCGTATGTCGCCGCGCATCTCCCACAGGCGGAGCAGTGTGTCCTGTACTGCGTCCTCTGCTTCGTCCCTGTTGGAAAGGTAGCTGAGAGCCTTCGCTATTAAGCTTGGGCGCATTTCTTCCGCCTCCTTTTGGTATTCGTCAAGTGTCATTTTCTTTTTGCTTCTGCTGTTAGTACGTGCCACTTGCCATTTTGTGACACTATGGCGCAAGTTTTTTTTATTTTTCAGCAAAAATACTTATTTATTTCCTAACTTTGCCACAAGATTTTAAAAACATAAGTAGAAGTTATGTACGGACAGTGCGGATTCTATTTGTGCTAAATAAACAATACACTATGGACAATGAAATTATTCTTCAACGCCTCGCCGACTTGCGCGAGATAATGCGTCGTGAGAAACTCGATGCGTTTATATTCCCAAGCACTGACCCTCACAACAGTGAATATACGCCCGACCGTTGGAAGGGGCGTGAGTGGATAAGCGGGTTCAATGGCTCAGCTGGTACGGCTGTGGTAACTATGGATGCAGCGGTATTGTGGACTGACAGCCGCTATTTCATTGCTGCTGAGGAACAGCTCAAGGATACCGGATATGAGCTTATGAAGCTGAAAGTGCCTGGTACTCCTACTATTGCGGAGTGGCTTGGCATCCAGCTGAAGAATCAGAATGCGCAAGTGGGTGTTGACGGCATGTGCAATTCGGCTCAGAGCGTCAAGGCTCTCATTGCCGACTTGCGGCGTGAGGGTGGCATTACTGTGCGTACGAACTTTGACCCGTTGCGTGAGATTTGGAAAGACCGCCCTGCGATACCTGCCGACAAGGTGACGGTGCAGCCGTTGGAGTATGCTGGCGAGACTACTAAGTCGAAGGTTGAACGTGTGCGTAGGGCTTTGCGTGAGCTTCATGCTGACGGCATGCTTGTTTCCGCACTCGACGATGTGGCTTGGTTGCTCAACATGCGTGGGAATGACGTGCATTGCAACCCTGTGTTTGTGGCATACGTACTTATAAGCTCGTCGGATGTCACATTATATATTAATAAGGAGAAAATCACATTGAAGGCAGAGGTCTATCTCGCCTCACAAGGTGTACGTATTGCCGATTATGACAAGATAGGACAAGGCTTGCGTGATTATTTTGAATATAATATTCTGCTTGACCCTGTAGAAACTTGTTACACATTATATAATATAGCAAGTTCAAGTCAGTCGCATGTCGTGGATGTTGTGCGCCACAAGTCGCCAATACTGGCAATGAAGGCTATAAAGAATGATGCTGAGATAAGAGGCTATCGCAGCGCGATGTTGAAGGACGGCATAGCGATGGTGAAGTTTTTGCGTTGGCTGAAGCCGGCTGTAGAGGCAGGTGGTGAGACAGAAATGAGCATTGACCGCAAGCTTACTTCCTTGCGCGCTGAGCAGCCTTTATTCAAGGATATAAGTTTTGACACCATTGCAGGCTATGGTCCACACGGTGCTATTGTCCATTATGAAGCGACACCAGAGACGGATGTGCCTCTTGAGCCGCACGGATTACTATTGCTTGACAGTGGTGCTCAGTATCAGGACGGTACTACTGACATCACGCGAACAATTCCTCTCGGTTCTATAACTGAAGAAGAAAGGCATGTCTATACACTTGTTTTAAAGGGACATATACAGTTGGAGCTTGCCAAGTTCCCAGATGGTGCTTGTGGCACGCAGATTGACGTGCTTGCCCGTGAAGCAATGTGGCGAGAGGGCATGAACTTCCTCCACGGCACTGGTCATGGCGTTGGGTCTTGTCTGAATGTTCATGAAGGGCCTCACCAGATACGTATGGAATATGTGCCGGCTCCATTGCATGCTGGCATGACAGTTACTGATGAGCCCGGGCTTTATCTTGCCGGCAAGTTTGGCGTGCGCATTGAGAACACGTTATTGATAAAAGATTTTAGGGAGACGGAGTTCGGAAAGTTCCTTCAAATGGAGTCCTTGACTCTGTGTCCAATTGATACGGAGCCTATTGACAAGTCAATGCTTCTTTCCGAGGAAATAAGTTGGCTTAATGCTTATCATAAGCATGTGTATGAAGTTCTTGCCCCGCATCTTGATGGTGAGGATAAAGAATGGCTGAAAGAAGCTACGAAAGAAATATAATGGCAGGCTTTTAATCTTCTAAGTATTTTGCCAGCCAATCCTCAAAATACTTTGGCTTGTCAAGCATAAGCTCGCCGTTGGCATCTATGAACAGTTGCGTGGTCTCAGCTTTCATGCAAAGTTCATGGTCACGCTCACGGTAAATCTCGTAGCGATAGTCAAGTCGCGCTCCTATGTGGTAAACGTAGAACGTGTGTATTTCTGCCACATCACCGTAGCCTAAAGATGCAAAGTATTTCATGTGGACATCGTAGACAGGGGCTGGCATACGGGTATCTCCCATAGTCTTATAGTCAATGCCTGGATAATGACGGCCGAAACTCTCGCGACCGTCTTCCAGGTATTTGACATAAGAACCATGCCATACTATGTTCATGGGATCCATCTCACTGAATCTTACCCGCACTCGGCAAACGTCCTCAAGCTCTTTTTTCATTGTTTGATGGCCTTGCAAATTACGGGTTGAATACTTTGTCGTTTACAGCTCCTCCAAATTTAAAGCCTGTGAACGTGTATTTTGTATAGCCACGATTGCTGTTGAGTGAAAGAGATTCAAGCGAGCCTGTTTTGCGGTCAATGCTCAGTACGAATGATGTGAACATCATTCTTTTTTCTGTAGCTGGTGTCATGGTTATGACGACGTTTCCGCCATCGCTTTCCAGTTTGACTCCCTGCACCTTTGAAATGTCGGTTTTGCCACCATTGAGTACGCTTTGCAATACGGTCTTAAAAGCAGCAAATTGTGCAGCTGTCTTAGCTGAGGCAACGCGCTTGTGGCCTCCCATTACCATTGTGAAGGTGTTGCCGTTCATTACAAGCTGCTCTTTGCCATTGTCGCAAGTGATTGCTACTTTGTCTGGGCTTTTCATGTAAAGCGTGCCGTCGTAAGTCTTGTTCTTGGTCATTGCTTTGTTATGCTTGACCATTACGGCTTTTGCAGTGGCTGTTTTTGCAGTACGGTATTTTGCTACTGCCTGTTCGAATACTGCTTCTTGAGCAAAACCTGTCGTCACCATTGTGAGCGACAGCAACATAAGGAATAATATTTTTTTCATGTTATGTATATAGTCCTCCATTAATAGAAATTATGTTACCAGTAATATAGCCGGCTTCAGGTGAAGCAAGGAAGCCTATGAGTGAGGCAACCTCTTCCGGCTTGCCGAAGCGGTTTGCAGGTATCGTCTTTTTCAGTGCAGCCTCGTCAAGTCCCTCTACCATGTCTGTTTTGATAAAACCTGGAGCCACGGCATTGACGGTAATGCCTCGGCGTGCCACTTCCTGTGCCAGTGCTTTTGTGGCTGCTATGATGCCGCCCTTTGCCGCACTGTAGTTGGTTTGCCCAGGCAGTCCTTTTATTCCGCTGAGGCTTGCCATGTTTATTATTCTTCCAAAACGGTGCATCTGCATGTCCGGCAACAGTGGTTGCGTGACGTTGTAGAAACCATTGAGTGTTATCTGTAAAACGCGTGTCCAATCCTCGGCAGGCATAAGTGCCATGAGGTTATCTCGTCGTATGCCGGCATTGTTTACAAGCACCTCTATGTATTCGTTTGGATGTGCCTTTTGCCAAGTCTCTATTGCTATGTGTGTCTGTTCCAGATTGCTGACATCAAACATCAGTAGCTCGCCATCCTGCCCGGCATCGTGGACAAGCTTCAGGGTTTCTTCGGCTGCGTCTGTTTTATGAACATAATTTATGAGGATGTTGTATCCTCTCCGCGCCAGCTCTACGCTTGTAGCGCGTCCTATTCCACGGCTTCCGCCTGTAACTAATGCGTATTTCATCTTTATGAGGTTTGAGAATTGTAATTTTCAATTTTCTCCCAAATGCGTTTCCGCCCAATTACTTCAGCGCATGTTAAGAGTGCGGTAATGGTTACTCCTTCTACGCCGTGCAACATAAGACTTTGTCCTGTGAGCAGGAGGTTGGGCTCAGGCGTTCGTGGAGAAAGAACCGTGAACATTGCGTTGTTACAGTCTTTCCGTAGTCCGTATGCCGATCCTTGAGGAGTAAGTGTATAGTCACGGTAAGTAATTGGTGAGGATATATATTCTGCTTCTATAGACTCTCTTAGACCAGGTACTACAGTCTCAGCCAAGCTTATGCATTCGTCGGCCTTGTGTTGTTTCCAAGTTGTATAACTGGCACCGCGATGACCGACACGTGTGTCTGCCCATTGCCTGCAGGCATCCCATCTTAAAGGAGTGAGCAAGTCTATAATTCTTACATATTTGCTGCCATCTTCTGGAACACGGTAGCTTACCATTACTCCCGATACAGGTTCATCCGATTCGAAGCCATCCCATATATTAGGGCGTGAATAGACAAAATCATTATGGTTGCAGTACTCAAGTGTATTCTTCTTTATTGCAAGCGACACAGTTAGCATACCGTACGTATTCTGCATCCTGTTTATTCTATGGCGTAGGGCAGGTCTGATGAGCTTGCTATCGGTAATCATGTTGTATGTTATTGCAGGATGTGCATCGCTGATGAATATATCGCCTTCATAGAGATTGCCATCACTGCACTCAGCCGCCATGATGCGACCGTTTTTTTCCACAAGCCGTTTTACTTCAGTATTGCATTTCACCTCTCCTCCATTGGCTTCGGTGTCATGCAGTAGCGATTTTACAATTAGATTTCCGCTGCCTCTTAGTCTCCAACTGCTTCTGATATAGCTGCTGTTGATGTGAGCGAGTGTAAAAAGAGGTAATGTGTCTTTTCGCAGTTCTGCGCGTATGGCATTGCCTGATAACACGTCTATGAGTAGCTTGTCGTGGAAAGTGCTATTAAGATATTCCCATGCCGATGTAGACAATGGCTTGGCAAACGCTTGTGGCAGTATGTCTATGCCTTTTGACTCCATACCAGGGTGTAAGGCATCAAGCTGATGCTCGGTGCTTTCACGTAGTATGTTTATTAAGTCGGTCAAGGCGTGTCTTTCATCTGGAAAATATTCAGCCAAATGATCAACATAATTCTGTCTTCCTTGTGCTAAGTCGAAGCTTTTACCTTGAATATGAATGCGGTCAAAGCAGTCTTTGTCGAGTTGCACCCAAGGTAGCTTTAGCAGTCCAAACATGCCGAATACTCGGTGAAGGGGCTCTCCTGCATTTAGGCCGCCAATATAATGGAAGCCAGTGTCGAAATCAAGTCCTTGCCGGCGGTAGCTTTGCATACAACCGCCTAGCTGAGCCTCACGTTCCAAGATGAGCACTTTGTAACCTTCTGACGATAGTACATGTGCACATTCGAGACCGCCGAGACCGCTACCTATTATTATTATGTCATATTTCTTCATTTCTTTAGCTTGCGGAATATTGCCGGTTGCAGGACGTATGACAGGATAACTGCTGAAAGGAGACCTACTAATGTGGAGAAACCTACGCTGCGTATGGCTGGATGCTGTGCAAGGAGCATAGATGAAACCGTTACTACAAGTATGAATGCAGAGAAGAATATAGCGCTCTTATGCATATAAAGTAGTTTATTGTCACGGCTGCTATCTATGAGCCCGTTCATTACGAATATGCTATAGTCTACGCCGATGCCGAAGATGAATGTTGAGATTATGATGTTCAGCAAGTTGAATTTCATGCCGAAAATGTCCATAGCTCCAAGTACTATGAGCCAGCTAAGGATAATGGGCATGAAGCCGAGCAACGTGTATTTAATGTTCCCTCGGAAGCTTACAAGCAGCACTATAAAGACAAAAGCCATAGACACCCATTGCAAAATATTGAAATCGCTATTCAGCTTAGCAAGTGTGTCTTGAGTATAATAGGAAGTGTCGAGAACCATCATGTTTGGCTGGTCGGCAATGGCTCGGCAAATGCGCTGGTAGGCTCCGTTAGGATCTTTCTCCGTTGCCTTGTCATAGCGCACGGATGTATAGCAAAGATATTTGCCACCGTATGTCTTCTCCATTAGCGTCGACTGGTAACCATAGGGGATAATGTTGGCGTTATAAAGCTTGTCTGGTTCATAGTCGGTGTCTGCGACATCAAAGAAAGCGTCGTAAGCGTCACTTGTAAAGCAGGCAGCAGGAGCTGTGGCGGCAATGAGAGTATGTACTTTGCTTATGCGCTCAGGTGTCCAATAATTCTTCCAAGCATTAATGCGTTGTTGTTGCTTCTTTTCAGATACAAGTATTAAATCGGTTGGTGTATATCCTTCCACGAGACCAAGCTTTTGCAGACTGTCAAGCTTTTGTTTCAGTAAGCCGAAATTATCTAACGCTTCTTCCATAGTATTGCCCGTTGAAGCAAAATACTTCGACTTTATGTTTGATGCAGTCTTCTTTGCCAAAAGGTTTTCAGAGTGCATCACTTCAGGTGAACGATAGCCGAGATTGTTGAGGTCGGTATCAAAGTTCGTTCCTTTCCATGCCCAAGTTCCAATGCAGATAATTGTCAATGCGCAGATGATGGCAATCAATGGTTTATTGCGGTCAAATGAATAAGAGTTTATACGGTCGATAATGCCGAACATTCGTTTGTTGACACGGTTCTTTTTCGTATCCAAGAATTGAGGCAGGAAGATTAGAGAGAAGAAAGTGGTACCAACTATGGCGAAAGCGGCAAAAAGACCGAAATCCTTCAATAGGTCGGTATTGACAAATATGAGTCCCATAAATGAGCCAATTGTGGTGAGGCATCCAAGGAATACAGGCTTTGTCTCGTCACGTAGAACTCGTTCCGGGTCTGTAACATATTTATAATGTGTAAGTACATGGAGTACATAACTCATGGCAACGCCAAGCACTACTGCGCCAATGCCAAGAGCGAGTAGGGAGAATTGTCCTTCGATGAAATACATCATGGCAAGGCCAAAAATGGTGCCGAAAGCTACAGGAAGAATGAGTAATGGCAATGTATCCCAATTGCGGAAGCATATAAATATGAATGCCAATACAATTATGAAAGCGCCGAGAAGCGTGGTTGTTAGGTCGCGTTTTATAGTGGTGGAGTTATAATACCCACTTGCGGGCGTACCATGATAACAAATGCTGACGTTTGGATTTACTTTAGCAAATTGTTCTATCTCTGAATTGAGCAACTTGAATAGCTCGTTACCTTGACCAGTGTCGGTGGCAGAGAAACGCGGAGTTATGAAGGCAATGCAAACTGTTGAATCAGGCACAAAAAAGTGCCCGGCAATAGTCTTAAAGCTTCCGGTAGAACCGCTTAGTAGCGGTTTCATTTGGTTGGCTATTAGATTGCGCATTCCCATCGGGTCCATCTCTATGAGTTCAGGGTATGCTGACCCAAATTCGCCTTCCATGTCCTTTGCATTCTGTGCCATTTGCTTCTTGAAATGCTCTAAAGTGAGCAGAGAGTCCATGTGGGCATAGACAGTAGTATCGATATAAGCCGGGAAATGGTTCTCCATGTAGTCAATAGCATCGCCCATTATGTCTTCTGGCATCTTGTAAAAGACATCCTTAATCACTGGTGCCTTTGGGTTTTGCTTTTTTGCTGTTGCTGTCAGCGAGTCGATAAAATTGTCGGCAGCTGCTGCAATGCTGTCAGGTGACATGCCTTTCTTGCCTTCAAAGAGCAGGTAAGTTTTGTCCTTTATTCGCAGGTCTGCGAATGCAAGTTTTGTTGTGCCATCAGGATTTTTAGATGATGGCATGAGTTTATTAAGATCTTCTTCGAGGTGGATGCGTGAGGCGAAGAAACCAAAAAACAAAAACATAAAAATCATCGTGCACCAGAATACTGGACGATGATTTTTGAAATAGCGATAAATCTTGATTACGAATTCGGTCATATTTATTGCAGTTAGGGAGTTAAGATGAGTCTATGTCTTTAGCTCCTGAGAACTCCTATTCCAACGTTCCCTTGAAATCCATGTATTGTTGCTTGTTATCTTTGAGTGTAGCAATGAGATGCCAACCGTCGTTTTCTTTTGTCCATGACATGTCAATGGTGAGGTTAGGACTTACAGCTGGTGACGCAACCGCAGTTAGCCGGCAACGATCTATGGTCTTAATTCGTGGTTCGCCATCGTGCAGTACATCAAAGCATTCCTTTATCATTTCTATGTTGCATACACCTGGTGATACTGGATTGCCTGGGAAATGACCACGGTAGACATCACAATCAAGAAGCAAGCGTACATGAAATTGTGCGCATCCGTTCCCCTGTTCGCAGCCGTCTATATCTATAGAAAAGTATTTGTCTTTGAGCAACATAAATCTTACTTCATGGATTCTATTTTATGGCGATTTTCATTTGCGTGTCAGCTATTTTTTCATTACCGCTTATGGTTTCGCCTCTTATAATAGTTACTTCACCAACAGTAGGCCCCATGCTGATGGTGGTGGTAAGCCGTTCGCCTATAGCCGGACGGCGGTAACAATAGAAGTGTTTTATCTCACCAATGTATCCAACAGGTGGTTTAGTGGCTCCAGCCTCTAAAGCACGCTTTCCAGCGAATGCAGATGCCGACTGAGCAATGTGTTCCACAAGCCCTGGTTCAGCTACAAGTCCGTCATCATCAATAAAATAATTGTCGGCTCTCACCGTAAGGGAGGTGACGCAAGTGTCACCTTCCACACGGTCTAAAGAGTCAACCATCATTATAGGCTCGCGTTGTGGAATCAGAGATTTGATATTTTCCATGTTTCCTGATAGAGTCTGAGGTTAAGCCGTGTTAGCATCAGTATGGCTGATTCTAACACGGCTTACATGGCTTTATTTGTTCACGTGTTCCTCGATGTAGTTGTAGAGGTCGTTGAAAGTGTTTATCTTGCGCAGATCCTCTACTGGTATCTTCAGCTTGTAGGTGTATTGGATTACTGCCACGAGGTCTACAAGGCTCAGGCTGTCAAGACTTAAGGAGTCCTTGAGGTTGGCTTCCGGGCTGAACTGGCTCTCGTCAGCCTCAAACTCTTCTGCCAATACTTGGTTTACCTGCTTTACAATGTCTTCGCGTGTCATAATTTTATTCCTTATTTGTTGATTAATACTTTATTATTGATAGGCTTGTGAAGTGGGCGTTGAAGCCTGTATGAATCACAAGTTTTTAATAATCAATGTTGAGTTTGTGCCTCCAAATCCAAACGAGTTACTGAGGAACATATCGAAATGTTGCTCTATGGTCTCTGGAATGACGTTGATGGCTGCCGTATCTTCATCAGGATTCTCAAAGTTGATGTTCCCGGCAATGAAACCATTCTTCATCATGAGCATCGAATAGATGCACTCTGAGGCTCCTGCCATCCACATCTCGTGGCCAGTCTGGCTTTTTGTTGATGTAACTGGCACCTTATAGTCGCCAAATGCTTTTGCAATGGCAAGAGCTTCACGGCCGTCACCTGCGTGGGTTGACGTGGCGTGGGCGTTGACATAACCTATTTCCCTTGGGCTTGCGCCAGCTTGTTGCAAACACATCATAAGGCTTGCATAAGGGCCTTCCACATTTGGAGTAGAGATATGTGCACCGTTGCCGGAGAACCCCCAGCCCATGACTTCTGCGAGTATAGGCGCGCCACGTTTTACGGCATGCTCATAGTCTTCGAGTATTACTGTAGCGGCACCACCCCCTGGTACCAGCCCGTCGCGGTCACGGTCAAATGGGCGACTTGCCTTTGTTGGCTCGCTCTCACGGGTTGAGAAAGCCTGGATTCCATCGAAAGATGCTATGCCATACATGTTGTTTTCCTCTGCGCCACCGGCTATCACGTAGTCTTGCAGGCCTTGAGATATGAGTAATGCTCCAAGGCCTATTGCTTGTGATGAGCTTGCGCATGCTGCGCTTGCCGTCAGGTTTATGCCACGCAACTTGAATAGCGTGGCAAGGTTCATGGTTATGGTTGAATTCATAGACTGGAATATGGCACCGCTGCCACATGCGGAAGTGTCCTTGAATTCACGGAACCTGTCAAGTCCTTCCATTGTAGCTTCTGCCACAGAATCGTTTCCATAGATTATACCCACGACATTCTTATCAAGGAAGTCTTGGTTCATCTTTGCATTTTCCAAGGCTTGTATCGTTGCCATGTAGGCATACTGAGCTTCTTCTGGCATAAATGCCCTTTGATTACGCTTTACGAAAGGCTTGAGGTCTGGCTTCTTGACATCAGTGCAAAGTGCAGAGCGAAACCCTGCGTCTTTGCGTTCTTGCGAGCATATCACGCCGCTCTTGCCGTTGTACAGTGCATCGCGCACCTCGTCTAATGTCGTTCCCAGGCAAGACCAAATGCCCATGCCTGTTATCACTACTCTACGTTTCATCGTTATAAGGTTTATGGAAAGTTAATGTTTCTGCTGAAGCTGCGGGCGATAACTATGCCAGTTTTTAGCTTTTGCCATCCTATTCCTCATTTTTTATTTTTCAAATTTCTTTCTCGTAGCAGCGGCGACGTTTCTCAAACGTCGGGTTCATATATTTCCACTGCGTTATTTCCTTGAAATTGTCCTCCAGTTGTGGTCCTGTTTCTGCCCATTTGAAGCCGTACTTGTTGAATACAGGTACCATCTTGTCGAAAAGTATTGCCGTTATGCCAAGTCCTTGCATGTCAGGCCTTACGGCTATAAGCAACAGGTCTACGGTATCTTCGTGTTTCCATTTCAAAGCTTTGACTAAATGATACCACCCAAATGGCCAAAGCTTGCCGCCTGTCTTGCGCAAAGCATGTGACAGGCTTCCTATGGTTACAGCTATGCTTATGAGTTCGCCTTTCTCGTTTTCAACTATTGGAATCATATCCATATTCAAAAGCGGCAGGTAAATGTTCATGAACCCCTTTGCCTGCTCTTTTGTGAATGCGGTAAAGCCAAAGAGTGGCGAAAACGCCTCATTAAGCAAGTCGAATATTTTGTAAATGTAGCCCTCGCGAACTTCTTTCTTCGTAAGCACCCGAGTATGCACCCCAAACATCTCAGGCGCAAGTTTTGCCACACGGGCATATTTTGCCGGTGTCTCCTTTGGTATCGCAATACGTATAGAAAGCCAGTCGACAGCTTTCTTATATCCGAGCCTGTCCATGTGCTCAGGATAATAAGGATAATTATAATATGTGACCATTGAGTTGAGCTTGTCGAAGTCACTCACGAGCATGCCCTCCTTGTCGTAGTCGGTAATGCCAAGCGGTCCTTGTATCTTGTCCATCCCGTGTTTCTTCCCCCATTGTACAACAGCGTCAAGCAGGGCCTTTGACACTTCGTCGTCGTCAATGAAGTCAAGATATCCAAAACGCACGGCATGAATGTTCCATTTTTCGTTGGCATGGCGATTGATTATTGCAGCCACACGCCCTACAGGCTTGCCATCGCGGTAAGCTACGAAGCCTTCCACTTCAGAAAACGCAAGTCCACTGTTCTTTTTCGGGTCGAACATCGAACGTACGTCAGAATCCAAATCGGGTACATACTGTGCGCAATTACCGTACAGCGTCTTGGGGAGAGCGATGAAATCATTCATCGTCTTGGCATTGTAAACTGAAACGACTTTTATAGTTTTCATTATCGGCTGCAAAGTTACATATTATAATCTAATTAATCGAATTGTATTGGATATTTTTTATGTAGTATTTGCTGTATCTTGTGTTCTATATTTCACTATTTCAATAAATTTAAGTCGTAGTGTATCAAATGTACGAAGTAAAATACGTAACTTTGCAAAACTTTTAGTATGCAAATAGTTTTATGAGGAACATTTTTGGAAGAAAAATAAAAGAAGTATTGACAAGTGGCGGCCGTTTTGTGCTATTGTTGATGATGTTTATGCTGCCGGTTCAAGTGCTTGCCCAAATAAAAGGACAGGTGGTTGACAGTGGAAATGGCTTTGGAGTGCCATACGCCAACGTCTTCATTCCTGAATCGCACGAGAACATTATGGCCGACGGAGACGGCAACTTTACCTTGTCGCGCCGCCATGTTGCGAAAATAGTAGTTACCAGTGTGGGTTATGACAGGCAGGAACTGTCTATACTGCGTGGCGTGGACTCGCTTGTAGTGAGGCTCAAGCCGTCGACCAACAGCCTTGCCGAGGTCACCATCAAGAGCCATCGCAAACGCTATCGCCGCAAGAATAATCCAGCCGTTGAGCTCATGCGCAAGGTAATAGCTCGCAAGAAGGAGACACAGCTTGAAGCGAGACCTTACTTTGAAAATGTTAAATATCAGAAGATTACGCTGTCGGAAGCCGATGTTGATACAATAAAGAAAAAACGCAAATCATGGTTTGTAGACCATCTTGAAAAGTCACCTATTGACTCTACGAAGCTGATTCTGCCGCTTACCGTCAACGAACAGATAACGCGTCATTTGTACCGTCGTGACCCTAAGCGGTCGCTGGACATTATCGAGGCGACACGATCCTCGGGCATAAATAAGGTTTTCCAGACGGGTGAGATGATAAACACTATACTTAAAGAGGTGTTCTCCGATGTTGATATCAACAACGATTATATCCGTTTGCTACAATATCCATTCCCCAGTCCGCTGGGCAAGACGGCTGTTTCTTTTTATCACTTTTATATTCAGGACACTTTGAAAGTTGAAGGTGACAGTGTCTACCACATGCTTTTCTATCCTGCCAATCAGCAAGACTTCGGTTTCACTGGAGAAATGTACATTACAAAGGACTCAGACCTTCAAGTAAAGTATTGTGTGTTGAATATTCCCCCAAAAAGTGATGTCAACTTTGTAGACGACATGTGCATCGTTCAACGCTTCAGCCGTCTGCCAGATGGCGGATGGGCTCTCACGGAAGATGATATGATGGCGAACATGAAATTAGTGTCATTTGTTCCCAAGTGTTTTGTCAGACGAACTACGAGAATGGGTGATTTCAAGTTCAATGAAATATCAGACAAGTTGTTCAAGGGCAAGGTTCTTGTGAATGAGGAGCCAAGTGCGCGTATCCGTAGTGATGCTTACTGGGCTGCTAATCGTCCGGAGCCTCTGACTTCTGGTGAGAGTAATATGGATTATTACGTTTACCGTCTTACCAAGAGCAAGAACTTTGGTTGGGCAAGTATTATCGCAAAGATGGTACTGGAGAACTATATAGAGACAGGCAAACCGGGTGGTAAAGACTATTTTGACTTTGGCCCGGTAAGCACCATCATGTCCCACAACTTTGTTGACGGTTATCGTCTGCGTCTGTCTGGCAGGACTATGGCTGACTTCAACCCGCATTTCTTCTGGAAGGGCTTTGCGGCCTACGGCACAGACAGCCATAAGTTGTACTATGGCACAGAGTTTACATGGTCGCTGAACCGTAAGGAAAAGTCGCCGTTCGAGTTTCCACAACGCAACCTGACGTTTGAGTCCACTTACGACCTGATGTCGCCTGCCGACCTGTATCTCGTAAACAACAAGGATAACATCTTCGAATCGTTACGTACCCAAGAAGTCAAGCAGATGTATTATTACAACCGTCAGAAACTGGAGTTTACCTATGAGAATGACTGGGGATTGAGTTGCAAGACAAGCGTTGCCACTCAGAGCAACAAGACTGCCGGCGACTTGCACTTCTTGCCGATGACAGGTGATCCTGAGATATTCAAGATTCGCACTACCGAATTTTCGGCAACAATACGTTTGAACCCTCACCAATCATACATCAACACCAAGCAGCGCCGTTGGCCTATAAACCTTGATTCGCCGGATGTCATACTGACACATACAATGGCTATAAAAGGATTCCTAGGAGGCGACTATAAGTCGAACATGACGGAGTTGAATATGTATAAGCGCCAGTGGCTCGGCTCATGGGGGTACATCAACCTGCACCTCATAGGGCGTGCCCAATGGAACAAAGTGCCATTTCCGTTGCTTTGCATGCCACCTGTGAGCCTTACCTACCTCATGGATGCAAATGACCAGACGTTCAACCTTATGCGCAATATGGAATTCCTCAACGACCGCTACGTGTTCTGGTCGGCCATGTGGGACCTTAACGGTAAGATATTCAATCGTATACCTCTTATAAAGAAGTTGAAGTGGCGTGAATTCATTGGCATAAAGGGAATGTGGGGTCATTTGACGGACAAAAACAATCCTTACAAGAATCCTGGTGACAAGATGTTGTTCGAATTCCTCAGTGAGAGCCACATCATGAGCAATCAGCCGTATTGGGAAGCTATGGTCGGCATACACAACATTTTTAAGTTCTTTGGTGTTGATTATGTGCGTCGTCTGACATATAAAGACTTGCCTAACGCAGACAAGTGGGGCGTGCGTTTCAACTTCATGATGTCATTCTGATGTATGCATGCTGTGATGAAGCAGCATGCATACAAGTATGAATTTTAATTACAAAAGTCCTTTTGAGAATTGCGTATTTGAAAATTAAAAACTTTTGGTTGAAAATACGCGATTCTTGAGTTGGAATTATAAATCATTGATAGATAGCTGGTTGTAAAGCTAGCTTTGAGATGATGCGTTTTAGTTTATGTTACCTCATCTTCTTTACGGCGTAAAGGAGATGCATTGCCGCCGTAAACGAATCGCCTTTGCGCCGTAGAGAATCATTGATTACGCCGTAATGGTCTCGGAAGATAGTTCGCGGTGGTCGATCTTGAATCAATTTTTCATTGAACCAGGACCGTCTTTTAGCAGTTGCCTCTCTGGAAGCAACTTTTTTTGAACAAGATTTTGGTATGTAAAATTTTACAGATTGGGCTGTCGTTGGCATTTGCTTTGCTGATTGGCAGATTTGGCGCAGGCATTCTATTTTATTTTGATATGGTCTGTGATTGCCATGCACACTCCGCCCAACTCTATGATGTGCTGGGATACTTTTAATATAAAGAGGCAAACAGACAACTTACGCTATATGGTTAGAGCAGTTTTTTCTCAAAAAACCATTAATTGTTTGGTTATCTGAAAAATAAGGTGTAACTTTGCGCTCGCTAAAATAGTGGCTTGTCCGCTAAGTACATGTTTAATTTAAAATTTAAGACCAAAAAATGATTATTGTACCCGTAAAGGAAGGCGAGAACATCGAGAGAGCTCTCAAGAAATTTAAGAGAAAGTTTGAGAAGACTGGTGTCGTTAAGGAGTTGCGCGCGCGTCAGCAGTACGACAAGCCGTCTGTCAAGAAGCGTCTCAAGATGGAACACGCTATCTACGTACAGCATCTTCGCGACGAGGAGGAATTATAAAAAAAAACTCCCTGGAAAATTTGGTAGTTTCGATTAATTTCCATAAATTCGCACAATAAAACCGAAATCAGGCAATGTGAGACAAACAGGGGTATGATTGATGAGTTCTTGAAGTATCTGGAGTGTGAGAGATTACGTTCGCCGAGAACGGTTGAATCATACGGCACTTCGCTTAAGAGCTTTGAAAGCTACTTTAAATCACTTGATGGACAACTCACATGGCAAACCGTTGATGAAGATGTAATCCGTGACTGGATGGAAAGTCTTATGGACGGTGGCATGACGGCTTCAAGCGTTGGCACGCGTTTTGCAGCGTTGCGCTCGTTTTTCCGTTTCGCACTGTCGAGAGGATTGATAGGGCGTGATCCTGCCTTTAATGTGGAAGGGCCGAAGAAGACCAAGCCGTTGCCCCACTTCATAAAGGAAGGCGATATGGACAAGTTGCTTGACGGTTGTACTTGGGACGATACTTATAAAGATGTTCGCGACAAGGCCGTCGTCATGACTTTCTACGAAACAGGTATACGTGTCTCTGAGCTTATAGGGCTTGACGACAGTACTGTTGACTTGGTATACTTTCAACTTAAAGTGACAGGCAAGGGAAACAAGCAGCGTGTTGTGCCATTCGGCGAGGAGCTTGCAGGAGCGTTAAGCCGGTATGCTGGCTTGCGCGATGCTCAGATGTCAAGGCAGAGCGATGCATTCTTTCTTTCCGACAAGGGCAAGCGAATGGAGCGTCATCAGGTTAGAAAATTGGTGTTGGACCGATTGCAAGCTGTGAGTACGCAGAAAAAACTGTCGCCACACGTGTTGCGCCACACTTTTGCTACTGCCATGCTGAATAATGGTGCAAGCATAGAGAGTGTTAGGCGGTTGCTTGGACATGCGAGTGCTTCCACGACGGAGATTTACACCCATACAACGTTCGAGCAGCTGAAGCGAGTTTATAAAGAGTCCCATCCAAGGGCGTGAGTTTAACCTTTAAAAGTGGTAACTATGGAAGTTAACATCAAGTCGATTCATTTCGACGCTACCGAAAAGTTACAGGCGTTCATCGAAAAGAAGGCCGCCAAGTTGGAAAAATCATTTGAAGATATCAAGAAAGTAGAGGTGCAACTAAAGGTTGTCAAGCCTGCTTCTGCGCAGAACAAAGAGACCAGCATCACTGTTACCGTGCCAAACGGCAATCCTATTTACGTTGCGAAAACATGCGATACGTTTGAGGAGGGTGTTGACCTTTGCGTGGATGCCATGCGGGAACAACTGACGAAATTCAAGGAAAAAATGAGAAATCACTGAAATTTTCCCGAAAAAATTTTGGAGATTGAAAAATAAGCAGTATCTTTGCAGCCGTTTTACAACGGGACAGAACGGACTGTCGGAAACGGCTGTAAGGAAACGCCTCTTTAGCTCAGTTGGCCAGAGCACGTGATTTGTAATCTCGGGGTCGTTGGTTCGAATCCGACAAGAGGCTCTCCTAAGTTGCGACTTAGGAGCACAGAGGTTAGGAGATGATTTCGAATAACTTCAATGATAAATAAAGGGTGGTTACCAGAGTGGCCAAATGGGGCAGACTGTAAATCTGCTGGCTCTTGCCTTCGGTGGTTCGAATCCATCACCACCCACACTCATAGATTAGGAGTTGCGGAAATAGCTCAGTTGATAGAGCACTAGCCTTCCAAGCTGGGGGTCGCGGGT
>CAZEEP010000023.1:0-52347 GCA_964511295.1 uncultured Prevotella sp.
AAACGCTCTACAGGGGTGTTCCTGAAAAGCGAGTGCAAAGGTAAGGAGAATTACGGTACCGAACAAATTTTTCGCAAAATATTTTACGAGAAAAATTAAGAACTTGATATAGGTCAAGAAGAATGCACTTCAGAGTGCCGCAAAAGGCCGATAAGAGACCGACAAACAACATGCCGCAAAAGGGACGCTGGCACGTATTACCAACAGGCAAACGACATTACACGGCAATCATACCACACCCATGCCACCCCCTTTTAATATGTACACGCAACAAACGGCCTAATCAATCTACTAAAAAGACAAGAAAAAAACATAACGGCAATGTACTCCGTTTACTAAAAAAAACACCCCAAAAGTTTTATGTCAAACCTTTGAGGTGCAATTCAAAATAAAACATCCTTCTTTAGCCTGCCTTGCCATTCTTTTCAAAACAAGCCCCAAAACACCAAATACGATAACAGGATGATTTAGTAATTTTGTAAGAAAAAACTGTGAAACTCAGCCTATGGCCTGTCTTTGACCGCAGAGCCCCACTTTGACGGCTTAGAGCCCATCACGAGTTCAAGAGTACCGCCAGCCTTAATATCCTTAAAGTCGATATATGTCTTGGTGTAAGGCTGCCCGTTAAGCATGGCACGCTGTATGTAAATGTTCTTGTCGTTATTATTCTTGGCAACGACAGAGAACGTTTTGCCACCACCAACATTAAGTTCTGCCTTCTTGAAAAGTGGCGAGCCTATGATATATTTACCTCCTGCCGGCTCCACCTGATACAGGCCGCAAGTGGAAATGGCATACCATGCAGACATCTGACCTACGTCCTCATTGCCGCTCAATCCGTCGAGTCCATTCTTGTACATCTCACGATAGACCTGCCTCAACAGGCGTGCAGCCTTCCACGGCTGGCCTACATAATTATACATGTAAATGACATGATGGCTTGGTTCATTGCCGTGGGCATATTGCCCGATAAGGCCGGAAATGTCCGGCGAAGCCTCGCTACCGAGGTCGCCCTTGACTATGAACAGCGAGTCGAGCTTCTTAACAAAACTCTTTTCGCTCGGGAACAGGCTCACGAGACCGTGTATGTCATGAGGCACAAGCCATGTATACTGCCAGGCGTTGCCCTCAGTGTAGTCGTCCTGACGATGCACCGCATTGAAAGGATTGAACGGCTCTCGCCAATTACCCTTGCTGTCAATGCCACGCATGAACTGGACACGCTTATCGAAATACTTGGCGTAGCTCTTGCTGCGGTTCAGAAAATAAACATAATCCTCCTTGTCGCCGAGGCTCTCGGCAATCTTTGCAATACATCCATCGGCAAGCGCATACTCAAGCCCCTTTGCAACGGTCTCGTTGGTCGTAACCTTGTCAAAAGGCAGATAGCCGTACATTTTCAGTTCGCCAAGTCCTGCGTCGTCACGCATGGCAGTTGCCTTCATAGCCTGGAAAGCAAGCTTCTTGTCCTTGCAATAGCCCTTCAGTACCATGTCGGCAAGCACCGGTATGCCAGGATTGCCCACCATACAGTCGGTTTCGTTCCCCCACAGGTGCCACATAGGCAAACGTCCCTGCATCTCATAAATGCGGAGGAATGTGCCTGCAAGATCTGCCTGACGCTCCGGATTTATAATGGTCATGAGCGGATGCGCGGCACGGTAAGTGTCCCAAAGCGAAAAAGTGGTATAGTCAACAGAGGGTGCACCATAGTCACTGAAAACCGACGGGGCAGTCATTGTATGGTACATTGCAGTATAGAAGATTGTACGGTCATCGGCATTGTCAGTCTCAATCTTCACGCGTCCAAGCTCGTTGTCCCATACCTTGTCAGCATTGGCACGCACGCTTTCAAAGTTCCATGTGGCAAGTTCGTGTTTCAAGTTGCTCTCTGCATATGCTATACTGTTGGGGGATATGCCCACGCGCACCATGAGCTGAGAACCATTGCTGTCATCAGCTACGCGGAAATAAGCCACCGAATCAGCCTGCTGGCTGGCAAGCTGAACAGGGCGATTGAACTCGGCGAAGAAATAGACCTTCTGGTCTTTAGCCCATCCCGAAGAATAGCGGTAACCGCAAACTGTCGTGGGTGAGGTTTGTGTGAAACGACATTGCGTCATCTTGTCCCAACCGATGCCCTGCTTGAGGTCGAGCCTCATAAGCGGAGTCTTGCCCGACGGGAACGTGTAGCGGTGCATGCCGCTGTGGGTGGTGGCGGTAAGCTCAACCTTCACACCGTCGGATGTCACCACGCTGTAGAAGCCTGGCATGCATTGTTCGTCTGCATGGTTGATGGCCGTCATCTTCTGGCCGTCCTTCACTACGGGCAGAAGCCCTATGTCACCAAGGTCGCCAATGCCAGTTCCGCTGAGGTGGGTGTGCCCAAAACCTATTATAATATTGTCACTGACATGATAGCCCGAGCACCAGTCCCAGCCACGAGTGACCATCGTGGGACCAAGCTGTACAAGCCCGAACGGCACGTTGGCTCCATAAAACACATGCCCGTGGCCGCCCGTACCGATAGCCGGATTGACGTATTGGGTGTACTCGCCGGCGTTGGCAGTAAGGCTCAGCGCGGCAAACATTAACGCAGCAAACTGTTTTCTGTGTTTCATAGTTTCAACTAAATTATACTTGTGCGTTTTGTGAAATCAATTATCTCGTCTATATGTCCGAATACAAGCCCAGTAACAGTGTCGGCGCAGCCGTAGTAAATGGCTACCCGCCCTGTGGCAGAATCGTGAAGCTCGGCACACGGGAAGCATACATTGGGCACGTCGCCCATGCATTCGTAAGGCTTCTGCGGCGTTATGAGGTACGGGCCGCTGCGGTAAATAGGCTTCCAAGGCTGCTCAAGATCAAGAAGCGCGCTGCCAAATGCGTAAACATAGCCGTTGCACGAATGCAGCACTCCATGATAGAACAGCAACCAGCCCTCGCTTGTCTCTATAGGCGCAGGGCCGGCACCAATCTTCATGCACTGCCATGCGCTGAGCTCAAAAGGTGCCGGCGACATCACATGGCGATGGTGTCCCCAGAACTCAAGGTCGGGCGACTCGCTGTAGAAGATGTCTCCAAACGCCGTGTGCCCAGTGTCGCTGGGGCGGGACAGCATGGCAAAGCGGCCGTTGATTTTCCTTGGGAAAAGCACGCCGTTGCGGTTGTAAGGCAAGAAAGCATTCTCCAACTGGTGGAAAGTCTTGAAGTCGGTAGTCCATCCCACGCCAATGGTTGGACCGAAATAGCCGTTACACCACGTAACATAATAGCGGTCGCCAATCTTCACCACGCGCGGATCATAGCCATACACCCACTTGCCAACTTCTTCGTTGTCGCACTGGAAGTGTATAGTGTCAGGATTGATATTCCACTTTATGCCGTCGTCGCTGAAGCCTGCGTGCAACGTCATGCGGCGATTGGTGTCGTCACAACGGAACACTCCGGCGAAGCCGTCGCCGAAAGGCACGACTGCCGAGTTGAAAATACTGTTGCTGTCTGGCAGCAAGTCACGTGGTATAATAGGATTGTTCTCGTAGCGCCACACAACGCTCTTGCAGCCTTCAGGCCTGTCTTGCCAAGGCATATTGGGCAATGGCTGCCCCATTATCTTCAAATCTGACATTTTGATTATTTTGTTTTGTTATCGTCGTAAGTAAAAGGAACGAACTTTGTTATGAGCAAAGCAGGTATCGTGCAGAACAGCACGAAAATAAAAAATCCACTGTAACCCAACGCGTCGCTGAGGAAACCGCTTGCCATGCCTGGCAGCATGACTCCAAGGTTCATAATGCCGCTGGCAAAGGCGTAATGGCTCATCTGGTGCTTGCCCGGCGCAATCTGCTGCATCATGAACAGCGTAAGACCCACGAATCCAAAGCCATAGCCGAAATACTCCGCCACAATGCCCGCGCCTATGACCCAAAGGCTGTCGGGCTGGAAGATAGCGAGCAAGGTGTAAGCCACAAATGGTAGGTTGAACACGATGGCGAGCCTAAACAACGCCTTCCTCAATCCTGTGTGGGCAATGTAATAGCCTGCAAGAATAGAGCCTAAGACGAAAGCGGCGGCTCCAAACGTGCCATAGCACAAGCCAATGGCCTTCTCATCCATGCCAAGTCCGCCTACATCACGTCCTGCCTTAAGGAAAAGCGGCACTATTTTCATGCAGAAGCCCTCGGCAAAACGGTAGAGGATGATGAAGAATATATAATAAATAATGTGTTTCTTGCGGAAAAAGTCGACTATAACTTCACTAAGGTCGCGCCATACGTCGCCAATGGTCTTGCCTGCCACCGCATTGTGCCCGTCGGTAGGAAGAACGAAGAAGTGCCATACGCCGAGGCAAAGCATGATGACGGCAATGCAAAGCATGATAACCATCCATGCCTTCGTTACCCCATAGTCCTGTATGAACACTCCGGCAAGATAGACCAGTCCGCCCGTAGCGGCTATCTTTGCGATATTATAGAAAGCACCTTGCCAGCCTATCCATTTAGCCTGCTCCTCATTGGAGAGCACAGCCATGTAGGTGCCGTCGGCGGCAATATCGTGCGTTGCCCCACTAAAGGCAATCACGGCAAGCAAGGCAATGGTGATGGCAAAGAAAGAAGGCAATTGCAACGCAAAGGCAACAAGCCCAAAGCACACGCCTGTAGTGAGTTGGGTGAAAACTACGAAGAACTTCTTCGTCTTGTACATCTCCAAGAACGGACTCCACAATGGTTTCAACGTCCACGGCAGCATTATCAGGGATGTCCAAAACGCTATCTGCGCATCACTCACGCCCATGCCTTTGTACATAAGCGTACACACCATGTTTAGCACCACGAAGGGCATTCCCATTGCGAAATAAAGAGTCGGAACCCAGGCAATCGGACTTACTTTCTTTTGTTCAGTCATTTCGGTTTAAGTTAAATATCAGGGCACGGCAGTACCGTGCCCTGTCATAAGGTCATAGGCTAAATCAGTCAAGGCAGTGCTTCAGGATTTCCGTCTTGCCATTGTCTATAAGGTGCAAGACAAGCTCACCGAATAGCGTATTCTGCCATGCGAACCAAGCACGCGTGTAGTGGCTTGCATTGTTGACATCGAAACTCTCGTGCATCATGCCCGTGTTGTCATCAGTTGTGAGGAGCATCTTCATGCACGTGCTTATCTCCTTGTCGTCCTTTGATGTAAACGCTTTCATCATTATGCTCATGGGCCATGCCATGTCGCGGCCGATGTGCGGGCCGCCAATGCCTTCACCAGCCTTGCCTGAGAAGAACCAAGGATTGTCGTGGCTCCACACAAAGCGGCGCGTGTTCTGGTATATTGGGTCGTCAAGGCTCACGTCGCCGAGGTAGCCCATAGCCAAGAGGCTCGGCACATTGGCATCGTCCATAAGGAGATGGTTGCCGAAACCGTCAACCTCGAAGGCGTAAATCTTTCCATATTTCGGATGGTCGACCACCGCATACTTCATCAATGCGTCGTGCACCTCAGCTGCAAGAGCCTCACAATCTTTCGCAAGCGCATCCTCATGGTTCACCGAGCGCAGAATCTCGGCGGCCTTCTTAAGGTTGCTCACAGCCATGAAGTTAGAAGGAACAAGATAAGGAAGCGTAGTGGCGTCGTCAGAAGGACGGAACATCGACACTATCAGACCCACTGGTTTGGTAGGCGCGCCATATCCTCCCCAAGGAGCCGTGTCATAAGCACGGTCAGTAACCCTAAGGAAACGGTACGGTCCTACATTGTCCTTTCTTTGTTGCTGCTTGAAAGTTAGGAGCACGTTCTTTATCGCTTTCATCCATCTTTCGCCAAAGATAGAGGCATCGCCTGTCACTTTCCAGTATTCATAAGCCAAGCGTATGGGATAGCAGAGACTGTCAATCTCGTACTTGCGCTCATACACGTTGGGGTTCATCTCGGTACCATCCTTCTGCCATCCTGCGCCAGAGGCTTCTCTGTTGAAGGCGTTGGCATACGGGTCAATGGTGATGCAAAGGAACTGCCTGAGAATGGTACCTCTTACGAGGCGGCGCAGTTTCTCGTCCTTGTTGGCAAGTTTCAGGTACGGCCATACCTGTGCGCCACTGTCACGAAGCCACATGGCAGGTATGTCTCCCGTATATACGAAAGTGTCATCATCGCCATTTGACGTGTAATGAGCAGTGGTTTCAAGAGTGTTGGGGAAGCAATTCTCGAACATCCAGCAGAGCTTGGGGTTGTCCTTCAGAAGCTTCTTCACCTCTTTAATCTTCTTCTCAACGGCATCGGAAACGAACAGCCGTTGCTTGACATCCGGGCGTTTGGACACCAACACATTAGTATTGTCGGCGCAAGCCTTAATGTAATCAGTACCAAACTCTTTCTGATGTATCTCCAATGGCTGCGCAGCGGCTACCTTGTTATCCTGAGCCTGCGCACCTACGCTGCAAAATGCAGCTAAAAACACATACGCTAATCTTGACTTAATGTCCATCTTGTAATACATATATTTTTAGATTCCTGTAATTAAAACAATATAAAGACGTGTTTCACTTAAAAATAGTATTTTAATTAAGAAACATTAATTGTAAATAGGATTATGAAACATTTCCTTATGCTCTTAGCACAAAAAACCCACATTCTCACGAACGCAGGCTTTTCAAAACAATCTTGATGTATATTTATTAATAATGTAAGAGAGACCCGATTGTTGACACACTTACCAACAATCAGCATTGTTATTATTGTAAGAGAGATTTTATTTCATCCAAAGGACGCTTTTCCTGCGTGCCATCAGGCCGAGTGACCATAAAGTAGTCGAACTTGGACTTGCCATTCTGGTAAGACACCACAGCCACACCACCGTCACGAAGCTGGAGCGTGAAATAACCGTTGCGCTTGCCGTTCACGTATTTACCATGCAACTTCTCCTTGCCGTTGCTGTAGAAAGTGGTAACTTCGCCGTCAAGCACAGTGTTCTTGTCGTTGCTCAAGTCAATAAAACTGTAACCACCCTCAGCCCTCAAGTTGCCGTTCATATAAAAGTCCTGAAACACATCCTCCTTTGCAAGACCTACACCTTGCGTCTTAAGCAAGCGGTAGTAGCTTGCCAGACTTGCATTGCTTACGCTCTGCTGATTGGCTGCATAATAAATCGTGTCTGCAACAATTTTTGCATTCTCACTGACGCGGCCGTGACCATAACTTGCAACCACAACCAGCATCAAAACCGAAACCAAGATAATCTTTTTCATTTTTCACTCCTTTCAAGTTTTAATTTTACAGGGTCTTTATTTTTCTGATGCAAAAAATATAATACACTGATAATCCTTTAACGTTATTTTATCATTATTTTTCTTGCAAAATAATACTGTTATCCACAACCGTCGTTTAGAAAGAAAAACGGAGAAAAACAAGGGTTAAACTTACAATTTGAAAAACACCAAACCTTATCAATTGAGTAAAAAGCTATTCTCGCTTACATTTTGTCAATTTAAAACCAATCCTTGTAAAGTAGAGAAGTTACCTGAATCCTGCCCAAAACTCATTTACCCCTCTAATTTTGTAAAATTATTTGAAGCAACTTCATTACTGATATAAATAAATAATCCTAAGTTTCAAATTAAAAGTTAGCATAGGCAAAAGCGTTGATTTTTCCATTATTTCCATATCTTTTTGCGTAACATCGTTCACAGATGTTCGCCTATCACTACATCCAGTGTGGACTTTCACCACAGATGAGGGTACAATTAAAAGGTTGGGCGGCAAAAATGTGCCGCCCAACCTAAGAGAGAGAGAATATACAATAATGCTTACACATTATTGTTTTACGTCCCAGAGCAAAGATATTCTTACTCAGAATATCCTGGGTTTTGCTCTATTTGCGGATTTGCGTTTATCTCAGACTGTGGGATTGCCGCAATAGCCTTGAAGCTGTCGCTGCTAAACGAGCGTGCCTCGGTCGAAAGCGTGGCATGCCATCCCTTGTCGTCATCATTGGTATAACGGGTAATGGTCTCGCCACAACGCAAGGCGTCAAAGTAACGCTGTCCCTCACCGATAAGTTCCTTGCGGCGCTCCATGAGTATGCCATCAAGAGTAACCGTGCTTGCAGTCACGAGCCTCGATTCAGTAGTGGTACGGTTTTTTATAATGTCATTCAGGTATTCGGCGGCTTTTGCCTTGTCACCGGTACGGAAAGCACACTCCGCAGCCGTGAGGTAAACCTCGGACATACGGATTACGGGAACCACAGGCACAGTACGTGAGTTGCCGCCAACACCACGGAGCTTATTCAGATAAACCTTGTTCGTGCCATAAGTCTTCACCTCAACGTCAGAACGTTGGCTGCTTGCCGAAGCGTCAACAAAAATATCGTTGCGGATGTCATTCTCGTCCGCTGACAAACGCTCCACGAAACTCTTTGTGGCTACCATCTCAGCATAGCCACCGACCTGCTGGAGGTTTCCGATGCCAACCAAGTCGTTGTTGTCAACACTGCTTGTGACATTGAAACGGAACAGGAACTCGCTCTCGTTGATGACCGACGGTCCCCAAGCGCCAACATACTCATCACGGGTCCACAGCCTGAACCCATCAGGATTATTGATAACCTCCTCAACCGTTGACAAAGCGTTGGCATAATCGCCCATGTTCAGGTAAACACGAGAGAGTATTGCCTTGGCTCCCCATTTGTTGATGTATCCTGCAGGATTGGCATCGTCAATGGCTGTAGGCAGGGCATTTAAGGAAATGGCGCTGTTGAGGTCTTTCAAGACCTGTTCGTAAACCTCCTTGACCGTACTACGTGCCGGCTTTGCGCTATACTCCAACGTCGTCGTAACGAGTGGCACGCCAAGGCTGGCACCCTGATTCTCCGTATATGGTTTTCCATAAATACGCACAAGGTCAAAATGGGCAAGGGCACGCATCACCAAAGCCTCTGCCTTACACTGTGCCAAGAGTTCAGCGTTCTCAGAAGCATCACTGATGTTCCCGCCGTCAACAGCCTCAATGATGCGGTTGGCTCGCCCGATGACAATATAGGGCGACTGCCATGGCACATTGCTCGAACCAAACTCAGAAGCAGAGTTGTAAGTCATGAGATAATAGAAACTGCCTCGGTTTGAACCGCCTATGTTATTATACTGGTAGTCGTCGCCTGCGTGAACATCGCCATAGACAAACATCTGCTGACCATAGTAGTCAACAAAACTCCCGTCACCCTTTAATGCCTTGTAAAGGCCAACACGGGCTACCGTAACGCCATTTGTCGATACCAAGGCTCCGTCAACATCCGTACCATCTGACGGTGAGACGTCAAGCCAATCGTTGCCGCACGACGAAAGAGCCACGGCAAGCACGGCAACACCCGTAAACTTATATATTGATTTTATGATGTTCATTGTCACTTTGTTTTTCATTACCCACATTGGGTTTCTATAATAAATTAAGCCTTATCGTCAAAAACTCAGTTCTATGCCAAAAGTATATGTTCGGAGTGCCGGCATCTCAAACGTACAAAGACCGTCGGCAGGAGTTTCCGGATCCACATACAGGTCCTTGGATTTCCATGTCAGCAAGTTGTTGGCGGAGAAATAAAGGCGTGCCTTGCTAATGCCAAGAGGAGTAACCCACTGGCGAGGAGCCGAGAAGCCCACCGTAACGTTCTTCACGCGCAGGTAATCGTTAGGCATCAGCCAACGCGACGAAGTAACCCTCTGTCCATAGTTTGTCTGGAACTTTGGCAACTTGGCATTATGATTCTCGGGAGTCCACATGTCGCTGAGTTTGTAATAGTCGGGGACAGCACCGTAAAGGGCATAACTACCGCCATTGTCATGAAGCCATGTGGCATAATCGAAGCTTTCACCGCCAAGCTTGTAAGTAAGCGTGAAGTTGAAGTCGATGAACTTCCACCTGATATTGTTGCTGAGACCTCCCTCGATGGCAGGGTCGTGCTTGCCTACAATGGTGCGGTTTGCCTTGGAAATGCTGGTTGTCGTCTGGCGAGCGTCCTCACCATCACCATTGATGTAATAGCTTTCAAGTCCGGTCTCTGGATCAACCTCGGCATACTCGTACATGTAATAACTGTAGTAAGGCTCGCCAACCTTGTGTATCAGCACGCCACTGATAATCTCGTCGCCATCGCCGGTAAGCTTGGTAAGCTTGTTCGAGTTGTGGCCAAAGTTAAGGCTTGTTGTCCAAGTGAAGTCAGGACGGCTTATGTTGGTTGACGCAATGGTGACCTCAATGCCTTGGTTGCGCATTGAACCGATGTTCTGTGCCATGGTTGCGTAATAAGACGAAGAGTCGTAATATCCGGGCACGTATGACACAGGCCTGTTCATGATAAGGTCGTGGGTGTTGCGCACATAATAGTCGAGCGTTACGTTGATGCGATTGATGAACGTAAGGTCAAGGCCGAAGTTCCACGCAAGGTTCTTCTCCCACTTCAGTTCAGGATTTGCTATGCCAATGATACCCATGCCATTAGAGCCATTGTAGTATTCACCATATTTATAAAGTTTCATGTAATCATACAGGCCGGAAGGCAATGTGCCATTAACACCGTAGCTGACACGCAGCTTGCCGTCGGAAAGCACACCCTGCACAGGCTTCATGAAATCCTCAGAACCAAAACGCCATGCTCCCGACAAGCTCCAGAATGTACCCCAGCGGTTGTCGCGCCCAAGGCGTGACGAGCCGTCGGTACGCCAGCTGCCACCAAGATAGTAACGCTCATTGTAATTGTAGTTGACACGGCCAAGCAACGAGGTCATCTTCGAATCGTACTTGTAACTCTCGGCACTCGTCGTTCCGGCATTGGCAAACTCATAAAGCTCGTCAGGATAGTCCTCTCCACTAACGTAAGCACTGTTTTGGTGCCAATGCTCAGTCTCGAAACCAAGAAGGGCGTCAACATTATGAAGACCAAAACTCTTGATGTAAGAGAGCTGAGTCTGGGTGTTCAGCGTGGTGTGCTCGTCGTAAGTGCGCTACATGATTCCCGTAGGCGAACCGTTGCCACTGTACCTGTCCCAAAGCACATCCTCGCTGGAATGAATGTAATCGTAAGCTATTTTCTCGCGCAACTTCAGCGCATCCCAAATGTTCCATGACAGTGCCATTGTGGAATACGAGCGCGTGGTGTTAGTGCGGTCATACGAGTGCTTGTTCTCATAAAGGGGGTTCAAGCCATAGTTGTAAGGACTCAACGAATTGCTCGCAATGGAACCGTCCTCATTATACGCCCTCTGCGCAGGACCCGTAAACCACACTACATTGGCAAGCTCTGAGGCATAAGAAGCCCCACCGTCCATTACCGAGTTCTGGTACATCTTGGAGAAAAGCGTCGTAACGTCAATCTTGAAACGACCGAATGAGTGAGACAGGTTGGCGTTGCCGGTCATGCGCTCCAAACCCGAACGGTTCACGATACCCTCCTGCTTGCCATACGCCAACGAGGTATAAAACTGCGTTTTGTCGCTACCGCCCGTAACGCTTGCCTCATAATTCTGCTGCGAACCATTCTTAAACAAAATGTCACGCCAGTCAGTCCAGCCTGTTGATGGTTTCGTGATGTAATCGTCAATATTCGCATCAGCGAAAGCTTTGGCTGTAACCTCGTCAGTAGCACCATCAAGGTTTCCGTCACGCACGAAATTCTTCAGCCCCTCGTAAATCAGCGCACGCTGGTCGTCACCGCTCAGCGTCGGGCGGTAATTGATTGCCATGTTTGAGAACCCCCAATTGCTACGGAAGTCAACACGTGTCCTGCCACTCTTGCCGCTCTTCGTGGTGATGACAATAACGCCGTTGGCGGCACGAGAACCATAAAGTGATGCAGCGGCAGCGTCCTTGATAACCGTCATCGACTCTATGTCGTTGGAATTGAGGGTGGAAAGCAAGTTCGTACCAGAACCGTTATACCCACTTCCCGTAGAGCCGTCATTGAACCCGGAGACGTTTCCAGAGTTGACAGGCGTACCGTCAATGACGATAAGTGGGTCGTTGCCGGCATTGATTGAACCCATGCCGCGAATACGGATGTAATTCATAGCACCTGGCTGGCCCGAGAAAGAAGAAATGCTCACACCAGGGATGTTTCCGGCAAGCTTGTCCTCAACGCTCATGGTTGGAACGTCGGTGAGTGCCTGCGTCGACATGGTGGCCGCCGCACCCGTGAACGACGACTTCTTGAAATTACCATAACCTGTAACGATAACCTCGTCAATGTCCTTGCTGTCAGCCGCAAGCGAAACCTTCAGGTTTTGCCCTGCCTTAACGGTTTGCTGACGCATGCCAAGATACTGTATCGTCAACTTTGCCCCGGCAGGAGCGTCAAGACGGAACTTGCCGTCAATATCCGTCACCGTGCCCGTATTGGTTCCTTCCACCCTAACGGACGCACCAACTACAGGTTCTCCAGTCTCGTCAGTGACAACACCAGAGACCTGCGACTGCGCCAAGCCCCCCCACGAGGAACAGCCCGGCTAAAAGCATCGTAAGTCTTTTTACCATAAACTCTCTTTTTAAAAAATATAAATATTAATTCAAAAAAATCTCTTTTATCACAATAAGTTAAAATTTGCAGCCGCAAAAATTAAATAAGCGCAACCAAAAATTCATAATTTATTCCTTTTTTTACAAAACCGCTTATAATAATTGATTTATATCAAATTAACACCTCACCTGCACATTTTAAAATAATTAAAAGAACATCACATAATAACATAAAAAGGGCGGCACACCTGCCGCCCAAAATTAAAAGAGAGAATTGATAAATACCGGACACTCATGTCCGCAAAAAAAATCACTTATCCGGCGAGAAACTGTCCAAGTCATAACCAAGACTTCCCGCACTTACAAAATACTGCACAATTATGGTTGCATAATTCTTGTATGCGTTATTGTAAATGTAGCAACCAAAGCCAGGGTTGTAAGCATAACTGTCATCATTCTGCCAATAGCCCAAGTCGCGCACGCTGATAGTGCCATAAGAGCCATAACTAAACGGCGTTTGCTGTGCCGCAACACGATAAAAGTCGAACGTGTCATACTGGTCAGAACCCGCAACCGTGGCCTTCTCAAGCTTCAACGAGAAACCAACGCCATAAAGGTTCTTGAAACGATACTGCGTCGGGTCAGTCTTCAAGTACTGCAGTGTAGCCGCCTGCGACTCAGGAACTCCAAGCTTCGCCTGGGCTGTCTCAGAAAAATAGTAAGTGCCCGTAGCAACATCAATCCACTCCAATCCCGTGAACGACTGCTTGCTCAGCGTGCGCTTGCCACCGCTTACGGCAACAAAATAAACATTGTACTGCCCCTTCATGTCTTTCACCACAACGTCAGCCACACGCCCCCCCGACATTACATCGTCAGAAAGCGTGACCTGCGTGCCTTGGCTTACCACCTTTTCGGCAATCAAGGCATCAGAAGCCGCCTCAGCAGAGGTTTCAGGCTCAGCGAAATAATACAGGCTCTCTGTCTTACTGTTTGTCGCCACACGGTATGTGGCATCCACGTCGGGATCGTTTGGTGCCATCGTGCTGTAAGCGTAAACAGCAAGTCCGGGTGCACCATCGTTGCCAGGCTCCATGCCCACATCCTCCGTACATGAAGCCAAAGCCAAAGCCGGGATGAGGAGCAGAAGCAAACGATCAATATGTTTTCTCATGTTTGTTTTCATTTAAATAGGTTCAAAAAAATGCAGGCATCCTTGCCTAAAAGCTTTACCATTGATACTCGTCAGAGTCGCCTTGCGGCCGCTGCGGATCCGGGTTAACGGTCATTCCGCCGTTGTAAGCGGTCTCCGTGTTGACGAAACACCAAACCATCCAGTTTGGCACGCCCGTGGTGTTCCAGCGCGCTCCCTCAATGTGGTTAGTACCCTTGTAGTTGCGTATGATGCTCTTGCCCAGACGCTTGATGTCGAACGTGGAGAAGCCTTCGCCCCAAAGCTCAACACGACGCTGCCACCACACCTCGTTCTGGAACTTAGATGTCGAGCTGTTGCCATAAGCCTCATTATGAGTACCATAGGCGTAATTGGCATCGCGCGTCTTGGCAAACTCGGTCAGCAGCTGTATGCCACGAGCCTCGTCCTGCATACCAGCAGCCTCAGCCTCAATGAGCTTCATCTCCTCGATGCGCATCAGCGGAACCGACACCGCCCAAGCCGAATACTTGGTGTTCTCCATGCCAGCAGCATTGCGGAACTTCAGCGACAATCCACCAACGCCGTATGACGCTGCGTCAACACCCGATGCGTAAACGCGCTCCGGATAGTCGGTCTGCGGTCTCATTGCCTCAATAGCCTCCTCCATAGAAACGCTGTCAAGCTTGAAGTCGATCCAGCACTGGCGGCGGAAGTCGGTCTTCGGAATGCTCGAATAGAGATGGTGGTCAATTACATTGGGACCGCCATAGTTGGATGCGTAACCACACTCGAAACCGTTCTCAAGAATCATGACCGAACCCCACGACGCGTCACCGTCGTTATCGGCGATATTTGGATCGTTTACGTCATACTTCACGCCGAACATCCAAGCCCCGTTAGGCGAGTTGAAACCGTTGGCGTGGCTCAGGTACTCGTCCTGGCTCATCATAGTATATCCAGCCTGCGCCATCTTGGCGTACTTCTCGGCATTTGCCCAATCCCTCATCTCAAGGTAAGTGCGCGCCTTCAGTCCATACACCACGCTCACGTCAGGCGTGTAAACGTCAGTGCGCTTGTAGTTGGCAAGCAGTTTCTCCGCCTGGTCAAGATCTTTCAATATGAACTCGAAAGCCTCCGTCCACGTCATGCGCTCACTGTTGGTGGCATCTGCAATGGAACGCGTCTCGGTTGCCTTCACCGTCGTCAGCGCATTAGGATCCTCGGCGTATGGTTTCATGGCATACATGCGACACAGGTCAAGATAATACATGCCACGCAAGGCGTAAGCCTGGCCCACGCCGGACTCGAAGCCCTCCGTCGGCTGGGCATAATCGGTGCCACCGCCCATGGAAATCACGGTGTTACAATCCTTTATCCAGCCATAATAGTAGGTCCAAGGCAACTGCGTAACGGCATAGTTGGGAGCCAGGTACGCCACGTTCTGATACCAAGTGTCATACCAGTTGTTCGTGCCTACCGGCACAATGTCCTGTCCCTCAACGTCGCGCGTGAGGAAGAACGACGGGTAACCAAAGTCGTAAACGTCCCAGTCGGAGCCACTGTACGTAAAATTGCCACAAAGGTTGCCCGTGAGGTTGTTCACGAAGTTGTCGAATGAGCCAGGGGCGTTTGCCGCCTGCTCAAGTGATACCGTACCGCTCTGCGGAGTGTACTCCTCAATGCAACTTGACAGAGACATCACTCCTGCGGCAGCAAGCATGAAAATAGGAATTATCTTTTTCATAAATGAAATCAATTGCTAAAACTTATCTCAGAAAGAAACTTGTATGCCACCCATGATGGTGCGGACCGGGGCGTAAGCGCGCACGCCATAGCCGCCGCCCATGCTGGTGAAGCTGTAACGTGGGTCAAGACCCTTGCGCGCCGACCAGAAGCAGAGGTTTTCGCCCTGGACGTAAACGCGCAGCTTGCTTATCATGAAGTTGCGGGTAAGATCCTTCGGGAGCGTGTAACCCACCATGAACGACTGGAAGTTAAGATACTTGGCACTTGTCAGGAAACGGGTTGACTGCGAGCTGATGTTCAGGTCGCCATACTGGAAACGTGGCACGTCGCTCGAAGTGTTGTTTGGTGTCCATGCCTTCAGTATGTCCTTGGAATAAGTGTAACCGTTGCCCGATGACGACACGTTGCTCATGAGGTTGGCGTATGCCGTGTCGTAGATCTTGCCGCCAATCTGATAGTCGAACGTTGCGCTGACATCAAATCCATAGAAGTTGACGGTTGTCGAGAAACCGCCCTGTGCCTTTGGCAACGAAGAACCTTGGGCATAATAGCTTGCCTTGTTCCAGTCTGTCGTGGTGTAAGAGTGCTTTGTACCCGGCTTTGCGGAGTTGGCGACACCGCTGTTGGCAATATCCTCGTCAACCCAGTAGAGAGGCAAACCAACCTCGTTCACACCTGCGTATTCGGGAAGCAGCGCGTTGTAAAGCGGCTTGCCCTCCTCGTACCAGTACCTCACGTTGCCGCTTGACTCGTTGAAGCCGCCATAGTTTGCGGTCTTCGACTCAGGCAACGAAAGAATCTTCGTGCGGTTGGCGGAAATGTTGAACGACAGGTTCCACGTGACGTTCTTCGTGCGGATCACGTCGCCGCTGAGCGTCAGCTCAATACCGCTGTTGCGAATGTCGCCAAGGTTGCCGTAGTAGCCACGCGACCCCACGCTCTCAGGAACAGACAGCCAGAACAGCAGGTCGGTGGTCTTCTTGTTGTAGTAGTTGAACTCACCGTTAAGGCGATTGTTGAAGAACGCGAACTCCAGTCCGATGTTCATGTTCGTGGTCGTCTCCCATGTAATGTCCTCGTTGCCAATGCCGTAGAACGATGGCAACATGCTCAAGCCGTTCTTCGACAGCGTGTAACGCTCAAGGTAGTAGAAGTTTCCAATGCCGTCGTTACCCTGCTGGCCGATGGAGAACTTCACTTTCAGGTTGTCAACCCAGTTGGCATCAAGGTTCTTGAAGAAGGCTTCCTTCGACAATATCCACGCGCCGCCAACACTCCAGAAACTACCCCAGCGGTTTGCCTTTGCGAAGCGGCTGGAAGCGTCGCGACGGTAGCTTGCCTGCGCGAAATATCTCTGGTCGAAATTGTAAAGCGCATTGCCGAAATAACCCTCGACGTTGTAGTTGGTCTGATAAGAAGTGGAATTGTAACGGTCGCCGAAGGCATAAATCTCTTTAATGTCGGGCGAGAAGCCACCGCGCGCATTAGCCTCAAGGTCGCGGTTGTTGATCTTGTACCACTCGTGACCCGCCATTACCTGCAAGTCGTGCTTGCCGAAGAGCTTGTGAAAGTTGAGTGTCTGCGTGTAGTTTTGGCGGAACGTGGTGTACGTCTGCTTTGTCAAGCGTCCGTTCTCGCTGGCTGTCGGTCCCTCATAAGGGTTCTCATAGTCGGAATACTCCTGAACATCATAGTTGAGCGAGTTTACCGAGCTGAACTTCAGCCACGACGTGAAATTGACATCAAAACTGAACTGTCCTTGGAACTGGTTGCGCAGCGTCACCACCTCGTTATACTGGTTGTTGCCGAGCGGGTTACCCGTTGCGAGGAACAGGCGCGTGCCCTGACCGGGATAGTTGTTTGCCGGAACGCCATAGTCGTACTTGTTGCCGCCGTATGAGTTTTGCACGATGAACGGGTTGCCGTTGGCATCGAGCTGGCGCACGTAAAGCGGATAAATCGGCGCAATGTACTGGGTGTAATATGCCAGGTTGGTCGAGTTGCCCGAGTCGTTGGCAAGATTCGGGTTCGACCTCATCTCTGAGCGCACGTAACCCACGTTGGCAAGCACGGTGAGCCAGTCGGCAACCTTGTAGTCTGCCTTCAGGCGACCGGTGAAACGCTCATACGCCGACTTGTCTATAACGCCGTCCTCGTTGAGGTATCCCAGGCTGGTGTAAAAGCCGCCCTTCTTGTTGCCGCCACTAATATTAACGTTGTACTCCTGGCGGTTGCCGTTATGGTAAGCAGCCTTCGTCCAGTCGTCGGGCAACACGTAATACGTCGTGCCCTGATAGTCGTAAGCCCGCCCAAGCTTGGCGTTGGGGTTTATCTTTCCGTCAAGGCCGATAAGATTCTGCCCGTCGGGCACGCTGAACGGGTTGTACTGCAAGCCATAGCTTTGGTTGGTGATCATTCGGCTGTTCACCCATGCGTTGGCTGCCTCGTTGCTCATGCCCTGTCCGTAGAAGGCATAATTGTAAAACTGGCTGTAGTAAGTCTCCATGAACTGCGCCGGGTCGGTGATGGTCTCGTAATCCTGCACCGCACGCGACGTGCCACCCCACTTTGCCTCAACGTTGACGCTCGCCTTCTGCTCACCGCCGCGCTTCGTGGTGATGAGTATCACGCCGGCGGCTCCGCGGGCACCGTAAAGGGCTGCGCTCGCAGCGTCCTTCAGCACGGTGACGCTCTCAATATCGTCGGTTGGAATGTTGCTCAGCGACGCGCTGTAAGGTGCGCCGTCGACGACAACCAAAGGATCGGTCGAGGCGTACATTGAGGCGATACCGCGAATGTGGATTGAACCGGCATCGGCACCGGGCTGACCCGACGAACCGGTAATCTGAAGACCGGGAACCGAGCCAACAAGAGCGTCGGCAACGTTGGTGGTGACTTTCTTGCTGATGTCCTCAGCATCTACAACGGCAGCCGAACCCGTGAACGAGGAACGGGTCTGCGTGCCATAAGCAACAACCATAACCTCGTCGAGCTGGTTGTTGTCAGGCAGAAGCATAACCTTAAGGTTGCTTCCCACCTTTACGTTCTTGGTCTGCAAACCAAGATAAGAAATTGTAAGACGTGAACTTGCGGGAGCCGAGATGGTAAAACGTCCATCAATATCTGTCACGGTACCCGTCTTGGTACCGTCAACTCTCACCGCTGCCCCTACTACAGGCTCTCCGTTCTCGTCAGTGACTGTACCGGAAACCTGCGATTGAGCCAAAGCTACCCCCCCCCACGAGGAACAGCCCGGCTAAAAGCATCGTAAGTCTTTTTGCCATAAAACTCTCTTTTTTAAATAAAAATTAATTCAATTATTCTCGTTAAAGTTAAAAGCTAAAAGTTAAAAGCTAAATTTTACGGCAACAAAATTAAATAACTCTCACTAAAAATCCCTAAAATCATTCGGTTTTATTATAAAGAATACCAAATAATTGATTTATATCAAGAATTATAAGATGTAACGATTAACAAATTGACAACAAAATGTCTCAACAAATATCTTTTTGCACAGTTTACACAACAATGCAAAACTTTTGCACACACCAAGTTCATCCCTGCCCCTGCACTGTAAAGCTTTTTCTGAAAAAAAGCATACGCCAAAACGGCATTTTCGCGCCCTAAAAATGGCTGCAACGATGCCCCAAACCACCATCAAGCCCTGGCAAGAACACGCTCTCCATGCCGTCAACAGCGCAAAGGCCCACACCACTACAAATTCATAACACACTGACTATTCAGCACTTGCGCATCATCACCATGAATGGCGTATTTGCGGCGAATGCACACGGCAAGCGTCTGAGCGCGAAAGTTTTATAAATATTTATGACAATAAACAACGAAAAAGGGCGGCACGCTTGCCGCCCCATTTTTTTAAAGAGAGAATTTATGAATATACTAACGATTAAGTATATCCGATTCCAGGAAAAACACTTTTGCCTGGAATATCATAAGAGACATGCGGAGCTTTACTCCACAGTCTGACTTTCCATGTCGAAGCCGCCGTTGTAGTCGGTCTCGTTCTGCGGCACAGCCCAGACCCAGTTGGGGTCGTTAGTCTCGACGCGCACCTTGATAGGAGCGTCGGCATTGGCTGACACCGTCCTGTCGAGAGGCAGGTTCCAGCGCTTGTAGTCGGAGAATCCGAAGCCCTCACCCCACAACTCGATGCTGCGGTACTTCACAATCTCGTTGAACATGTCGTCGCCGGTCTTGTCGCAAGTGTAACCCGGGTCGCGACCCGACGTGGCGTTAAGCTCAACAAGTTTTGCCTGTGCGGCTTCGTCATTGCCGAGGAAGTGGTTCGCCTCTGCCTCTACAAGCAACATCTCCGATGAGCGGATGAACGGCAGGTAGCCCACGCCCGGAGTGTCGAACACGTAGAATTTCCAGTGGGAACCCATGTATAGGTACTGGTAATACTTGCTTCCAGCATAAGGCTCATCGTAAGAGCTTGCGTATGCCTTGTGTATGCTGTCCATGTAAGCCACCGCCTTGGCAAAAGCAACAGGGTCCTCTAAACCATCCAGATCCACGCAACTCTCCTCCATGCCAATCTTGTCGGGCGTGAGGAAAAGGTGCTTGCGCACGTCGGTATTTGGTATCTGGCTGGTGAGCGCATCGGAAATCTGACCGCTACCATAGTATGTGTTGCTGCCATAATAACCGTTGCAGGCAAACTGAGTGCCGTAGCTCCAATACCAGTTGTTCTCCTGGGCGTCGCCATAGCTACCGAAAAGCCACTCAGAGGTGGGCTTGCAGAAACCAGCCTGATAGTCGGCGTTGCTCATCAAGGGGTGTCCCTCGCGAGCCGCAGCAGCATGGGTCAGTGCCGTCTGGTAATCCTGGCGGCTCAATGCGGCACGAGCATACACGGCGTGTGCCACGTTCAGGTTTGGAATCCATACCTCGGCTGACGGACGTGAGTAACCACAGCTGCCGAACAGGCTGATGGCTTCCTCGCAGTCCTTGTAAATCTGTGCGTAAACATCCGCCATGCTCGAAGGAGCCAGGTCGCCGATTGACTCGTCAAGACGAAGCACTATCTCCTTTGAGGCACCGTTGTTGCTGTCCTGCCAACGTGGCGAGTAATAGTGGAGCAGCTTCTCGAAGCCATAGGCGCGGAAGGTCAGTGCGGCGGCCTTACAAAAGTCTCTCAAGCTCTCGTCGCCCTCGGCATTGTCGATGTTGGCGATAATGCTGTTTGCCTGTCCGATGACGGTATAATAGTAATACCAAGGATATGTGGCGTATATGGTGTTGTTGCGCTGCGAGTATTGCAAGTTCATTATCGGCGACCAGCCAGAGGCGTAGGCGTTGTAATAATAATCCTGGCTCATGTAGTTCTCGTAGAGGGCGATGATACGGCTCTCACCACAGTCGCCCTGACTGCCCATATACTGCTGGCAACTCATGCTGCGCGCAATGCCGTTGAGTGCCTTGTAGGCGTTCTCGGCCGTACCAACGGCGGTCTGCGTTCCCACCGACTCGGTGGGTGTTGTGTCAAGGTAATCGCTGCCGCACGATGTCAGGGCTGTCGCGCCCAGCATCAGGCATCCGGCTATTATATAATTGATGTTTCTCATTTTTTTTCGTTTCTTTTTTTAGAAGTTAACAGACAAACCAACGTTGAATACGCGTGCCGTGACATACGTGTCATCGGAACCACCCATGAAGTTATACTGCGGATTCATACCCTTGCGCCCAGTGAGCGTGAAGAGGTTCTCAGCACTGATCTTTACGGCAAGACCTGAGATAGCTCCGCCAAATACGCCCATCCACTGCCTTGGCAACTGGTAAGCGAGGCTGAGGTTCTTGAACACGAGGTAAGAGGCGTCCGTGAGCCAACGGTCGCTGCTGGCATTGTTGTAAGTGCTGAGGTTGAAGTCGAGCACAGGTATGCCATTCTTATCGATGCGGTTGGCCGAAGTCTCCGTCATGCCCTCAGGCACACCGTTCCAGGAATTGAGCACGTCCTTGTGCAGGGCAGAGCCGGAATCCATCGAGCTTGTTGACATCAAGTCCTGGTATGAACCGTCGAAGACCTTTCCGCCAAGCGAATAAGTGAACAACATTGAGAGGCTCAGGCCCTTCCATGACACGTTAGTGTGGAACGAACCGTAAACCGACGGATCGGCATGTCCGTGGAAGTCGCGCAGACCGTGTGCGGTGTCCGTGGTATAGTCGGTGCCATTGATCGTGACAAGACTTCCGGCTTTCTCTGCAGCGGCTTTCTTGTCAGGATCGAGAGTGTAAAGCGAATTACCGGTCATCTGGTCAACACCCTCGAAATGGTAAGTATAGAAATCGTAGAGCGAGCGGCCCTCGGTGTAATTGTGCATGCCCGAGAGGATGTTGTCGCCATTGGGCAACTTTATGATCTTGTTGGCGTTGAACGTAGCGTCAAGACCGAAGTTCCACACCACTCCATGACTCTTCACGATGTCAACGTCGGCGGCAAACTCGAAGCCCTGGTTGCGAATGGTACCAATGTTGCGGCTGATGGTCATGTTGAAAATGCTGTTGTACGAGAACGAGCCTGACGACAGCGGCAGGCGCACGTCGAAGAGCAGATCCTTGTTCTGGCGGTTATAGTAACCGAGAGAGAAGTTCAGGCGGTCGAACAGGCGGCCCTCGATGGCGACGTCGACGGTCTGCGCCGTCTCCCACTTGATGTCGTTTGCGGCAAGGCTCTGCTTCATAAGGGCAGGGTTGCCACCGTTCTTGTCAATGTAGTAAAGTGCCTGGTAGCCATAGTAGCCCACGCCGCCATCGTTACCAACCTCACCGTATGACGCGCGGAAACGCAGGTCGTTGACCCAATCCACATTCTGCATGAATGCTTCCTTCTTGACGTTCCAGTTTGCGCCAAAGCTATAGAAATTGCCCCAACGGTTGTCTGGGTGGAAGCGCGATGAACCGTCCCTACGCCATGAAGCGTCAAGGAAGTAACGCTCGTCGAAGTTGTAACGGGCACGTGCCAGATACGACTCCGTCTTGTATTCGGTGCCGTAACCGCTGAGATAAGAGTTCGTGAGGAAATTGTTCATCACGATGATGCCCTCAACGGCCATGTTGGTGTTCATGCCCGAATTGTATGTAGCCTCGTTCTGGTTGTTCTCGTGTCCGACCATCACGTCAACATGATGCTTGCCAAACTCGCGTCCCCAGTTGAGGAACTCCTGCATGGTGTAATCGTTATATTCGTAGGCATACTGGGTCAGGCGGCCGTTGTTCGTGGCACCGTCACCGATGTTCGGGTTGTCGTATGCCGTGCGGTTGGTCGTGCGGCGGTTCATGTTGCCCTTCACGGTGAAGCTGAAGTCGTAAGGCAGGTTGATGGTGGCAAACGCCGTGGCATCTATTACGTTGCGGCGGGTCTCGTTCTTGTTTGAGCGAAGCTCGTAGGCAATGTTTCGGTTGCCAAGATAAGGCGACGTGGTATCATACTGCCTATCGCCATTTGCGTCAAGGGCGTAGCTGCCGTCCTCGTTGTGCAGGAACAGCGGATACACAGGAGCCATGAAACGCGTGGTATAGAACGGGTTGGCGTAATAAGAACTGTAAGCCATCGAGTTGTAATTGCGCTCTGACATTGTGCCATTGAGGTTTACGCCCGTCTTGAACCACTTGGTTGGCGTGAACTCAGCATTCAAGCGTGCCGTGTAACGCTTGAAGTCGGAGGCGATGACGTATCCCTTCTCGTTGGTGTAGCCGATGGATGAATAAATGTTCGACTTCGCAGTGGAATATGAGCCGGAAAGAGTATATTCCTGACGGCTGCCCGAACGCTCAATGTCGTCTTGCCAGTCGAGGTCGTCGTAACCCGGCAGCACGTTTGCCGTAAGATTGCCGTCAGCGTCGAAAAGAGCATTGTTGGCAGCGTCGAAAATATTGCGCTTTATGACCTTAGTCATAAGGTGCTCGTTGGTATAAGCCGCAGCGTCGGCTGGGGCAAGTGACAAGGCACTGTTGGTCTGCGCATAATTGTACATTGCCTTCCAATAGCTCTCCATCCAAGGCTTAACGCCAAGGCGGTCGTACTCGCCAATACCGCGTGAGTACCAACCCTGGTTTACGTTAAGCGTAACGCTTGCCTTGTCGGAAGTCTTGCCGTTCTTGGTGGTGACAATCACAACACCAGCTGCGGCACGGTTACCGTAAAGGGCTGCCGAAGCGGCATCCTTCAGCACCGAGATGCTGGCAATGTCGTTGGGGTTGATATCGGAAATGTTACCATTATAAATGGTGCCGTCAACAACATACAGAGGATCATTGCTGCCGTTGATTGTTCCGATACCACGGATGCGGATTGTGGGTTCGGCACCAGGCTCGCCGTATGTGCTGTTGACCTGGATACCGGGCGCGCTACCCTCAAGAGCCTGTAACGCATTGGTGCTGACATGCTTCTCGATGTCCTCAGCATCAATGGCGGTCACGGCACCCGTGATGCTTTGGCGCTTTGCCGTACCATAAGCCACGACGACAACATCGTCAAGCGTATGGTTGTCAGCCATCAAGGTGACACGCATGTTGCTGCGTCCCTTGAGCTGCTGGGGCTGCATGCCCAGATAAGAAATGGAAATTTGCGAATTTGTAGATGCGGAAATGGAAAAACGTCCATTAACATCAGTAACGGTACCTGTCTTGGTACCATCAACTCTCACAGCGGCCCCTACTACAGGATCGCCATTCTCGTCAACGACAGTACCAGAGATTTGCGACTGAGCCAAAGCACCCCCCCCCACGAGGAAGAGCCCGGCTAAAAGCATCGTAAGTCTTTTTGCCATAAAACTCTCTTTTTTAAATAAAAATTAATTCAATTATTCTCGTTAAAGTTAAAAGCTAAAAGTTAAAAGCTAAATTTTACGGCAACAAAATTAAATAACTCTCACTAAAAAATCCACCAAAAACATTCTATTTATTACAAAAGAACTTTAATAATTGATTTACATCAAGATAACACTCTGGTTGCACATATTAAAAAAGAACAAAAAAATACACATAAAAACACAAAAGGCGGCATCTGAAAAACCGCGGCTTTTGACCGCGGCTATCTATATATCGTAAGCTAAAAGGTATATCAAGGCTTGTAATTGACCGGGAAATAAAGCCTCACGCACACAGGCTGCCCGTTTTGACGACCTGGAGTAAAGGCTGGCAAACCCTTTATCACGCTTACGGCATGTTCGTCAAGCATTGGCGAAGCAGGCGAGACTACACTCACGTCCTGCACGTTGCCCGTCTTGTCGACAACAAACGACAGATAAACACGCATGGGCTTGGAGAGTCTGAAATCGGGATTGCCAACATGTGTCAGATAATTGCGCAGGCTCTTCCTCCCTCCTTCCATCTCAGGCATCTGTTCTACCTTGGTATATACAGTGTCTCCTTTCCAAGCCCTGGGCAGGGATATAAGCTTTGGCTGAGACGGCTTTAGCTCCTTTTCTACCATGTTGCGCACATTCTTCGTCAGCACGTTCCTGCAATCCTCGTATGGCATAGAGACGGTATAGGTAGCTTTTTCTCCATAAACAGAAATGGCATCCAGCAAAAAGTAGACCTGCCCGCCGCCTATCCACACGCCCTTGATCTCAGACGACAGGAGATTGTCATACATCTCATCGCTGAGCGACGCGAACAAGCGGTTGTAAAATTCTTGCGATGCCGCCATGTCCTTCACTACGCTGCGCAGCATGTCGTCGGCAAGCATCACCTGGTTGCGCGCAAGGTCATACACGATGGCACGGCTCTCGCTCTTTGGCTTGAATGCGGAAAGCTTTTGCGGCTCAACCTTGCTTTCGAGCATATAAGCTATCCAGCGGCCGGGCTCATAAGACAACACCTTGGCCGACAGCGTAATGTAGCAGAAACGGTTGTCGTCGGGAATTTCCTTAAACAGCCCAGTCACGGGCTTGCCATAGATGCCACCTATCGACATGAGCAATGAGTCGACGCTGGAGGTGGCATTGTCGAGAATCATGTTGCCGACATACCTCTTTAGCGACGTAACGCTGTCAAAATTCACTATCTCCGGCCATTGAATGTCATAATCCACGACATTGAATCCTGAGTCCTTTTGCAGGAAAAGATGCTCTTTCTCGTATCTTACGCTATAGCCGTTGGCACGTGTATCCATTTCCTGAGCCGCAGCCATCAAAGGCAGAAACAGCAACGTAATAATGAAAAACCTGAATTTACTCATCATAGCTCCCTACTCTACGACTTACTTCAGGTGGGCACCGGCATCAACGTCCACGTCAACATCGCCGTCAAAACTGATAGCGTCACGGTCACTCGAAGTGACGTTTACCATAGCGTTACCATTGGGAAATACGGACAGCCTGTATTCCAACGACTCAGAGTGGTGGCGTGTGGCAAACGTGATGTCGTACGCATCTCTCTTGCCCTTGACCACCTTCACGTCATAAGCCTTCTCCTTGAAGATGAGCGGGCTGGTGGTATCGTTGCTGATGTCGGCACGGTGAGCCACGCCGAAGTACGGCAACCAGCTCGTCACCGTGTCCCCACGCAAGGCTATGCTGTAGTCGGTGGTAAGATGCCTTGGCGGCATGCGCAGCGGATTGGCAAAGTTTACCGTCACCTTTATGGTGCGTTGGTTTATAGAATCTTCTATCTGGCTTTGCAATTGACGTGCCGCAGCCTTTTTCTCTGAAGCGGTCTGCCCCGTGGCGCACGAAAGCAAAAGCACGGAGGCAAACATGATAAATACAATATTCCTCATTGCCTGCAATTTTTTCTGCGAATATACTACTTTTCTTTGAGACTGCCTGCAAATTAGCTTTATTTTGCACATTTTTGTCAGTGACAAAAACAATATCAGGGATTTAGCGTCGTTTACATTACAGGCACTACAATCAATAAAGCATAAATAAACAATAATGAAAACAGCATTGATTACCGGGGCGACAAGCGGCATAGGCGAGGCTTGCGCAAGGAAGTTTGCCGAAGGCGGCTATCGTATAATAGCCACCGGAAGAAGCAACGAGAAGCTGGAAGCCTTAAAATCATCACTCCCAACAGACACGCTCACGCTGTGCTTCGACGTGCGCGACCGCAACGCCGCAACTGAGGCGGTGGCTTCTATACCCGACAGCTGGAAGCCGATAGACATGCTCATAAACAACGCAGGACTGGCGCAAGGGCTTGAGCCGGAATACGAAGGCGACCCCGACGACTGGGACCGCATGATCGACACCAACATAAAGGGTCTGCTCACCATGACGCGCCTCATAGTGCCGGAGATGGTGCGCTTGAACCACGGACACGTTATTAATATAGGCAGCGTGGCAGGCGATGCGGCGTACGCCGGAGGCAACGTATACTGCGCCACAAAGGCTGCCGTCAAGACTATTACCGACGGACTGCGCATAGACGTGGCAAAGACAAAGCTAAGGGTGACCGACCTGAAGCCCGGACTGGTGGAAACCAACTTCAGCAATACCCGTTTTCACGGCGACACCGAGCGCGCCGACAACGTCTACAAAGGCATTAAGCCATTGACTGGCGACGACATTGCCGACGTGGCTTTCTACGCCGCATCGGCTCCAGAGCACGTGCAGATTGCCGAGGTGCTCGTGCTTGCCACCCATCAGGCAAACGGAAGCATAATAGTAAGAGAACAATAAGAGATTTCAAAATACCTGACTGCAAGACACCTGCCTGTACAATACCCACGAACTCTGAAAGTTTTTTACAACACCCCTTTCATGAGCAGCGTTTTTCCAAACAAGAAGTACTTTGGTTTCAAATTCGCAATTCTCAGACAAAACTGTAATCTAATATCAATCAGAGACTTACAAACAAGCATCATTCCGTCGTTTTTCAAGCAATCATCTTTACGGCGTAAAGGCATGTCCTTTACGCCGTAAAGATGGCTTTTTTGCGCCGTAATCGTCACACGTTTACGCCTTAATCGTATCACCTTTGCGCCGTAAAGGTGAAGCAACACTCCACCAATGCCCATACCGTGAAACAAAAACGTGTCCCAAACTGAAGCTTCCTTCATTTTTTAGACCCATTTTACCCCTACCGGATTTTTGTCAGTTATATTTACAAACTCTCCTTCCTACTTCTGTCAGCCAGAATTCCTTACGCGTAAGCTTTATCAGCTTTCAACGAAAGCATCGGATTGAACATATCAATTTCTTGACTATTTTAAATAACTTTGTTTAAAGTCAATTATAAGTTTATCCATCAATTCCAGAATGCCTATGGAGGACTGTGTGAATTCCGTGAGCCCCCCACACATTCCACTCAAAAAAATCAAAGGGAAATAATCAATGACATAATATGATAGCAGAGCTTTTCTTTATTTTGCCCGGTTCCCCGACAAAAAGGGAATAAAGGCAATGGCGACGATGGACAAGAGCAAGCTGCCGCAATATGCGCACCTGCTGAAAGCCCTCGACGCGCTTCCGGCAAAGAGCCGTGTGCCAGAGATTGAAAGCTATGTCTACGGCCAGACTTTCGAGGACATACAGCAAAGGCTTGACAAACTCAGCAACTCCATCCTCTTTGCCGACTACGGCGAGTTTGACATGCTGAGCCACAGCAGCATCGCCTCGACACTGGCCTATACCAAGGCGAACATGGAGAAGAAATTGAAGACCGTCTGCCTCTTTATTAGAACAGCGTACCCAGCGGGACATTTTTGTTTTATGGAAGCTATATACACCAAACAAGCTATAACAGTCGATGAACAGATTGAGGTGCTAAAGCGTCGTAGTCTGCTGATTGAAGATGAGGTTCAAGCAAAAAAAAGTTTGAATGTCATCAGTTATTTTCGTTTGGCAGATCAATGAGGAGTACTTTAATTCCAACTTGGAGCACATACGTACTGAGGTCAGACGCTCACGCGATAAGTTTATAAAAAAGCATTTCCGCAAGTACACCACACCCAATCTTCCGCCCGTATGGAAGACGATGGAAGTTATCTCTTTCGGAACGCTTTCTAAGCTGTTCAACAATTTTAAGGACGCATGAGCGAAGCACCAGGTAGCACGCGAGTTTGGACTAAACCACCATAAGTTCTTACGCAGTTGGTTGGAAAGTTTGTCCATCCTCCGCAATTATTGTGCGCACCATTCAAGAGTGTGGAACAGACGGTTCCCTGTAAAGCCACAGACTCCTCATAGAATGCCTAACAAGTGGATTACTGATTTCTCCTTTTCGCAAGAGACTGCCTATCCACAGCTATGTTGTGTTTGTTATTGACTCAACAGCATATACCCTCAAAATGATTCCTCCAATAAGTTGAAATCATTATTTCACCAATATCCAAGGGTAAATACGAGACTGATGGGATTCCCTGCAAACTGGCAGAACGAACCATTGTGGAGATAAAGCAACTTTCTGGTCTTATAACAGAAAAGCGAGAACAAAGAAGCATGCTTTTCGGCCAATTGTATCAAGGGTGTGTCATTTTTCTTGATATTTTCTAAATAATCACAGTAAAGACACTTTTTTCACCTTTATTTGCTCGTTTTTCAAAATTTATTCTTATTTTTGCCCTCGGACTATAGTCTGCATCATGCATGCGTCCAAGACGTGTCTTGAAATGCTATATGAGCGGACAACCTACGTCGAGCTGAACAACGTGAAACTTCCTAAAGGAAGGGAAGCACTGTTAGCGGGCATTGGGTGGGAACATAGTCCAGACATAATAAAGGCGCTACTTGGCGCTCTGTTTGAGACCCACTGGAATCTTGCAAACATCCAAATCAAAGTCTTGAACATAGCACAACGTAGATGTTCTCGGGTGTGACTATATCACAACCTTTAGTGGGATTGGTATAGGGCATATTGTACCCATACGGGTGCAATGTTGTCGTATATGTCTGTTCCATTGGAGGCGAGAGTATATTCATATCGGCGTGGGCTCTGACGTTGTCTGTTCAACTTTGATAGGCAATGCAAGAGCCTCAGTGGGTGGAATGGGCAACAAGACGATTCCACGCTTTTGTGTATATATAACTATTATATATACTATGTAACCTGAAAACAATCATGCCAGCATTGGAGTCGGCTGACGAGACTTATAAGGGAGCCGACGTTTATGAAACAGGCAGAACGGGCAAGCATCATGCGGATAGTCGCAGATTTAATAAAGGCTGACGGCATCATCGATACAAGGGAAATATCTTTCCTTGAAACCCTGCGTGAGAAGTATACTATCAAGAAAGAGGATGAGATGCTTGCCTCATCCTATACGCTTTCCACTGCCCTTGAAACGCTAAAAGAATCTCCGAAGACATTGAAGCACGACTTGCTTGGCGACTTTATGCATGTTGCCATGTCTGACGATTTCTGTGCTAGAGAAGAAGCCCTGCTGCTTCTGGCTCTCAGAACTTGCCTTACTATAAATCTTGGCGATAATGTAAGCGTGCTTTCCATTGAGACCGGCAACCTGTTGTTTGAACCGACACAGATACTATATGTAGAAAGCGAATACGGCAAAACCGTCAATCAGCAAATATCCGAACATTTTCGTGAGATTTCAGCCGAGGTACGCTTGGCGGGATTCGACTTTGTTTATCTGCCCAAAATAGCAGAACACTATCGAAGCATTGACGAGGCGGACATCCTGCAAATCGTAGAGTTCCTCTATCCAAAGGTAAGCAAGGAACGCTTGCAGATTATCATTCGCCAGTTGCAAAACCTTTCGACAGCCGACTTCTGTAAGTTCCAGATGGCGGCAAAACTTAATATCCGGGGATTTGAGTTTGTTGAACCCTCTTTATTGATGAAGGTGGGCGATTCATACGTCAACGACACCAAGGTTGCAAACTTTTTGATGGTGGAAACGGGTGATGACGTGTTGGAAAAGATTAGAATGATAACCGACTTGTTTGCAGAATGCTTCCACAATGTGAGTCTCAATTACCTAAAAGAGGAAAAAGGAAGACTTATCTTCACTGGCATCTACAAGCAGGTGTTCGACATCTTCATACTCAAAAAGGGTGTGAAGAGTATGGTGGTAGCCGATACTATGCGAGAACAGATACGCTTCCCCGAAGCTGACGTAAAATTAGAAGGCATTCATCGACGAGAGAAAGCCTTATACACCTTGTTCTTATTGGAATCGCCAAGTGGCGGCATCAGTTTCAACAAGCCAAAATCGCAAAAACAATACGAAAGATACGAGAAGCGTATGGCCGCCTTGCAAACCAAGTACAAACTCATATACAGACGATTTGGTGGGGATGAAGCCAAAGCTCCAGACATCACCATCGCCGAAATACGCTTGCCTATGATAAGTCTGTTAAAGCGCCAGATTCTCAAACTTGGCGATGTGTTGTTCCATATAGAGGACTATACCATCCAACGGAATATCTATGGCAACTATAGTGTTGGCATACCTGCCTCCCTTTGCCAGTATTGCGAAGGCAAAGCCACGGAATTCACGCCTTTCTCAGAGTCGGAAGAATGGTTGAGAATATCAGCCTTGTAAGGTTGCAACCAAAACGTGGGCAGAAAAAGCCATAAAGTTGTAAGGTTTGCGTATTCGGGAAACTACAGACGTTTCATCGTAAATTTGCAACATCAAAATAGAAATTAATAACACTTTAAACAGAATACGTATGATAAATCTTGAGAAAGGTCAGCGCATAAGCATGGACAATGGCTTGTCGCTCGTAGGTGTAGGTCTCGGTTGGGATCCCAACGAAGGTACTGGTTACGACTTCGACTTGGATGCCTCTGCATTCATGCTGGGAGCAGACGGTCAGGTTCCCACGCAAGAGCACTTTGTGTTCTATGGCAATCAAAAGTCACCAGACGGCTCTGTGGAATCCACAGGCGATGACCTTACTGGCGGCAATAGCGATGGTGGCGATGATGAAACAATCAATGTTGACCTCACTAAGGTGGGAGCACAAATACAGGAGATTCTGTTTACGGCAACCATCTACAAGGCAGATGAACGCCGTCAGAACTTCGGTCAGGTGCGTAACTCTTACATCCGCATCTATGATGCCAAGACGAACACGGAGATAGCCAAGTATGACCTTGACGAGGATTTCTCCATCGAGACAGCCGTGGAGTTCGGTCGTCTGTATCGTCACAACGGCGAGTGGAAATTTGAAGCCATCGGCAACGGCAACAAGGGCGGTTTGCAGGCACTCGTTAATAAGTACGCCAAGAAATTTGCTTAAACCCCTAACGATGAAAGCACTATGGCTATCAATCTTGTAAAAGGACAGCGGGTCGAGATAGCAACAGGCTTAACCCGTCTAAAAGTAGAGATGGGATGGCAGGTAAATCCTACTGCCAATCCTCCATACGATTTGGATGCTTCCACATTCCTTCTTGGTAATAGTGGTCAGATTGAAAATGAGTATGACTTCGTTTTCTATGGCTCTCCGAATAAGACAGAAGTAAATGGTGAAATGCGTCCATGCTCTGTTGACAAGAGCGTCCTAGGCTCTGTTGATGATCTTGGTGACGATGATGATGACACTGGTGAAGGCAATGAGGAAATTGATGTGGATTTGACAAAGACTTCTCCAGCAGTGAAAGAAATATTGTTCACTGTAAGCATCTACTTCAACCCCAACGACCCAAGCGACCCTCGGAAGATATACAATTTTGGTCAGGTACGTGATGCCTACATCCAAATCATCAATGCTGTTACCAGCGAAGTGATTTGTCGCTATGACCTTGACGAAGACTTCTCAACCTCGAAGGGCGTTGAGTTCGGTCGTTTGTACCGTCGTGGCTCAGAGTGGAAGTTCCAAGCTGTAGGCGAATCTCATGTAGATGGCCTTGGCTCTATTTGCAATAAGTACGCTTCAAAATTCATGTAACTATGGCCATCGTTCTTGTAAAAGGTGGCGATACCCACCGAATTAATCTGGAAAAGCCAAGTGGCAGACCGCTGACGGGAGAGATAGTCATCAACCTCGACTGGAACAAGGGAGGCTTCTTCAAGAACCTCTTTGGAAGGGCTGTTGACCTTGACCTCGGATGCTTCTACGAGCTTCGCAATGGTAATAAGAAACTGATTGATGGCTTGCAGTTCTCTCATGGAAGAGGTGGCTATCGACATCAAGTGACTAATCAAGGTTGTTACGATCAAGCCCCGTACATCTGGCATCAAGGCGATGACCGTGGAGGTGGAGCTTCCTCTGGTGAAACCATCTTGGTTAATCCTAATGGTGTAAGCCAAATCAAGCGCATCATCGTCTATACCTTTATCTATGAAGGTGTAGCGAAATGGTCGGAGACCAATGCGGTTGTCAAGGTGAAAGTACCCGGAAGCGAGGATGTCATTGTTGAAATGGGACAACAGACGAGCAACAAGAAGTTCTGCGCTATTGCCCAACTCGACTTTGGAACAGACAATTCCATAACCGTGAAGAAACTCGTGACGTTCCACAACGGTCACAGTGACTGCGACAAACAGTATGGATGGGGCTTCAACTATATCCCTGGAAGTAAAGACTAAAAACTTAAAATTATGGCTATAAGACTTGAAAAAGGACAGCGCATCAATCTCGAGAAGGAGACTGGCGCAAAGCTCACCAACTTCTGTGTGGGTTGTAACTGGGGAGCCGTTATCAAGAAGACATTCTTCGGACTGAGTTCTTCCGTAGTAGATGTAGATTTGGATTTGAGTTGTCTGATGTTTGATGCTGAAGGAAAACCTATCGACCACATTTGGTCTCCACTATATCAGTTTGGCACACGCAATCCAAGACTCGGCTTGCCTAACGGCAAACTGGATTCTATCGACCGTGCATTACACCACACGGGCGATGACACTACAGGTGACCAAGATGGAGACGATGGTTTGGATAACGAAATCATCACCGTTGACTTGCCTCGCGTAAGCAGCCAAGTACAGCAGATAGTTTTCTTCTTGAACATCTATAACAACAATGAATACAGCGGTGACTTCTCCGGCATACCTTACGCTTCCATCCGTATGTTCGAGGGCAGCTCAGAGCGTCCACCAAAGCAGGTGTTCGCCCAATATGATGTTGCAACTAAGACCGATTGTGTCGGCATGCGTGCGCTCATTATGGGCAAACTCTATCGCCGCAATGGAGAATGGAAGTTTGCGGCCATCGGCGATGCCTACGAGGACAAGAACATCGTTCTGACCATTGCCCGTGTAATGAAGGACTATAACAAATAACTCACAATAAATTATGAGAAGATTACCTGTATATCTGCTTCTCGATACATCAGGTTCGATGTACGGAGAGCCTATCGAGGCCGTAAAGAACGGTGTGCAAACACTTATCTCAACGCTTCGCAGTGATCCCTACGCTCTTGAAACAGCGTATATCAGTATCATCACCTTCAACTCTTCCGCTCAGCAAATGACACCGCTCACCGAGTTGGCGGCTTTCCAGCAGCCTAATATAGATGCCAGCGGTTGTACCTCACTAGGCGGTGCACTGAGTCTGTTGGCTCAGAAGATTGACTCTGAAATAACAAAGACAACTACAGAGGTAAAAGGCGACTGGCGTCCTTTAGTGTTCATCATGACCGACGGTGTTCCTACCGATAATCTTTCCAAGGGTCTTGCAGACTTTAAGAAGCGCAAATGCGGTATGGTTATAGCATGTGCAGCTGGACAAGGCGCAAGCACAGACACATTGAAGCAAATCACGGAGAATGTTGTTCAGCTTGACACTGCAGACAGCGCAACTATCAAGGCGTTCTTCAAGTGGGTATCTGCTTCTATCAGTACAAGCAGTAAATCCGTTGAAGAGACAGCAGCCGAAGCAACAACAATGAGTGAGCTTCCACCTCCACCACCCGAAGTAAACATTGTGGTATAAGGAAAAAAGATATTCGGATGGTGCCAAGTGACTGTTGGTGCCATCCGAATTTAATAAGTCAAAGAAATCATGAGTAGAAGATTACCGGTATATATCCTGATTGACACGTCTGGCTCTATGAAGGGAGAACCCATAGAGTCTGTCAAGGTAGGTTTGGCAGATATGGTGGCATCACTCCGCTTAGACCCTTACGCTTTGGAGACGGCATGCATCAGTATTATTACCTATGACAGAGAGGTTAAACAGGTATTGCCCCTTACAGAGTTAGAGAACTTGCAATTACCTGACATAGTGTGCCCCGAGTCGGGCCCCACATTCATGGGAGCAGCACTAAATATGCTTTGCGACAGCTATGACAGAGAAGTGAACAAGGGTTCCAAGGAGCAAAAAGGAGATTGGGCTCCATTATTATTCGTCCTTACAGACGGCAAGCCATCCGATTTACAAGTGTACGAAGATGCCACGAAACGTATCAAGAAATACCAATTCACCAACGTCGTGGCATGCGCCGCAGGACCCAAGGCAAAGATAGAGCCGTTGAAGAAGCTTACGAACAACGTCTTTACGCTTGACACAATGGACAGCAGCACGTTCAAGAAGTTCTTCCAATGGGTGACAATAAATATCAACCAAGGTGGCAGAACGATTGGAACGGGCGACCAAGTAGAATTACCTCCGACACCTGATGAGATAAAATTGCCAGAACCTCCATCAGAAGTAAACGTAGTAATATAGTCAGATATGAATTGCAAGATTGTTGGTTATGAGTTCAAAACTCTCGAAGTGACTTTGCAACCAAACGAAAGCTTCTATGCCGAGCGTGGAAGCATAGTCTATGTAGATGAAGACTTGCAACGTGAAGTGGAAGTCAACGGTACGCAAGGAGGTGGTCTTGGCAGTATTCTTGGCGGTGTTCTCAAATCTGCATTGTCAGGCGAGTCCTTCCTCATTATCCGTTTCTATAATTCCACCAGCACGGAAAAGAAAATAGTGCTTTCAGGAAGCTGCTGTGCACTTGTTCCCATCAAGTTGCAGGGCGAAAATCTGATTTGTCGCCGTGGGCATTATGTGTCCTCCACCAACAAGGTAAGCTTGAACCTCAATCTTAACCTGCAAGGGATTTTAGGTGGCGTGGGCTTGTTCCAGAAAATCGGTGGCAGCGCCACAGTGTTCCTCGATTCTTTAGGCTCGCCTCTGGAAAAGTCGTTGAATAACGGAGAGGTTATAGAAGTGGACGAAAATCACATCGTCGCTCTCCACGGATTTCGCACATCGCAGATACAAGCGGGATGGTCTGTCGGCAACATTATGCGCGGTGAAGGTCTGAGCATGATGAAGTTAATCGGTCCTGGAAAGGTTTATCTAAGCCCATTGCCAATTATACCACAAAAATAACATGTTTGGAAAGTTGTTCTTCTTTTTAGGTAGCAAGAAAGTCGCTGAGCATCAAGACACAACAACTATTGAACATTCCCAATTACAAGAGATTGGGAATGAAGTACATGTTGCCGCACCCGTTCCACCCCAGATGACATATATCGACCCTTTAAACTGTACGCAAGAAGAGGTAATTGATTACCTCACTAACACCCCTACAGGCATCACCTTCGTACACGGTAAGGCTGGATGTGGCAAGACGACTTTGATTCGCAAGGTTGCAGATAAAGTTAGTGGATGTCAAGTCCTAACACCCACAAACCTTGCGGCATCCCTCTATAAAAATGCCCGAACCTTACATTCATTTTTCTATGCCGGTTTTGATAATTTGGACGAAGGATATCAGAATCCAGAAAACCTGACCCAGGCAACGGCATCGTCTTTTGCCGTGAAACTCTTTGGAGTAAAGTTGCTAATCATCGACGAAATCTCAATGGTTCGTGCAGACACCTTTGAGATGATAAACCGTATATGCCAGTTGAGTAAGCGTAATGATTTACCCTTTGGTGGAATTCCTACTGTCGTTGTTGGAGACCTGTTCCAACTTCCTCCCATAGTAAGCGATGATGCCGTACAAGCATATCTTGAGAAAGAATATAATGGCATTTACTTCTTCAACAGCCATGTTATTCAGAAGGCAATAAACGACATTCATTTCTTTGAGTTGTCAAAATCTTTCAGACAGCAGAATGATGCAAAATATCTCAAGGTTTTGGATGCTTTCCGTAAACCTTTATCTCCACAAAGCAAAATAGAAATTTTGCAAGTGCTGAACACTCGCGTTCAACCTGAATGCCTGCCCAAAGATGCTGTTTACGTGGCTTCTTCCAATGAGGAAGTTAAGAATGTCAACACAAAGAAACTGGAAGAACTTCCCGGGTCAGTAACCACGATAGATGCTGTTTACAGCATACAAACGAAAGATAAAACTGGGCATATCACACTAAAACATAGCGACCTTCCTACAGATAAAGACATTCTTCCTATCATTGTACCTTCAGCTTACGACTCGCAGTTAAGTTTCAAGATTGGCGCGCGAATTGTATTCTGCAAGAGTAGCAAATATCATGGATACATAAACGGCGACTTTGGTACAATTACAGAATTTAATGGCGACTATTTCACTATTCAAAATGAACGAACTAGGATGACCGTAATGTGTCCTAACCCCATGGATAGATATAAGGTGTCGCAAATGAGTGAGTACCGCTATAAGATGCGATATGATGATGTCAAGCATAAACTTGTTAGGGTTATACCTTACGTTCAAAAGACAACGCAATTCCCTATAAAGTTGGCTTACGCCTTTACCATACATAAATCTCAGGGACAAACATATGACAAGGTTATACTGGATTTGAATAGCCACATTTTTGCTCCAGGGCAACTTTATGTCGCCCTAAGCCGCGTCAAGTCAATGGATGGACTATTCCTAACAAGACCAATTTCATATAGTGATATAATCGCAGACGAGTCCATCTTTTTCTTCTTGAATAAGATGCGAAGCCTAAGAGCTGAGGACGCTGAACAAACAGAAGAGCAAGTTTCCGTACAAGAAACGAGTTCAATGACTCAGTTCGAGGATTTGACATGCCAGAACTTTGCGACATTTATTCGCAAGAATGAACAAGAGGAAACTATGCAAACCGCATTACTCAGTTGTCTTGAGGGCTATCAGGAAATGATGAGTCATAATCAAATTAAATATGCCCTGCAAGAGCTGCATAAGATTACAGACTTGATAAGTTCTTCTTACCAGTCATATCCGCAAGCATTAACTACTCTATTGAATAGCGGAGGCACTATTAAGCAGTCAACAATGATGCTGAACGCGATTTACGAGTTATATACAGCCATCGTAAATTCTCCAAAGAAGCAAATTATTACAGATTACAAGATAAATTTAACCAAAAAGATAACAGCATGAGACGCTTACCAATCTATTTCCTCGTTGACGTATCTGAGTCGATGGTAGGAGACCCCATCCAGCAAGTGCAGGATGGCATGAGAATGATAATACAGGAGTTGCGTACAGACCCCTATGCCCTTGAAACGGCATTTGTGTCGGTCATAGCGTTCGCTGGCAAGGCAAAGACCATATCTCCGCTGACCGAACTCTATAAGTTCTACCCACCCACGTTCCCTATTGGCAGCGGCACATCACTTGGTTCTGCTCTGAACTTTCTGATGGACAGCATGGATAAGGAGTTGGTAAAAACGACTTTGGAGCAAAAGGGAGACTGGAAACCTATCATCTTCTTGTTTACAGATGGAACACCGACCGACAACACGTTGGCAGCATTCGCTCGTTGGAATCAGAAGTATCGTCGTTCAGCCAATATCGTTGCCATTTCCATTGGCGATAATGCAGACACGCAGTTGTTGGGCAAAATCTCTGACAACGTTCTTAGACTGAACAAGACTGACGACCTTTCCTTTAAGTCCTTCTTCAAGTGGGTGACAGCATCCATCAAGGCAACGAGTGTATCGGTGACAGACATGGGCGACGACAATGTACAGCTCGCACCGACAACAGGAATTAATCTTGAGAAGGTGGACACATCGCGTCCATGCGTAGTGGATGAGAACTTTGCGGTGCTGCTCGGCAAGTGCTCCAATACGCTGAAGAACTACTTGGTTAAGTATGCCAAGCGCATCGTTGATATTGAAGGACTGGAAAGTCTTGATTTGAAAGCCACTGATTTCAAGTTGGTAGGCGCTTATCCCATTGATGGTGAAACCTACGATTCGTTGTGCGAGGGAAAGTCAAACCGCAACATCAATACGATGTCGCTGCGTGGCGTTCCAACTTGCCCATGCTGCGGCAATCAATTGGGCGTTGTCGTGTGTGAATGTGGAAACATCATGTGTTCCGACGGACACACTACAGCATGTCCTTGGTGCGGTATGGAAGGTTCACTCGGTGAAATTGCCCCTGGTGGCATAGATATAACTCGTGGTAGAGGATAAACATCATGAACATCGAAAAAATCATAGACATTCTTTGCGCTGGCAAGGATGACAAAAAGGTGGAGGGCTTCTTGAAGTTCCTTGCCGACAAATTGTGGAATCAATATAATGACTATCTGATGGATAATGTTTTAGTGGCAGAGAATGAGGTGAAGGCTATCTCTTTCAACATTCCAAATGCCAAAGAAAACCAACCCTACGACCAGACAGTTTCGCTTCCTGATGGATGCAAGGCTATCATAGAAAGTGTGACTGGACTCACGGTTGAAGAGCACAGCTTAAGCATTGAGGTCGCCGAAGACAAGAAGAGTTTCAAAATCGCAGGAACCCCTACTCTTGAATTTTTCCGTAAGGATGGTGCCTCTGTGCAGAATTCATCGTTTGAGTTGACGATGAGATATAAATATGAAGGACTGGAGTTGCCTGACAGTCGGCCTGTACTGGAGCGTCCTGTCTCATTCATCATCAATCAAGACCCACGTAAGTTGTGGAAGAACTTGCCTGTGGATTGGGAGGGTATGCCTGAGCCTAAATATCAGAAAGAAGACACACAGGTTGAATATGTGAAGGTTGAATCCTTGGAAGACGGCACGCCACAAAAGGACATCGTGGCAGCAAGCAAGCGCGGACGCTCTCATGCACAAGAGGCAAAGCCGCGTGACGATCACTTCAAACTCTATCACGACGACACGACCAACTGGTATGTCATGGTTGTGGCAGATGGCGCAGGCTCGGCAAAGTATTCACGTGAAGGCTCTCGTATCGCTTGCGAGACAGCAGTTGAACATTGCAAAGCATTATTGGCAGACAGTGCTGAGTTAGAGGAATACATCAATACCTACAACGAGTATAAAGAGCAAAGCGAAAGCGATGCTCGCAAAATGGTGGGCGACTGCATTTATAAGATTGTGGGCACAGCCGCTTTCAAGGCACAAAAGGCCATCTTCGAGGAGGCAAAGAAACAGAATCAGCCGTCTAAGCTCTATTCCACCACCTTGCTTCTTACTATCTGTAAAAAGTTTGAATATGGTTGGTTTGTTGCCTCGTTCTGGGTTGGTGATGGTGCCATCTGTCTTTACGACAAGGATGCGCATACCGCAAAACTTCTTGGTGTACCCGATGAAGGTGAGTATGCAGGACAGACACGTTTCTTGACGATGCCTGAGATTTTCAAGGATGCCACCTCGCTCTATCAGCGTCTGCGATTCTCTATCGTCCCCGACTTCACAGCTCTGTTCCTGATGTCAGACGGTGTGAGCGACCCGATGTTTGAGACTGATGCCAACCTTGCCAATACCGACAAGTGGGATGCACTGTGGGAAAACCTCAAAGAAGGAGGCGTAGCATTGACTGACGACAACGAGGAGTCAAAGAACCAACTCCTTGACTGGCTCGACTTTTGGTCACCAGGCAACCATGATGACAGAACCATCGCTATACTATATTGATAATGTGTGTTGACTATGGCAAACAAAGTAACATTGAAAGCATCCGATGGCACGACCGTTGAGTTCTATGACGAGATCAAGGCTCAGGGTGGTGTCAAGGATGTGTACTTCTCAACGGACAAGACCTATGTTGTGGCATTCTACCGTAAACCAATAAATGCCAACGACAAGGCTCGTTTGGAGAATATTGTAGGAATCTATCGTGAAAAGATATTCGTCCAAAATGCTGAAGGCGATTATTGGAAGAGTATTTTCCCTTGGCCAACCAAAATGGTGGAATGGAAAGGGTTGACAGGTCTCGTCATTCCTTTCTACGATAAGAAATTCTTCTTCTCAGGAGTGCCTGACACATGGATGTTTATCAAGAACGGTCAGGAGAAGAACGGAAAGTGGTTTTCTTCTGCAAAACTGATTAACCGATTTGTGCCTGAAGACCAAAAAGGAACATTCCTTGACCGTCTGCACATGTGTCTGAAGATTGCGCGTGGAATGCGGCGCATTCATGCGGCAGGTCTAGCTCACTCGGACTTGTCATATAACAATGTATTGGTTGACCCGCTGTCGGGCAGCGCATGCATTATCGATGATGACGGTTTGGTTGTACCGGGCAAATTCCCTCCTGAAGTGGTTGGCACGCCAGGATTTATCGCTCCAGAGGTTCTTGCGACTAAGGCGTTGAAGGTCGATGACCCGAAAAAGAATCTTCCCAAGAGAACGACAGACCAACACGCATTGGCGGTGTTGATATACACCTTCTTGCTCAACCGTCATCCACTCGATGGTGGTAAAATTTGGGATATAAACGACCCGCAGAAGGATGATGACATGCGCTATGGATCAAATGCCATCTTTATCGAGCACCCTACAGACAAAACCAACCGGGTGAAAGCCGACCAACTCGGAAAGGCAGAATTGCCACAAGGCGACCCAAGTAAGATGCCTTATACCATCTGTGGTCCTTATTTGAAGGCACTTTTTGACCGTGCTTTCATTGACGGCTTACATAATCCTTCCGCACGTCCAACGGCACAGGAATGGGAGGTTGCCCTCTTGAAGACTTGTGATTTAGTACAGCCCTGCCAAAATCCCAAGTGTAACGCACACTGGTATGTGTTTGACAACACTACCAAGCCCAAGTGTCCTTTCTGTGGGCAGGAGTACAAGGGACAGCTGCCCATCCTCAACTTCTACTACGCCCCATCTCATGGCAAATACATGTCGGAGAACTACCGCCTGATGGTCTATGACAAGCAAACGCTCTACAAGTGGCACTCCAATAACTTGGTGTCTGCCAACGAGAAGACGAGTGCCGAGGACAAGAAGCCCGTAGGCGACTTCCACTTCTTCAACAACCAGTGGATTCTCATCAACCGCCGTCTGCCCGATATGTATGATGTCACCGCCAATAAGGCAATCGCCATCGGCGATTATGTTCCTCTCACAGAAGGCCGGCAGATTCTTCTTGACAAGAGTCAAGGAGGTAGATTGATAGTTGTTCAACTTGTAAAAAATTAAAGTTATGATAGAGTTAGAAAAAATAACACAGACCAATGATCGTTCGCAACTGATTGTTTCCGACGATATGAAGTCTGACCTTATGTCAGTCACCAGTTGGGTGTCATTTATCAATGCACTAGGAGCTATCGGCCTGGTATTGCTGGCAATAGTAGGCATAGGTGTCATGGTCATACCCAGCTTCAACTATGGTGCGGTTAGCATCATATACATAATATTTGCAGGCATCTTTTTTTGTACCTTTGAAACGTTCGTTCGCTTTTGTCAACCAAGCCCGTCTGGCCGTGCGGAACGATAACAATGAGGAGTTAGGGAAGATGTTTGGTAGTATGAAGTTTATCGTTAAGTTCTACGGTATCTTCTATATCGTCATTCTCTGCTTGTATGCGCTTGCTATCTGTATGACAGCCATCATTCAATGGACTATACGATAGTGTTGCAGACATTTGGGGCGTTCACTTGGAGTGGTGTTTGTTGGCTTGATGCTGTTGATGGTGTACCTGAAGCAGGGAGTTAATTATCAGTCCAAACTAAGACAATAGTAATAGTTATGAGCGGAAGAGGACGCGGTATAGCAGAAATGATTAGCCATTTAACCCACTTAACACCAATTGGGTGGTGTTATATGGGAGGTGCTATTATTGTCTCATTGGCAACATGGCAGGCAAGTAAAAGGGTTATTCCCAGATTAATCCGCCATCAGGCAAGAAAATATTATCCCGACTTTGAGTGGATAGTTATTCCTCACGGATTCCCAATTTCAGGTTTATTGTTTCTATGCCTGTGTTTTCCACTTGGTTATTTTTGTAAGAGCAATGATGATGATATTTTCTTCTTTCAGTTTATGTCAGGCATTTTCTTCGTTTTTGCCATAATTCCAGTTCTTTACAATCTGTTTAACCAAAAGTGCTTTATGAGGAACAATCAGGCATTGTTTATATCTTCGTTTGCTCTTTTGGGCTTCTATAAGAGGATTAGTATTGAGAAAGATTCGATAAAAACTTATATGGGAGGCTCAAATAAAGAAGATCAGATTATAGAATTTACGTATCCTGATGGGAAAAAGGTCAAGATAAATACTGCCAATTACAGTGATGATGGACGGAAGATTATATTTGACGTGTTTGACGTTGAAGAATTGACGGCATAAAACCTTGCAACCAATTTGGGAACCCTCTATTTAAATGCGGTTGTAACGTTATGGAAATCTAAAAAACGAGAGGAAACGGTCGTAACTTTGCATCGTCAAAGTAAAACTATAAAAAGCAAAAGAATATGAGCATTTTCAGTTTTTTCAACTCATCCAAGAAAACGGAACCGACCGTTGTAACACTGCCTTCAGCAGAGACGTTGCCGTCGTCTGAGGCAGAAGTGACCTCAACCTCAGTTAACGAGAACGCCCAAGACGATTCTCGCAAACCGCTTACGGTAAGCTACGCTACGGGATGGCCTATCGACATTATCTATGGCTACCTGCACAAGAACTACGAGGAGCAGGGATTCAACGATGCGATGGTCAAGAGCGATTTGGCTTTTCGCGACATGAACGTCAACATCATCAAGCAGAAGATTCTTATGGTCTTCCGTGAGATAAACCTCAAATATGACGCAATGCGCATACAGTGGGAGAACCAGAAGAACACTTGCAGTGCCGCAGGACTGCTGACCACAGTCTCTGAAATTCAGAATACCCTGAATGTTATTCAGTCACACAAAGAGGAACTGGCTAAGCTTGAGCAGGATTTTCAAAGCAATGCCAATGAGGCTTCCGTTCCGCTTCAGTCCTATGAGTGCGGTTTCCTTCGTGGCTTGGCAACTGTAGCCATGAGCGGCGGAGTGTCAAACAACACAATCAGCACTCCATTCAGTGCCCCGTCATTAAATAAAGTCAGTGCATAAACCATCAAAAACATCAGAACTATGAACTTGTGGATAAAATTTGGATGTAAGCTGACTGGTTGGGATTCACGTACCCTCTCTCAGTGTTCGGAAGCAAGCCGCAGTCAATTGAGTAAGTACACCGCTGCATTACTCATCCTCATCATGATATGGGGCGTGACAGGATTCTGCTTTGCACAACGCTATATCGGCTTACCATCGTGGGCATGTGCTCTTGTGTCACTCTTCTTCGTGACTATTGTCATCATGGTAGAACGGCAGATTATACTTGCGACAAAGCGAAGTTGGCAGCTCATCGCCTTCAGAGGTCTCATAGCTGTGGTTATGGCAATCGTCGGCTCCACTATTATTGACCAGACAATGTTTGGCAAGGACATCGACAAGCAACTGGCTGATAACATAGAGGTACAAACAGCAGCCCTGACACAGAAACGCGTGAGCATCATCGATGGAAATCTTCTTAAACTTCGTGCTGAGATTGATTCTATGGAAAGAGTCAATGCTGCTCTTCAAGAAGATGTAAATGCCCATCCATTGATTTCTCAGAAGACTGTGACAAACAGTTCTACGCCAGTGGCAACATCTGACGGAAAAATAAGAACAATCAGCACCCCTTCTGTAAGCACGACCCAGATTGCCAACCCCAAACAGGAAGTTTTGGTAGCCAACCAAAAGAATGTAAATCTGCTACGTGAGCAGGAACAGAAAATCATTCAGCAGAAACAAACGGTAGAAGCTGATACTCGTCAGGAGTGTAAAGACAACGTAGGATTCTTGGAGGAATTAGAAGCGATGTGGTCTATCGTGACAACACGCCCAGTAGCTGCAATTTTCTATGGCGTATTCTTCTTATTGCTCGTCAGCTTGGAATTATTTGTTGCCGTCAGCAAGTTCTGTGACCAGGAATGCGACTATGAAGCAGTATTAGTAGGTGCCCAGCGTGCTCGGATGGCTCAACTTGAAATGACATTCAACCGAATTAGAACAGCATAAAACCTTGCAACCAATAAAATAGATGCATATTCAAAAACCGTTGTAACATTTTGGAAATCCAAAAGCACAGGCAAAACGGTCGTAACTTTGCATCATCAAAAGTAAAACATTAAAAGAGAAAAGAAATGAAAAAGTTAGCATTGACATTGGTTGCTTTGATGGCAACAGCAGTAGTATCATTCGGTCAGACCTACAACAGCAGAAGCTATGGTGGCACGTATGGTACAGGCGTAAACAGCCAGACCACAACAGTGAACGGTTACACACGCAGCAACGGAACCTACGTGAACGGCTATACCCGTACACGCAGCAACAGTACGAACCACGACAACTACTCCACATCGGGCAACCGCAACCCATACACGGGAACAACTGGTACTCGTGCAAGAGACTACTCATCCAGCGCATACAACTACGGCTCGGGACATACCATCCTGACCGGTAGCCGTGGTGGTCAGTACTACATCAACAGCAATGGTAACAAGACCTACGTTCCCAAGCGTCGATAAACTAAGAGCAATGACACTATGAAGAAGAACGTAACTGCGATTTTTGCAATCACAATAGCAATGGGATTTATGGCTTGCGGCAACTCCGCTAAGCCTAATCCCGAGAACAGAACGTATGAATCTGCATACAGTTCGTCATCAACGGCAACGGCACAAGTGGAAGACGACCCCTATTTGGAGAATCGCTTGACAACGGGCGATATACCCTATGAAAACGTCAACCTTTCTGGCAGCGAATCCACTATTGAAGTGAGTACGTCTGCAAATTCAGAGTGCGATGTGGTGGTCATTGTCAAGCATCATAACCAGATTGTACGCAACGCCTACATTGCAGCTGGCGGTTCCTATACATTCCATGTTCCAAATGGAAGTTATCAGGTATTCTTCTATGGCGGCAAGGGATGGAATCCGAATAAGGATATGTCCGATGGATGTACTGGCGGATTTGTGGCAAACGAATCCTTTTCAAAAGACTCCGAGGTTTCGCTTAACTATCAGGGACTTGAATATGAGTTGATACTACAGCAAAACGGCAACTTCAGTACGCAACAAAGTAACGCAAGTGAAATTTTCTAATGAATAACGCTTTATGATCAACTACAACAACAATATAAATATTACTCCCGCTCTTATCAAGAAGTTCCTTTGGGGAGTAGGCGTGATAGTCGTGTTTATCATCGGCATGGCATTCATTCGCCCATGGTATAATGTATGGTCGCAGGAAATGGAAGGCAAGGCAGAGTTTGCCAAGGCAGAACAAAACCGAAAGATTAAGATTGAAGAGGCAAGAGCCAATCTCGAAGCAGAGAAGTTGAACGCGCAAGCAGAAGTGGAACGCGCCAAAGGTGCCGCCGAGGCAATCAAAATCGAAAATGGCAGCATAACACCAACCTACATCCAGTATCTCTGGGTGCGCCAGCAGTCCGATTTGAGTGATAAAACCGTCATCTATGTCCCGACGGAAACAAATCTTCCTATCCTCGAATCCACACGGATGAATCAAATAAACAAAGACACTCAAACTCCATAAAGAAGTATGCAGGCTTATATCCTTCTATCTCTACTTGAATGCTTCCTCTTTGTAGAAGCACTATGGTTTATACGCAAGAAACTAATGAATTATTTATAAATCATGAGAACGATTCTGTTTACACTGATGATGTTCTGTTCAATGACGCTGCTCGCAGACAATATCAAGCGACCGGACAGCTACAACTACACCCGTGGCGTTGAAGCCATACAGAACAATAACTTAGAAGAGGCTTGGGAATATCTCAGGAAAGAGATTTCAGAGCATCCGGACAATGGCTATGCCTATACATGGTTTGCCTTGGTAAATAACTACAATGAAGATTTTGGTGAGGCTCTTACCGCCACCAACGCAGCCATTAAGAAACTGCCGTCAAAAGACAAGGAATATAAAGCCTTTGCTTACGCAACTCGCGCCAAGGTATATTTGAACTTGGAAGATACTGTTCAGGCATTGAAGGACTATGCGACAGCGATCAGTCTCACCCCGGAAGATGACAGGTTGTATAACTCTCGTGCACATATATACTATGAACAGGATAAATATGACTTGGCCGACCAAGACTATCGCAAAATGATTGCCTTGAAGGAAGGTGACGTGATGGGCTACATGGGCATTGGAAGAAATGCCAATGCTCAGAAGATGTACGAGGATGCCATCAAGCAGTTTGATTATGTCATCAAGCTCGCGCCGACATACTCATCAGGATATTCTTTCCGGGCTGATAGCTATATCGGATTAAAGAAATACAAGGAGGCAGTTGATGATGTTATCACAGCTTTGGGTATAGACCACAATGGCAAAGCTTTCTACATATTACGCCAGTTGGCAGACTCGGTGCCAGATTTAACCATTGCAAAGCTGAAAGTACAAAAGGTAACAGAGCCTAATGAGACATCTTGGATTTATTATTTAGGCGTAGTTAATGAACAGGCCGACAGGTTTAAGCAGGCTATTGCCTCCTATAAGGAATATTTGGCCAAGGAACAGAGCCCTATTGTCGCTGACCGTTTGTCGGATTGCTACAGTTCGTTGGGGCAATACGAAAAAGCCTTGGAATATTGCAACCAAGCTATAGCCTTGGATTCGACCAAAAATGAGTATTGGTTGAATAAGGCTATGATTGAGGATAATGCAGGAATGTACAATGAAGCAATCAACGACATAACGGCATATATTGCTCTTGAGCCAGACGATTTCTTCGGGTATTACAGACGTGGTTGGATAAAGGACAAGATGAAAGATTACGACGCAGCCATCGAGGATTATACTATGGCAGTAACACTCGAACCAGAATATGCGTATGCTTTCATGTGCCGTGGTAATATGTATCACATCAAAGGGGAAACAGACAAGGCAATAGCTGATTTCAAAGAAACCGTCCGTTTAGACTCTATTCCCGAAGAGGCAGACTGTGCCCATTATGCCTATTACTACCTCGGAGAAAAAGAAAAGGCCATCGAGGTGATGAATGCTATTTTGAAGAAAGAAGATAATGGCAATTACTACGACGCTGCTTGCCTCTACTCCATCATGGGCGAGAAGGAAAAGGCCATTAGCTATTTGCGCACTGCTTTAGAAAAGGGCTACCGTCGTTTTGCTCACTTTGAGCGTGACCGAGACTTGGATAATATCCGCGATACAGAGAAGTACAAGGCTCTGATTAATGAATACAAGAAAAAATACCAAGAAGAATTGGCGGAAGAACAGAATACAGACCTCTCTGAATATATAAATAATGTGGAGGAAATTCCTTTCACGAAAGAAGGTGGTGTGTGTAAGGTGAAATGTTCAATTAATAACTTGCCTTTACATTTCATTTTCGATACAGGTGCCTCTGATGTTTCAATCTCATCCGTAGAGGCAACGTTTATGGTCAAGAACGATTATCTCTCCTCCAAGGACATTGTAGGAACGCAACGCTACCTCAACGCCAATGGTGAGGTAAGTGAGGGAACCGTCATCAACCTTCGTGAAGTAAGAATGGGTAATCTTCACCTTGACAATGTGAAAGCTTCGGTCGTGAAGAACCAGTCTGCACCTTTACTGTTGGGGCAGAGCGTATTGAGCCGGTTGGGAAAAATTGAGATTGACAACAGCAAGAAGGTGCTGAAAGTCACTTACAAGGAGAAAATTAAATAACTAAATCACAATAATATGAACCAAAAACATCATTACACAGGCTTGACCGATGCCCAAGTGCTCGAAAGCCGTAAAAAGTATGGTGTCAACATCCTGACACCGCCTGAGAAAGAAACTCTTTGGGACACACTCAAAGAGGCTTGTACGCACTGGATAGCCATATCCATGTTTGCGCTGATAGTGCTCTCTGCCATCGCCGCTGGCGTATTGGCAGGCAGCATGGGCGCAATTATCTGGAGCATGCCGGCCATTATTGCTCTTGCAACCGTTCTAATCCTCATTGTAGGCTTCTTCGGGGGCTTTGGCGACCCGCTCTTCAAAATTCTTATCATGGCGTTTGTCCTGTCCATTGGCATCTCTATTTATGAATTCTGTTGGGTGGGCGCAGGTTTCAAGACGTTCTTTGATCCAATAGGCATTATCGTTGCACTGGTGCTTGCCACAAGCATTGCCTTCTTCTTGGAGCGCAGCAACGAGAAGACGTTCCAGAGCCTTAACGTGGCCAACGACGACACACTCGTTAAGGTCATCCGCAACAACAATGTCTGTCAGGTACCGCGCAAGGACATCGTGGTGGGCGACATCGTGTTGCTGGAGTCGGGCGAGGAGATTCCTGCCGACTGCGAACTGCTGGAGAGTCTGAACCTCAATGTGAACGAGTCTTCGCTCACAGGCGAGCTGCAATGCCCCAAGACCACCGATGCCGAGCATTTCGATAAGGAAGCCACTTATCCTTCCAATCATATTATGAAGGGTACCATCATCCTTGAAGGCTATTGCACAGCCAAGGTTCTCAAAGTGGGTGACGCAACAGAAAGCGGCAAGGTGTTTGAGGCTGCCCAAGTGGAAGAAGGCGGTTCCACACCTCTGAGCGAGGAGCTCGACGGACTGGCAGACCTTATTACAAAGGCCAGCTATGTCTTCGCCGCACTCATAATCATTGGCCGTATCGGAATCTATTTCTGGATGGGCAATGCCGACTTCTCTACCGGCGACGGTTGGATTGGCTTCATGACCTATGTTCTGAACACCATCATGATTGCCGTGACACTCATCGTTGTGGCTGTACCTGAGGGCCTTCCTATGTCTGTCACACTGAGTCTTGCTTTCTCCATGCGCAAACTGATGAAGGAGAACACGCTGCCCCGTACCATGCACTCTTGCGAGACGATGGGCGCAACATCTGTCATCTGTACCGATAAGACAGGTACGCTCACACAGAACCAAATGCAGGTGGCCGACGCTCAGCTGAAAGACATTCCTGCCGACCTCTTGGCAGAGATGATAGCCACCAATACAACAGCCAACCTTGACTTCAACGACCTCAAGAACATCAAGGCCGTGGGCAACCCAACAGAATGTGCCCTGCTCCTTTGGCTCAACGGCAAGGGTGCTGACTATATTGCAGTGCGCGAAAAAACACAGTTTGTAGATTGTCTGCCGTTCTCAACGGAGAACAAGTATATGGCGACGATTGTCGATTCTGCTGTATTGGGCAAGAAAGTGGTCTATGTGAAGGGTGCACCTGAGATTCTTCTCGGCATTTCCAATATCACAGAAGAACAGAAGCAAGCCTACGGCAAGCAATTGCTCGATTACCAGAACAAGGCCATGCGTACGCTCGGCTTGGCTTACATTGAGTTGAAGGATGGCGAGGAAGCCTTCAAGGACGGCAAGTTGAACGTCGAGGGACTGACCTTCGCTGGTATCTTCGGCATCAGCGACCCCGTGCGCAAAGAAGTGCCAGGAGCCATCAAGGAGTGTCTGAACGCTGGCATTCAGGTGAAGATTGTAACAGGCGACACCATAGGCACAGCCAAGGAGATTGGCCGCCAGATTGGTCTTTGGCAGGAAACAGACTCCGACCGCAACATCATCACCGGTCCGGAGTTCGCAGCTCTCTCCGACGAAGATGTCTACGAGCGCGTACTTGACCTCAAGGTAATTGCCCGTGCCCGTCCGATGGACAAGAAACGTCTAGTGGAGACGCTACAGAAGAAGAACATGGTGGTGGCAGTGACGGGCGACGGTACCAACGATGCCCCGGCACTCAACACTGCCGATGTGGGTCTGTCAATGGGTGATGGTACCGCAGTTGCCAAGGAGGCCAGCGACATGACCATTCAGGACAACTCGTTCTCGACCATCGCCAATGCCGTGATGTGGGGACGCTCGCTCTACAAGAACATCCAGCGTTTCCTCCTCTTCCAGCTCACCGTCAACGTGACGGCCTGCTTCCTCGTGCTCTTCGGCGCGTTCATGGGAACGGAGTCGCCGCTCACCGTGACGCAGATGCTCTGGATTAACCTCATCATGGATACCTTCGCCGCCATCGCTCTAGCCTCTCTGCCGCCTTCGCGCAAGGTGATGGAAGACAAGCCGCGCGACCGCAAGGCCAGCATCCTCAGTCCGACAATGCGCAAGGATATTCTCGGCGTAGGATTTTTCTTCTTCTTCCTGCTCGTGGCAATGCTCTACATCTTTGAGCATGGCGACTACACCTCAATGCGCGACATCTTCCTCAATCTCCATGTAGGCGAGCGCGACGGACTGAGCACCTATGAGCTGACACTGCTCTTCACCACCTTCGTGATGACACACTTCTTCTATCTCTTCAACGCCCGTGCCTTCGAGACCGGCAAGAGTGCGCTCCACTTTAAGAGATGTCAGGGCTTGTTGCTCATCGTTGCAGTAATCTTCATTGGACAGGTAGTCATGGTAGAGATTCCTCTGCTGCAAGACTTCTTCAATGTCTGCGGTCTGAAACTTGAAGACTGGATTGTCATCATCCTCGGTTCGTCACTCGTACTTTGGGTACGTGAGATTTGGAACCTGTTCTCCAGCAAGAAAGAAGTAACAAAGTAAACATAATTTGGAGTTGTGCCTAATTGTGGGTGTAACTCCAAATTTTCAAACTGTTTTTGACATGGCTAGAAAGAAATCGAGTACAGGAATCCCTGGTCTCTCCTTCTCGTGGAAGATAGCTTTGGGTATAACGCAAGCCAAACAGAAATTTTCAAGACAAACTGGCATTCCTACATCGAAAGCAGGTTTGGAACGTAAAATCGGTTCTATGATATTGAAGTCTTTGTTTGGAGGCAAAAGATGAGCAACAATAACAATCATCAGTTGGGTGAAGCCCCGTGGTTTCACGTTATCATTTCCACCGGCTTGGGCACAGGTTTTGTTTCGGTTGCCCCAGGCACGGCTGGAGCTTTCTTGGCTTTGCTTATTTGGATAGGATTATATTTCGTCCTGTCGCCAACGATGTTGTTCATCGCCAACTTCATCCTGGTGCTGGCTTCATTGTTCATCGGAGTATGGTCAGACAATGTGATGGAGAAATATTGGGGTGCAGATCCAAGGGCTGTTGTCATAGACGAGTTCTTTGGCACGTGGGTAGCTACTCTGGCTGCAACATTAGTGGATGCCCCGGCATACGTCGCCATCGCTCTTGCAACCATAGGCTTTATCCTTTTCCGTGTCATAGATATCACAAAACCACTCGGTTGCAGATGGATAGACCAACATATACATGGCGGTTGGGGCTGTATGCTCGACGATGCCTTAGCTGGATTTTACGCGTTTGTTTTAGTTCTTGCTATTAGATATACACATCTTATTGAATGGATTTTTGAGCGGATATAAAATGATAAAAGTAAAATTGATTCTTGCAGCGGCCTTATTGGTTTGTCTATTACCGATGCCATACGGCTACTACACTTTGGTGCGCTTTGCGTCAATGGTTGTCTTTGCATATTTGGCGTGGAATAATTATAAAAGGAACAACGAAAGTTTAATGATTGCTTGCGGCGCATTAGCATTGCTCTTTCAGCCATTCATAAAGATAACACTGGGTAGTGGAATGTGGTGGATGTCGCCGTGGCTTTAGCGCTGATTGGATATTGGTGGAAAAAAGAAAGGAACAAAAATGTACGGTGAAGTAAAACGCCCCAACCAATCCTTCTTATCCAACTTGATTGAATGGAATACATATGATGAATTCAAAAGCTATGTGCCAAAATTCGTGTTGGTGTATAGCGGTGTACTTCTTATATTGTTCTTGCCGACCTTGTGCTGTCATTGGTCTTGGGCGAGTAGCCTTTTCTGGCGCATAGTAAAAAAACTGTGTTTAAGCATAAATTATGGGTCAGCGGATTTTCCGGGTTGGCGGAGGAAATGTCATAGTATAGTGTTATCT
>CAZEEP010000024.1:0-49782 GCA_964511295.1 uncultured Prevotella sp.
TAGGTAAATTTACAACTTATTGATATTCAATAGAAGTCCAATTTAGAGTGAGTTAGAAAGATGAGAATTTTGCCTCTGTGGAGAGGCTTTCGCGATACCATTGATAGAGGTGCTTCACGCCGTCTTCTATTTCCACTTTATGAGTCCAGCCAAGGCTGTGGAGCTTGTTTACGTCAATGAGTTTGCGCGGCGTGCCGTTTGGCTTGGTGCTGTCCCATGATATTTCACCATCGAAGCCTGCGGTGTCTTTTATGAGGTTTGCCAAAGCCTTTATGGTGAGCTCCTTGCCCGTGCCCACGTTTATGTGGCAGTTGCGTATCTCGCCGAGCGACGGAATGGCTCCGCCCCGCCCTTCTGAGTTGTTGCGGTTTACTTCGCCGTCGGTCTTAGCCCCGTAGAAAACACTGGAGTATTTCTCTATGCCTATGATGTCCTTGAAGTCTACGTTGAGCAGTATGTAGACGGATGCGTCTGCCATGTCTTCTGACCACAGAAACTCGCGCAGCGGCGAGCCGTCGCCCCAAAGCGTGACCTTGTTGTCTTCAATGCCGTAGAAGGCGAGCGTTTTCTCTATGCGCTCCTGTGGGTTCTTGCCGTCTACGTTGCCTTCGCCTATTATGGCGCGCAGCTTGTCGGTTGGGTTGACGGGCCGTTTGTCCATGTCTGCGCGTATGGCATCCCATGCGCCCTCGTGCATTAGCTTGGCGAGATATATCTTGCGCATCATGGCTGGCATGACGTGTGAGTTTTCAAGGTGGAAGTTGTCGTTTGGCCCGTACAGGTTGGTAGGCATCACGGCTATGTAGTTGGTGCCGTATTGCAGGTTGTAGCTCTCGCACATCTTCAGCCCTGCAATCTTGGCTATTGCGTATTCCTCGTTGGTGTATTCGAGCGGCGAGGTGAGCAGCGCGTCTTCCTTCATGGGCTGTGGCGAGTTCTTAGGATAGATGCACGTTGAGCCGAGGAAAAGGAGCTTCTTCACGTGGTGCTTGTATGCCTGCTCTATGACGTTGCATTGAATCTTCATGTTCTGCATTATGAAGTCGGCACGATAAAGCGAATTTGCCATTATGCCGCCCACGAATGCTGCCGCAAGCACCACGGCGTCGGGTTGTTCTTCGTCGAAAAACCGCTTCACGGCGGCTTGGTCGGTAAGGTCGAGCTCATGGTGGGTGCGTCCAACGAGGTTATGGTAGCCACGCTTTTCAAGGTTGTTCCATATTGCTGAGCCTACGAGCCCGTGGTGCCCTGCCACATAAATCTTGCTGTCTCTGTTTAACATTCTGTTCTTACATTAATTGATTCTATGCGATTGCAAAGTTAGCTTTTTTTCATGAATTGAGTGTAATTATGAGTGAAGAATTAAAAGCGCAGGGCGAAGAATTGAAGGTTGGAGGGGCGAGTGACTAAGACTATGGAGTGAAGAATTAATGGTTGGGAGTAGGGAATTAAGGAAAAATGGTGTTCTTTTTCGATTTTCAAGCATCTTGTTTGCAAGGCTGCATTTTTTTTAATAAATTTGCCAAATGTTTTAAGTCTTGTGGCTCTATGGCGACGGACTTACCATGCAACGAATGTCTTTAGACGTGAAAAACAGAATAACAAAACGCCAGTTTATAATATATTTCTTCGCCGTGACGGCATTTTTAGCCGTAGTGCGGCTCATATTTCCTTCAATAGCCGAAGACCGCAAGCCGTCTTCGGGGAAGAAGCCTGTTGCGTCGGTCGAATCTATTGAAAACGCACGCCGCACGCATGCGGCGCAGCCTGTGGGTCTGCAGCGTGGCGACATGCGTACCGTGTTCTATGGAAAGGACGGTAAGGAGATGAAAAGCCGCATCTACAGCGTGCCGGGCTTTGAGAACACTTTCCCCGACCAGAACGACGTGCAGCTCTTGGCGGCACAGCAATGGGGCGTGAAGCCTGTGGCAGACAGTGCTGAGGCTTCCAAATGCAAGAAGTCGCTGGCATATATTGGCTCAAATCCCTATTTCCATGTAGACCGCCTTCGTGACAGTTCGCCTTACCTCGTGCCGCGCGCTTCGGTGCTGTTGCAGGACATCGGGCGCAACTTCTTCGACTCGTTGCAGGTGAAACGCATTCCATTGCACAAGATTATAGTGACGAGCGTACTGCGCACAAAGGCAGACGTGGCCCGCTTGCAACGGAAGAACCCCAACGCCACTGTAAAGAGCTGCCATCTCTACGGCACTACGTTCGACGTGTGCTACAACCGCTATAAAACCGTTGAGGCTCCTGGTGAGCACAGGCGCGAGGTGCGCAACGATACGCTGAAGTGGGTGCTTGCCGAAGTGTTGCGCGACATGCGAGACCGCAACCGATGCTACGTCAAGTATGAGGTGAAGCAAGGCTGCTGGCATATCACGACGAGGTAAAAGTTTAAAGTGATGAATCCAATAGTCTAAAGTGTAGAATTAAACCAAAACTAAACAATATGAGCGAAAAAGAGAAAGAAACAGTGCAGTTGCCCGACAACGCGTTCCGCGAGTTGAAAGAAGGTGAGGAATATGTTCCTATAATGAAGCCTGACAAGACTTATCCTGAGGTCAACACGTGGTCGGTTACGTGGGGCATCATCATGGCTATGGTGTTCTCAGCTGCTGCCGCCTACCTCGGATTGAAGGTGGGACAGGTGTTTGAAGCCGCCATACCTATAGCCATCATAGCTGTAGGCGTGTCCACGGCTGCCAAGCGCAACAAGGCGATGGGCGAGAATGTCATTATCCAGAGCATAGGCGCATGCTCGGGAGCAGTTGTGGCAGGAGCCATATTCACCCTTCCCGCCATTTATATTTTGCAGGCAAAGTACCCTGAGATGACGGCATCGTTCTTCAAGATGTTCCTTGCGTCGGCTTTGGGCGGCATCCTCGGCATTCTTTTCCTAATCCCGTTCCGCAAGTATTTCGTCAGCGACATGCACGGCAAGTATCCTTTCCCCGAGGCTACGGCTACTACGCAGGTGCTCGTGTCGGGCGAGAAGGGCGGCGACCAAGCCAAGCCGCTGCTCATTGCAGGTATCGTGGGCGGACTTTACGACTTCATAGTCTCGACGTTCGGTTGGTGGAACGAGAACTTCACGAGCCGCGTCATTGGGCTTGGTCAAGACCTTGCCGACAAGGCTAAGCTTGTGTTCAAGGTCAACACGGGAGCGGCAGTGCTCGGTCTTGGCTACATCGTCGGACTGAAGTATGCCCTTTACATCACGCTCGGCTCGCTTGCCGTATGGTGGCTCATCGTCCCCGGCATGTCGATAGTGTTCCACGACCAGGTGCTCAACATGTGGGATCCGACCATCACCGCCACCGTCGGCGCAATGTCTCCGGAGGAGATTTTCAAGGCTTACGCGCGCTCTATAGGCATTGGCGGCATAGCAATGGCTGGCGTGATAGGCATCATCAAGAGCTGGGGCATTATCAAGAGTGCCGTAGGGCTTGCCTCGCGTGAGCTTCGTGGCAAGGGCGGCGACATAGCCAAGGTGAAGCGCACGCAGCGCGACATCTCCTTCAAGGTCATTGCCATAGGCAGCATCATAACCATTCTCGTTATCTTTATATTTTTCTGGGCTGGCGTGATGCACGGCAATCTTCTCTTTGCCGTGGTGGGCATATTGTTGGTTGCCATCATCGCTTTCCTTTTCACCACAGTGGCAGCCAACGCCATTGCCATCGTGGGCAGTAACCCTGTGTCGGGCATGACGCTCATGACGCTCATCCTTGCCTCCGTAGTGATGGTGTCAGTAGGACTGCGCGGTCCTGCCGGCATGTTGGCAGCACTCATCATGGGCGGCGTGGTGTGCACGGCCTTGTCGATGGCAGGCAGTTTCATCACCGACCTCAAGATAGGTTATTGGCTCGGCACAACACCGGCTAAGCAGGAGACTTGGAAGTTCCTCGGCACCATCGTCAGTGCTGCTACCGTAGTGGGAGTAATGATTGTGCTTAACAAGACCTATGGCTTCGCCAGCGGCAAGCTCGCCGCTCCGCAGGCTAACGCTATGGCTGCCGTCATTGACCCGTTGATGAACGGCGTCGGCGCGCCGTGGATATTATATGGCATTGGAGCCGTGATAGCTATTGTCCTTGACCGTTGCCACATCCCTGCCTTGGCATTTGCGCTGGGCATGTTCATACCCCTGGAGCTTAACGTTCCGTTGGTAGTCGGCGGCGCAATCAATTGGTTTGTTACTACAAGGTCTAAGGATGCGGAAGTAAACAAGGCTCGTGGAGAACGCGGCACGCTGATAGCCAGTGGCTTCATTGCCGGTGGAGCGCTTATGGGCGTGGTGTCCGCGCTGCTCAAGTTCGGCGGCATAGAGCTTTCTATTGCTGACCAGTGGTGGGCTAATCCGCTCTCCGAGATGACTTCGCTCCTTGCCTACATCTGCCTCATCTGCTACTTTATAAGAGCTACGAGGGTGAAATAATATAAGGCGAAGGCTAAAGCCGACGCCTCCCAAACTCAGAGCCTCCCCAAGCCCCTCCAAAGGAGGGGATGTTGATTACAAAAAGAGCTATAGCCTGCTATTGGAGAAGACTAAACATTGGCTCTTTAAACATTTCAACATCCCCTCCTTTGGAGGGTTTTGGGGAGGCTTTCGGCTTTGGCTTTATTGTCTCTTTTCCTAAAAGAACTTCTTCACGGGCTCCATAAATCTGGAGAGTTTGCGGTCGGGCATGCCTGCCGATGCGCCCTGGCGGCTGTAGCAGACAAGCAGGCGGCGCTTGGCGCGAGACATGGCAACGTAGAGCTTGCGGGCATCCTCAGCAAGCAGCTGTGGGTTGTTTTCGTGATAGAAGTTGGGGATGCGGCCGTCGACAGCGTCGAACACTATCACGTTGTCAAACTCCAAGCCCTTAGCCTTGTGTATGGTAGAGACGAAAAGGCGGTCTTTGATGGTCGACGAACCACACAGGTCAGCCTCCTTGAAAGTGCTTAGTTCCATGATGTGATGTTCGAGTTGCTCTTTCAGCGACGGTTCCTTTGCCTCGTTTATTATGTCATCGGTAAGGTATTGGAAAATGTAGTAGATTTTGTCAACTTGCTTTATCCAGTTGGTATCAACAAGCCAATTGTAGAAGTTGCGCATTTCGTCAACGAGCGCAGGCACACCCGATTCAGACAGCTCGCGGCAGTAAAGCCTTGCCAGTCCGCCTTTGTAATGCTCCTCGTAGTTGCGTTGCAGGCGTCCTATACGGTCTTGGGTGGTCTTCCTTTTTAAATATTCGTCTTGGCTTGGCTTAACCTCCAAGCCTTTTTTGTAGCAGTAGCGCACGAGCGAGACTGTGGCGTTTACATCGTCGTCGGCAAGGTGGGAGTTTTCGCCTTGCAAGCTAAGCTCTGCAAGCAAGATTTTGAGCTTGAATGCTTTAAGGTCGGGGCGCAGAAGGCGGATGAGCCTCAGCGAGTCGATGCAGACAGGGTGGGCCGATTGCCAGTCAACCTCTGGCATGTATCGCCGAAGGTTATAGTCCATGATGTGATAGTCGTAGTCGGCATTGTGCGCCAGCAGTGCGTCGTCGCCCGCGAAGTCGAGGAACATCCCCAGTGCCTCGGCATGGGAGTAAATCTTCTGATTCTTGCGCTCTTCGATAATGGGGTTGTCTATGTCGCCGAGCTTTTCAGGAATGAGCCTTTCAGTCTCAATGTATACCGAGAACTTCGCCACCGACACGCCTTGCCTTATCTTTTCGGCTGCAATCTGAATGATGTCGTCCTCGAAAACGTTCAGTCCGGTGGTCTCGGTGTCGAATACCACTATCTCCTGGCTCTCGTAGATGTCGAGGAAGCGTTGCAGGTAGGTGGTGCCGCCAAGGGTCAGGAAGTCTGACGGCGATATGGCTCTTGCCCTGAGCTGGTGAACAAACTGTCGGGCTGAGGCTGTAGTCTCACACACTTTCAGCCCTTGCATTATGGTTGCCCAGGCGAGGAAGTTGCGGTCGCAGGCAAGCACACCGAGGTGGGCTATAAGGAGCTTCACCTCGGGCGTGGAGAAAATGTCGGTGCCAGAAATCTTAAAGTGGGCATATCCCTCATGGTCAAGCACCTTGCTTATGTCGTCGGCATCGCGGTTTGAGTTTACAACTATGGCGGTAGTCTCCTGTTTGTATTTGTCAACGAGTTCAGCCGCGCGCTTTGCCACGCCGTTAAACTCGGCGTAGATGTTAGGGTAGGGGCATATCTTCAGTTCGGCGGCAATGCCGTTTGCATTCTGACTGTCGGCTGAGGCGGTAGTGGGCAGCAGGTTCGGGTCGCTGGCGAGATTGCTTATGGCGTAGGTGTTTAGCATCTCTACCAGTAGTTTTGGCGAGCGGTGGTTGATGCCTAAATGGTGTATGTTGCCCTTGCACAGTTCCTTCAGCGAGTTGAGCGTAGACAGCTTTGCGCCCATGAATGAGAATATCGCCTGCTGCTCGTCGCCGAGGAAGACAAGGCATGACCCGACTTTGGGCATAGTTTCTCCCCTCCATGAAGGGGAGGGGGCGGTGGTGGGGTCGCCTGAGATCAGCTTTATAATCTCCAGTTGCAGCATGTTTAGGTCTTGCACCTCGTCCACCTGCACCCACGGATAGCGCTTGTGGTTGGGCGTGTGGCAGAGCGAGTTGTAGGTAAGTTGCAGAAGATCCTCGAAGTCTATGAGGTTGTTCTGGCGTTTGTAAGCCGTGTAGGCGTGGGCAAAACGCATCTTCAGTAATGTTTGCTCAGCCTCGTGGGCAAGCAGGTGGTTGAAGGAAGGCTGGCGCACGAAGTCGAGGTAGAAGTCGGTGTGATTGTAAATGTCAATCATCATCTGCGCGTCGAAAGGGCGGTCTTGCGTCTCGCTTATAGCCTTCATCACGGCTATGTCCTCGCGCGTGACGCATTCCGGGTGCATGCGCAACTGCTTTGGCGTGCCGTGCTCAATGTCGAACATGAAGTGAGAGAAAAACATTATTTGCGAGTAAGCCTGCTTGCGCTTGCTGTCGCGGTTCACTTTCTCCTCGTCCTCGTTGAGATAGCGAGCCAGGATGCTCGTCATGTCATCGTCGTCGATGATAGCGCTTTCGGCAGACACTATGCCATTGTCGAACAGATAGTGCGAGCAAAAGCGGTGCACGTTGCCCACGAAGACGCCGGCTGTCTCACTTTCGCCCACCCTCTCGTTTATGCGCTCGCGCATGCCGCGTGCCGCACGGTTGGTGAACGTCAGGCAGAGCATGTCTTCGGGGCTTATGCCGTTGTCAAGCGCGAGCCTTATGCGCTCGGCGAGGATTTGCGTTTTTCCGCATCCCGGCGGCGCGAGAACCAAGTGGCAGCCACTCTCAATGTCGATTATTTGCCGTTGGCTGTGGTCGGGAGTCCAGTCGTTTGCCTTGCTTTCATTCATGTTTTTTACGCTTTAAAAATAATGCGTACCAACTGGTACGCATTAATATACCAATTGGCACGCACAAGCGAACCAATTGGTATGGAGTGGCAGACCAATTGGTCTGCATCGTGACTGCGCCGTTCAGAAGCCTACAGATTGTCTTTCTCTATGTCCTTGAAATACCTGTAGGTGCCCACTTTCAGCTCGTCGCAAGCCTGCTCGTCGGCGATGATGAGGCTGTGCTGGTGCTGTTGCAGCGCGCTTATGGTCCATGCCTGTGTCACGGGGCCTTCTACGGCAGCCTGCAAGGCGCGTCCCTTATGGTGTCCGTTCACGAGAATCATCACCTCGCGTGCGTCCATCACGGTTCCCACACCCACTGTCAGTGCATGCTTAGGCACCTTGTTCACGTCGCCCTCGAAGAAGCGGCTGTTGGCAATAATGGTATCTGTTGTGAGGCTCTTAACGCGCGTGCGACTCGTGAGGCTGGAGAAAGGCTCGTTGAAGGCAATATGCCCGTCGGGGCCGATGCCGCCGATGAAGAGGTCGATGCCGCCTGCCTCCTTGATCATTTCCTCATAGTGGGCGCATTCTGCCTGCAAGTCCTCGGCGTTGCCGTTGAGGATGTGTATGTTCTCCTTCGGGCAGTCGATGTGGTCAAAAAGGTTACGCGCCATGAAGCTGTGGTAGCTCTCAGGATGGCTTTCGGGCAGTCCGACGTATTCGTCCATGTTGAATGTCTTTACATTCTTGAAGCTTACTTTTCCTTCCTTGTAAGCTTTCACGAGTGCTGCGTACATGCCCTCGGGCGAACTGCCGGTTGGGAGACCCAAAACAAAGGGATGGTCAGGTGTAGGATTAAAGGCGTTGATTCTTTCTACGACGTAATTGGCTGCCCATGCTGACAGTTCGTCATAGTTCTTCTCGATGATTAATCTCATAAAAAATAATTGTTATTGGTTTACTAAGATGCAAAAATACAAAAAAGGACAATAATGCGCAAGTGTTTTCAAATCTTTTATTTATCTTTGCACAAAAGATTCGCAAAAAGTAAAGACAAGAGCTATAAATGAAGGAATTTGAATACTCCGAAGCCGAAGCCAACAAAGCCGAGACTGCCATTCTCGTGGGGCTTATAACCCCACAGCAGGACGAGGCGAAGACCAAGGAATACCTTGACGAGCTGGAATTCCTTGCCGATACGGCTGGAGCCGTGACCGTGAAGCGCTTCACGCAGAGGGTGGGCGGTCCCAACCAGACTTCTTATGTGGGCAAGGGAAAGCTTGAGGAGATAAAGCAATATATAAAAGACGAGGAAGACAACGACCGCGAAATAGGCATGGTAATCTTCGACGACGAGCTGTCGGCGAAGCAGATGCACAACATAGAGAAAGAGCTTGGCGTGAAGATACTTGACCGCACGTCGCTCATTCTCGACATATTCGCCATGCGCGCGCAGACTGCCAATGCCAAGACGCAGGTGGAGCTGGCTCAGTACCGCTACCTGCTGCCGCGGTTGCAACGCATGTGGACCCACCTCGAACGCCAGGGCGGCGGCTCGGGTTCGGGCGGCGGGAAAGGCTCGGTGGGGCTTCGCGGGCCCGGCGAAACCCAGCTTGAGATGGACCGCCGAATAATCCTGAACCGCATAAGCCTGCTGAAAAAGCGGCTTGTGGAGATTGACCGTCAGAAAAGCACGCAGCGCAAGAACCGCGGAAGGCTTATACGCGTGGCTCTCGTGGGCTACACCAACGTGGGCAAGTCCACGCTCATGAACCTGCTCGCCAAGAGCGATGTCTTTGCCGAGGACAAGCTTTTTGCCACGCTCGACACCACGGTGCGCAAGGTGGTCATAAAGAATCTGCCCTTCCTGCTCGCCGATACCGTGGGCTTCATACGCAAGTTGCCCACCGACCTCATAGAGTCGTTCAAGTCGACGCTTGACGAGGTTCGCGAGGCTGACCTGCTGCTGCATGTGGTGGACATCTCGCATCCCGACTTCGAGGAGCAAATACAGGTGGTCAACCAGACGCTGAAAGAGCTCGACTGCGCCGACAAGCCTACGATGATAGTTTTCAACAAGATAGACAGCTATCATTGGGTGGACAAGGATCCCGACGACCTTACGCCGGCAACACGCGAGAACGTGACGCTCGACGACCTGCGCCACACGTGGATGGCGCGCATGGGCGACAACTGCATTTTCATATCGGCAAAGGAAAGGGAAAACATCGAGGAACTGCGCGACGTGCTCTATCGGAGGGTGCGTGAGCTGCATGTGCAAAAATATCCGTACAACGACTTTCTATACCCGGAAGAACTATGAGGAAGCTTACCGAAGAAGAAATAAACATCCTGGAGGATAACAGTTGTTGGGCTGAAGACTGGGGAAACATCAACGTCTCAGACGACTTCAAGCCGAAGTACATGCACCGCGTCAAGCTTTACGGCGAGGTGAACATAGGCGACTTCGACAAGAACGTAGAGGTTGCGTCGGGCTTTCTGAAGCATTCGGGCATCAACGACGCTACGCTGCGCAACGTCACGATAGGCGACAACTGCCTTATCGAGAACGTGGGCAACTACATCAACAACTACACCATAGGCGACGACTGCCTCATAACTAATATCTCAACCATAGAGACCACCGAGGGCGCTACCTACGGGCAGGGCAACGTTATATCGGTGCTCAACGAGGCAGGCGACGGCAACCTCATACTTTTCGACGGACTGAACAGCCAGATTGCCGCCATCATGGTGAAATACTTGCGCGACAAGGAGCTTTGGGCGCAACTGCGGCGGATGATTAGGGAGTCTGTCCAGGCTACGTCGCCGGAAAGGGGAACCATAGGCAATGGTGTCAAGATAGTGAACACCAAGGAGATAAGCAATACTATAATAGAGGACGAATGCGAGATAAACGGGGCTGCAAGGCTCAGCGACACCACGATAATGAGTTCGCCCGAAGCCAATGTCTTCATCGGCACTGGCGTTATATGCGAGAACTCCATTATAGGTCACGGCTCCTCCATCATCAATTCGGTGAAGATGCAAGATTGCTTCGTGGGCGAAGCATGCACGCTGAGCAATGGCTTCACCGCCTCGCAAAGCGTCTTCTTCGCCAACTGCTACATGAGCAACGGCGAGGCATGCGCGGCATTCTGCGGCCCGTTCTCAGCAAGCCACCACAAGAGCAGCCTGCTCATCGGCTCGCAATTGAGCTTCTACAATGCCGGCTCGGCTACCAACTTCTCAAACCATGCCTACAAGATGGGCCCGATACACTGGGGCACCCTTGAGAGGGGGACGAAGACGGCGAGCGGCGCCTACGTGCTGCTGCCTGCCACGATAGGCACCTTCAGCGTATGCTTCGGCAAGCTAATGCACCATCCTGACACGCGCTACCTGCCGTTCTCCTATCTCATAGCTTATGGCGACACCATGTATCTCTCGCCAGGCAGAAACATCACCACCGTGGGCTTGTACAGGGACATTCGCAAATGGCCAAAGCGCGACGTGAGGCCGAAGGGAGCGCAGAGAAGCATTGTCAATTTCGACTGGCTGTCGCCTTTCTCCGTAGGAGAGATAATAAAAGGAAAGAAGATACTCGAAGACCTGCGCGCCGCGTCGGGAGAAGATGTCTCTACTTACAACTTCCACGAATACGTCATCAATGCCTCATCGCTTAAGAAAGGCATCAAATACTATGATATAGCCCTGCGCATCTATATGGGTGCCGTGCTGAAGCGCGTCGTCAAGCGAGACGCGTCAATCCCTGCACCGGTATCAGACACGGGCATCGGCGACTGGAACGACTTGTCGGGACTTCTGCTGCCGGACAGCGAGGAGAAACGTCTCGTGGCCGACATAAAGAACGGCACGCTTGATACGGTAGAGAGCGTGCTTGGCAGGCTTGGCGATATAAACAAGCACTACCGTGAATATCAGTGGGCTTGGACTTACAACCTTATTCTCTCTTACTATCACCTGACGGAGCTGACGGCGGAAAGCGCGGCCACAATCAAGCAAGACTACATAAAGGCGCGACGGGCATGGATTGCCGAGATAAGGAAAGACGCCGAAAAGGAATACCGCATGGGAGACGTTGAAGACGAGGTGCTTGAGAATTTCACCAATCAGCTTGACCATGAAGTAGATTTCGAAAACTAAGCTCCACGCAGCAATGCGCAAGCGTTAAACTGTAGAAACAAGGGCTGTGGGAAGCCTTTTTGAAGAAAGAACTATAAAATCTATTATACTTATGAGATTAAAGTATTTTATTCTCGCCTTTGCCGCCGCTTTCTCAATGACAGCCGTGGCACAGAAAACTTACCATTACGAATCGGTTCCGGGCGACCCTATGCACAGCCGCATCTATACCTTGGATAATGGCTTGAAGGTTTATTTGTCAGTAAACAAGGAGAAACCACGCGTGCAGACTTATATAGCCGTACGTACAGGCTCGCGCAATGACCCTGCCGAAACCACGGGACTTGCCCACTATCTTGAGCACCTCATGTTTAAGGGCACTACCCATTTCGGCTCCTCCAACATTGCCGCTGAGGCTCCTTTGCTCGACTCTATAGAGAACCGCTTTGAGCAATATCGCCACATCACCGACCCGCTGGCACGGCGGAGGGCTTACCACGAGATAGACTCCATTTCGCAGATTGCCGCCCGATACAACATCCCTAACGAGTATGACAAGCTCATGGCAAGCATTGGCTCGGAGGGCAGCAACGCCTATACGTCGAACGATGTGACCTGCTATCAGGAAAACATACCGTCTAATGAGATTGGCACGTGGGCTCGCATTCAGGCTGACCGCTTCAAGAACATGGTCATCCGTGGTTTCCACACAGAGCTTGAGGCTGTTTATGAGGAATACAATATAGGCTTGGGAAGTGACGGAGAAAAAGAGTGGGTGGCTCTTTTCAAGAAGCTTTTCCCCAACCATCCATACGGCACACAGACCACTATCGGCACGCAGGAGCACCTGAAGAACCCGTCGATAACCAACATAAAGAACTATTTCAATCGCTATTATGTGCCTAACAACGTGGCTGTCTGTATGGCCGGCGACTTCGACCCCGACAGGGTTATTGCCACGATAGACAAGTATTTCGGCGACTGGAAAAAGAGCGAAAATCTTTCTTTCCCCACCTATGCGCCTGTGCCTCAGCTTGCTTTGCATGTAGACACTACGGTCGTGGGGCAGGAAGCCGAAAACATTATCATCGGCTGGAAGACCAAGGCTGCGTCAAGCCTGCAATCAGATACTTTGAAAGTGATAGGCGAGCTGCTTTCAAACGGCAAGGCAGGTCTTTTCGACATCAACCTCAATACGCCTATGAAAGTGCTTAGCGCAATGGCTGGTTCAGAGGGAATGCACGACTATGGCGTGTTCATCCTCGAAGGCAAGCCAAAGGAAGGACAGGACCTTGACGAGGTTGAGAAGCTTATGCTCGCCGAGGTTGACAAGCTTAAGAAAGGGCAGTTCTCTGACGATTTGCTTCCTTCGGTGGTCAACAACATGCGCCTAAGCTATTACATGTCGCTTCGCAGCAACGACTCACGAGCCAACAAGTTTGTAGATGCTTTCATAAATGGCGAGAAGTGGGCTGACTGTCTGAATGCCATCAACCGCATAGAGGGTATGACGAAGCAGCAGATTGTGGACTTCGCCAACCGCTTCTTTCTTGACGATTATGTAACCGTGTACAAGAGGCAAGGCAATGATACCACAATCCATAAGATTGACAAGCCGGAAATAACCCCTATCCCTACAAACAACGACAAGCAGAGCGACTTCCTGCGTGAGATTGTAAACCAGAAGCCGGAGCCAATAGAGCCGCATTTTGTCAACTTTAAGAAAGACCTTTCCGTGGGCAAGACGAGCAAAGGTCTTGACTTCCTGTATAAGAAGAATGAGGATGATTCAATCTTCACCATTACTTACCATTATCCTTTCGGCGACGAGAGCAACAAGCGTTATGCTACGGCTGCCTCTTACATTGAGTATGTAGGGACTGACAAGCAGACAAATGAGGAGATAAACCGGCAGTTCTACAAGCTCGCTTGCAGCTATTCTATCGGTGTCGGAGCCAACTCCATCGACATTAGTCTTACGGGCCTTAATGAGAACATGCCTGAGGCTTTGCAGCTTCTTGAAAACCTTGTCAACAATGCAAAAGGCGACAAGGAGAGCTACCAGAAGTACGTGGAGCTCATCTTGAAAAACCGTGCAGACGGCAAGACAAGGCAGAGAAGCAACTTCACGGCTTTAAGATTGCTTGGACAGTATGGCACGTGGAACACACAACTGAACAGCCTTAGCGAGAACGAGCTTCGCACGACGGATCCACAATCGTTGCTCAATCTTATCAAGGATCTTAAGACAAGGGATCACACATTATTATATTATGGTCCGTCGTCATTGAAGGAAGTGAACAATCTGGTGGGCAAGGTTCACCTTACGCCAAAGAAATTCGCTCCTGCGCCTGCGTCGAAACCATATCTGCATGAGCAGACTACGAAGAACGAGATTTGGATTGCTCCTTATGACGCAAAGAACATCTACATGTCGATGTATCACAACGAAGGCAATAAGTGGTCGCCTGACAAAGCTGCCATTGAGGCTTTGTTCAACGAGTATTTCGGCGGCGGCATGAATGCCATCGTATTCCAGGAACTGCGTGAGGCGCGCGGACTTGCCTATTCGGCAGGCGCATCATACACCAGCCCGGCAGTTCATCCGCATAAGGACACAGAAAGTTTCAGCACTACCATCATTACCCAGAACGACAAGATGATGGACTGCATAAACGAATTCCACAATCTGCTTGACAACACGCCTGAGCGCGAGGCTGGTTTCAACCTTGCCCGGCAGAGCCTGCTAAAGAGCCTTGCCTCTGAGCGCACTACGCGTGAGGAAGTGCTGTGGAGCTATCTAAATGCAAAGCGGCTTGGCGTAGATTATGACATCAACCAGCGCGTGTACAATGAGTTGCCAAAGCTGATGCTCAAGGACGTGATGGATTTCGCCCGTAAGAACATTTCGCACAAGACCTACCGTTACCTTATCTTAGGCGACGAGAAGAACCTGGACATGGATGCTCTCGGCAAGATCGGGCCGATACGCAGGCTGACGACGAAAGAAATATTTGGATACTAAACAAACTTATACATTATACATTAATATTATGGCAAAACCAGTTGATTTCAAGTACGCTCCAATGTTCCAGCTTGGAGCCGACGACACTGAGTACAGGCTGCTGACAAAGGAAGGTGTCAGCACCGCCGAGTTTGAAGGCAAAGAAATTCTGAAGGTCACGCCGGAGGCACTGACCCTTCTTGCCCAGCAGGCTTTCCACGACGTGGAGTTCTGCCTGCGTCGCCAGCACAACGAGCAAGTGGCGGCAATACTTAACGACCCCGAAGCTTCCGACAACGACAAGTATGTAGCCCTGACGCTGCTGCGCAATGCCGAAAGCTCGGTCAAGGGCGTGCTGCCTTTCTGTCAGGACACAGGCACCGCCATTATCCACGCCGAGAAAGGACAACGCGTGTGGACTGACTTCGATGAGGAGGAAGCTCTCTCGCGTGGCGTTTACAACACCTACACAGAGGACAACCTGCGCTATTCGCAGAATGCGCCTCTGACAATGTATGAGGAAGTAAACACCAAGTGCAACCTCCCTGCTCAAATAGACATTGAGGCTACCGAGGGTGAGGAATTCCGTTTCGTGATGGTTGCCAAAGGCGGCGGCTCAGCCAACAAGACATATTTCTACCCGATGACCAAGGCTACTATCCAGAACGAGGGCACTCTGCTGCCGTTCCTTGTAGAAAAGATGAAGAGCCTCGGCACCGCCGCTTGTCCGCCTTACCACATCTGCTTTGTCATCGGCGGCACGTCTGCCGAAAAGAACCTGCTCACCGTAAAGCTTGGCTCAATACATTATTATGACAACCTGCCTACGACAGGCGACGAGACGGGGCGCGCTTTCCGCGACCTTGACCTTGAGGCCAAGCTCCTTGACGAGGCTCATAAGATTGGGCTTGGCGCACAGTTCGGTGGCAAGGCATTCGCCCACGACATCCGCGTCATCCGCCTGCCTCGTCACGGTGCTTCATGCCCCATTGGCATGGGCGTAAGCTGCTCAGCCGACCGTAACATCAAGGCAAAGATTAACCGTGACGGCATTTGGCTGGAGAAGATGGACACCAATCCCGGCAACCTCATTCCTGCCGACTTGCAGAAGCCGGGCGAGAACGGCGGCATAGTTATAAACCTTGACGAAGGCATGGACAAGGCTCGCCAGATTCTCACCAAGTATCCTGTCTCTACTCGCGTCATTCTCAACGGCACCATCATTGTGGCGCGCGACATTGCTCACGCCAAGCTAAAGGCACGCCTTGACAGCGGCGAAGACCTGCCACAGTACTTCAAGAATCATCCTGTGCTCTACGCCGGTCCTGCCAAGACTCCGGAAGGCTATCCTTGCGGCTCGATGGGCCCGACTACATCCAACCGTATGGATCCATACGTGGACGAGTTCCAGAGCCACGGCGGCAGCATGATAATGATTGGTAAAGGCAATCGTACGCAAGAGGTAACCGATGCCTGCAAGAAGCATGGTGGTTTCTATCTTGGCACAATTGGCGGTGTGGCAGCAGTGCTCAGCCAGGACAGCATCAAGAGCATCGAGTGCGTGGAGTATCCTGAGCTTGGCATGGAGGCAATATGGAAAATCACGGTGGAGAACTTCCCGGCATTCATCCTCGTTGATGACAAAGGCAACGATTTCTTCAAGGAACTGAAACCGTGGACTCCGTGTAGCTGCAACAAGTAAGCGCTAAAGTTCATTTGCCCTGTCTTTCCAGGGCTCATAATGTCAGCAGGGAGCCTGCACTTCTTCGGAAGCGGCTCCCTGCTGATGTTCTGTTATGCGGCTGTCTTTTTGCTTGGTGGTTGTCTTTATTTCTTCAATTCATCAACAACCCACTCATCCACAGTGTGCTTTTCAGTATTGAAGCGCACGCCAACCTTCACAACCTTTCTACCATCTGTGAGATAAGGTGTGGCATAACCTTTGGCGTTTATTTGCTCCAGTGCCTTTTGTGCGCTGTCGTCTACCTTAAGTTCCATGACGTAAATAGTGTCGGGCATCAATACAACCAAGTCGGTTCTGCCGTTGGCAACCTTCACTTGCGTACGCGCATAGACGTTGAGCATAGAGAAAATGAGGTAGAACGTGTACTCGTAGAAGCCTTCCTTGGTGGTAGCTTCTGCAAGTTTCTTTTTGAATCCCTCAACGTAAGGGATGCCGGCAAGGTAAGCCTGCATATGCTGCATGGCAAGGTCAATGTTGCTCGCTTTCAGCGCACGCCAGAACTTAAGTGCGAAGCCTGTCTGAACGTTCTCGCCTTCAAGGCCTGCGTATGCTGGTAGTAGTCCGTCGGTATATCCTATGCGGACTTCAAGGTTAGGTATGCCAAGTGTGTAGATTTCAGCTTCCCTGTCGTAGTCTTTTATTGTGAGGTAGCCTGTTTGATAAAGCAAAGGAATCATACTGGTCATTGCCTCAGTGGGGCGGTTGATGGCGTAGTCCGTGGTCTCTATGTTGTCAACATTGGTTATGTTGAAGTGTAACTGCTTCATCATGCGTATAAGAAAGGTCGGCGTTCCTGTCTCAAACCAATAGTTGGAGATGTGTTTGTTGGCAAAAGCACTCAGCAGGCTGTATGGATTGTACACCTCTGGCGATTTGCCGGCGAAATGGTAGCCGTCGTAGCGAAGCTTCAGTTTGTTGGCTGTCTCATCCTCAGTATATTCATATTCTTCTGCCAATAACTTTATATCTTCACCGAGTTGCTCATGCAGCTCTTTTTCAGTGATGCCGCAGATTGCAGAAAACTTTGTCAGCAATGAGACATTGGTCAGATTGTTTAGCGTTGAGAAGATGCTTAATTGACTAAATCTTGTAATGCCCGTTATAAAGCAGAACTTGATATATGGCTCCAACATTTTCAACCTTTGATAGAATTCTTGCAATAACTCGCGCATGTCATGCAGCCTTTGAGAGTCATGCATCACGTCTAATAAAGGAGAATCGTATTCATCAATAATAATGACGACCTGCTTACCAATCTTTTGATAAGCGCGACGAACCAAGCCATCAAGACGCATGCCTATAGAAGTACCTTTTTCTTCTCCTCCAGACACAGACTCTAACCTCAACAGTTGACGTCTAATTTCTTCTTCTACACCCTTTTTGTCAAGATGCTTAGCCGCACTAAGGTCAAAGTGGAGAACTGGATATTGCACCCACTCTTTCTCCATATTTATTATCTTTAAACCGTTGAACAGTTCTTTGTCACCTGCAAAATAGGAATGGAGAGTGGAAGACAAAAGAGACTTGCCGAACCTACGTGGACGGCTTAGAAAGATAAACTTTGCATAGTGTGCCAGCTCCCAAACAAGGTCTGTCTTATCAACGTAGATATATCCTCCATTGATAATCTCAGAGAATGTCTGTATTCCTACCGGGTATCGTCTTGTGTTTTGTTCCATAATGCACATCGCCTTTATGGTTGCAAATTTAATCTATTATCTTCACATTGACAAGCTCTTGATGTCTTTATTTTATACATCAATAATATTTTTTCATATTTTCTTCCAAAATATTTGCTTGTTTCATTTATTTTACTTTACTTAGCAAACGAGTTGCAGGTTTTATTAACTTGCACTCACGACATCGATGGTATTTGAGCCTTCAAGGCAATGGCAGACGTGTCTGCCGAAGTCTTTGGCTCAGAAAGGGCGTTTAAGAACGTTATCTTCCACCTTCAAATCTCGCAAGTTTGAATTTCACAGGAAGATAAGGTAACTAAACGTTCATGTTAAGGTGTATTATATCTATGCCCCAAGTGGGTATTGTTATAATATCTTTTGAAGTGGGCTATTTACGTTGCTTATCTCCGTGAAAGGCAATGCGAGAGCCTAAAAATGGGATAAGTAAGTACAGAATTCCACGTCTTTTCATTTCAATAAAGTTTAACACTGAATCTTGGGAAATCTATAAGCTGAAACGTTTGTGTCATTAAATAAAGTTTTAATTCAAACTAATGATATATTAAAGGCAGCGATGCCTTGAAAAAATCAAAATAAAATAAAAGTACATTAAAAATCAATTAATTATGAAGATTAAACTCGTTTTGTTAAACTTAATGCTGATGCTTGCTCTGACTACTCGAATAATTTTCGATTAATCAAGAAGTTTGTAAATGACAAAAACATCCAATCGTATAGGATATTCTTTATAATACAATGGGAAATTCATGGGCATTCGTGTTTAAATAAACTTTTTGTTAAACGTAAAAATTCATCGAATTTCCCTTTGTATTTTAATAAAACATTTTCCTATTTAAAATAATAAAGGAACTGAGCCTCGCCCTTCAATGCTGGCTTACGCTGTCCCTCAATCTCAATGGCAAATTCTATGTAAGCCTTGCAAATGCCACGCAAGTTCTCAAGGTTCGAGAGTTTGGCCGTCATGCGTATGCGGCTGCCCGTGATGACCGGCACGCCAAAGCGCATCTTGTCCATGCCGTAGTTGACCATCATTTTCAGGTTGTTTACCTCCACTATCTGATCCCACAGATGTGGCAGCAGCGACAGGGTGAGGTAGCCATGCGCAATGGTGCTCTTGTATTGGCTCTCGGCCTTTGCGCGCTCCACGTCAACGTGAATCCACTGATGGTCGAGGGTGGCGTCGGCAAACGCGTTGATACGTTCCTGATCCACCTGCAGCCACTCTGAAGTGCCAAGGGGCTTACCGATGTAAGAAGCAAACTCTTCGTATGAGTTGATAACAGTCTTTTCCATAATGCTTTATTTTTTATTACTTTCGCTCTGCAAAATTAGTCATTTTTTTGCACATCGAAGCAATAAATGTGCGATTATTGCTCTAAGTTTTCCAATACCATTTTTTCCATGAGCACAAAATCGCCACCCCAACCGTCATTGCCGTGAGCAACACGCCACGGGCAAAGCCAAGCCATGGCGTTGACGTAGCGGCCACCAATGGCTGCCACAAATGAAGCAACGACAACACTGGTATCACGACCATCGAACCTGCAACGTAAGCTATCATGGGGTTCTTGCCCGTAAGTTCCAGCGGCAACGAAACCCATCTCACGTGCCAATGGTCGCAAACGATGGTGAAGAATAGCAGGGCGAAAACCGCCAGTGCGGCAGTGACAAACATGTAACTGAACGTGACATCGTCCTTGCGTATGCCGCCCTCATACGCCTCAAGGCAAAGGCCAAGCGCCAACAGGTAAGAGCCCATCACGACGAGTTGCCGCCAATAAGCCTTGTCGCCGCCACGAGTCAGCAGCAGCAACGCCGCCATGGCAACGACACTTATGACTAAGTTGGCAACCAGCCAGCGATTGTAAAGGCACACCACGTTGGCGACAATAATCGTGAGCGACAGCAACGCCTCGCCGATGCCAGGCAACATGGCAGATGCCCGTGGCCGCTCGCCCCCAGCTGCAAGCTTGTCATTGAGGTTGTTCCACAGCAAGTCACCTGCCAACGTACCGATAATGATTACAATCAGGTATTTCTGGAAGCTCCATTGCCAAAGCCACGGCAGGGGAGAAGAGCGTATGAACCATTGCTGCCAGCTGCCATCGGTACCAGCCGACATGAACAATCCCATTATCACGGGAATGATGGCAGCACGCCACCACCTGCGATCGATGGTGAGAAGGTAAATGACACTGCCCGTCACGGCGACCTGTGCGAGTATCAGCATTATTATGTCCGCCGTATGCAGCGAGAAGCTCTGTCCGCCCGAGTATGGCTGGAGCAACAGCCATGCCACCGCCACGGCGTATGCCCCACAGTTCACGACGCGATCCCACATGCGAGGCAGGTGGAACGGGTTGCGCATGAAGAGCACGAACATGAGCAGGAATGCCATTATCGGCACCAAGGAGCAAAGCACCGGCGACGAGTAACCCATCATGAACGGGTACATGTGAATGCAGTAGATGGCGAAGAAAGTAAGCTTCATCCACCTCACGACGCTCTTCCAGGCCAGCTTCCCACGCGACACGCCCTTTCCCATTTGCCTGCGGAAAGACAAGGGGATGGCGGCTCCCATGGAGAAGAGGAAGAACGGGAAAATGAGGTCAACCCATGTTATGCCGAATATCGACGGGTTGAAAGTATGGTCCGGAGGCGGCACCTGCGCATGGTACATCCACGCTGGGAGCACTTGGAAAATCTCCATCGCCGACAGCACCATCGTCATGATGGCATAGCCGCGAAGGGCATCAAGGGCATGTGACCGCCTGTTCTTTTCACTATTCATAATCAACGACTAATAAAAAAGGCAGCGGAACCAATGGTTCCGCCACCCGACTAACGTTTCATTGCTGCCATGCCTTTCTCCACTTCTTTCCACAGTTCGGGACGGGCAATGAGGTGGCAAATGTCAAACACCATCAAGCCATCGCTCTCGCGTATGTTCATCTCGATGGACTCGGAGAGTTTCTCTGGATGGGCATAAAGCTGGTCAACGAGCAATCCACCACAGAACGGATGGCCGCCAAGGATGGAGCGCAATTTTTGGCAGGAGCCTTCCACACAATACCAGTCGCCTGTCTGTGGGCGAGAGTCAGTTTCGTTCCACACCAGGTTGTTGTTCAGCCTGCGCTCCTTCACGGTTATGTCAGTGTAATAATTGCCTGTGGCATAAAGGTCAAGCAACTCCATGTAACCGGTGTTCTTGTATTCGGGCAGCACCCAGTCCTTGTACTCGGCAACCGCCGACAGGTCGTAATCGCGGCTGGCGAAGTTGACCCCGACCTCATAATAAGAAGGATACCAAGCACCCGTGTAAGTGCCAAACGAGCACGACTCGCGCACGCTCTTAACGGCATCGCGAAGCTCCTTCATGGCGTTGTAGATGTTCTGCGAACGCCATAGCACCCACTTCTTGAAAAGCGGGCCTTGGCTCACTTGGTATCTGCCACCGGCACCCTTCTTCCACTCGTAAATGTCCGTTGGGAAACGCTTCACCTTCTTGCCGATAAACGCCTCGAATAGGCGGCGCGAGTTGTCGGAGAAATCAGCCTCAATGCCGTCGTAGCGCACGCGGTCGAGCATCACGCCGTCAAGCTCAGGATACTGGCTCACCAAGTCCTTCAGCAGCAGGATATACTGGCGACGGAAATCCTGGTTCATGGGATCAACCATAGCCGAGTATTTCCTCTTCTGCTCTGTGATGGGCTTCAGTCCCTCCGGGGTATAAACCACAGAGGCCCATTCAGGCTTGCCGTCATAAATGACACCACGGTCAAAATAGTTGTGGCCAGCCACAAAGCAGTTCATTGACGCTTGCACCTTCATGCCATACTTGTGGGCCTGTGTGATGAAATGGCCAAGATAGTCGAAGTCCGGGCGCTTGAAGCCATGCCACTCGGTCATCAATGGCGCATACTTTGTCTTGAAAAACACCTCGCCCGTAATGGGGCGCACGTCAACCACGAGGTCGGTGAAGCCCAGCTCGTGCAGTTTTTTCACATAGAAATCAATGCTGTCCGTAGAGGAGAAACGGCGGAAATTGGCCTCACCGTCAATCCACATCAGCGCGCGTTTGCCCTCTTGTGACTGCGCATGTGCTGAAACGGAATGTCCGCCAATGCACAGTGCCAGCAACATGTAAAGGAAATATTTCATCTTCATTTCTCGTTTTTTGTCCAATATCTCTCAATGTCCTCAAGCGACATGCCTGCCGTCTCGGGTACGAGTTTCCACATTATAAGTACGTAGGGCACGCACATAACGGCGAACAGCAGGAACGTTCCTGCAGGCTGCAACGATGAAAGCATCAGCGGCGTAAGCTGGCCTATGAGGTATGTGCCAACCCAAAGGGCAAAGCCTGCGACCGACATGGCAAGTCCGCGCACGTTGTTCGGGTACATTTCAGACAACAGCACAAACACCACGGCTGAGATGCTGATTGCCGTCGAGAAAACATAAAGCAGGAAGAACACGAGCATGAAGACATAACTTATGCCCAGGCTCTCGTGGCACATGAAATAGAACGCAATGGCAAGCAGACACACTATCATGGATGAGACACCCCAATAGATGAGTTTCTTGCGTCCCACGCGGTCAATGATAAACATGGCGATGATGGTCGTGAGCGTGTTCACGATGCCTACCAAGACTTGCGCGAAGAGAGGATCGCTGAAGCCTGCGTCCTTGAAGATGCTCGGGCCATAATACAGCACCGCATTCACGCCCATGAACTGGCCGAGGATGGCGATTGCCGAACCAATGATGACGGCTTTCAGGATGCCGGGCTTGAGCAGCGCGCGCCACTCCGACTTCACCTCGCTGGCTATCGTAGATTTGGTCTCCGCAACCTGCTCCCTCACGGCAGCAGAGGTCGTGTAAATCTTAGAAAGTATGCTGGCGGCCTGCGACTCGTTTCCCCTGACGATGAGCCAACGCGGGCTCTCGGGGATGAAGAATATTATCACGAAGAAGAACAACGACGGCAACACGCCCATGCCAAGCATGGAACGCCACACCTCACTTACGAAAAGCTGGTTGAGAAAAGCCGACTCGTAATGGGCCGTGTGCGAGTTGTTGAGCAGCATGTAATTGATGAGGTAAGCCGCAAGGAAGCCAATGGTGACGGCAAGCTGGTAAAGCGAAACCAGCTGACCACGGTAACGGGTTATGGAAATCTCACTGATATAGATTGGTGCGACAATGGAAACCACGCCGATGCCGATGCCACCAATGATGCGGGCACAAACAAGCATGGTGAACGAAGACGCGACGGCACACCACAATGAGGCTGTTATGAATAGCACGGCCGCTATTAGCATGGTGGGTTTGCGCCCAAGGCGGTCGCTCATCATGCCTGCCACGGCGACACCGAAAATAGAGCCAATGAGGGCACAGCCCACATACCAGCCCTCCATCTGAACGGAGAGCCCAAACTGGTCAACAACCTGGTCAATGGTGCCGCTGATGACCGCTGCGTCGTAGCCGAAGAGCAATCCGCCCAATGCGGCAACGATGGCAAGGAAAAACACGTATCCTAAACGGTAGTTCATGATATTTGTATGGTTATGTTGTTATGAAATGACAGACTGAGGCAGAGACAATGGCTGTCCCAACCATGAGACAGCCATCCAGTATCCTTGCGCCACGCTTTATTTTATGTCAAAATATTCCTTGTAACGATCATAAAGATGACCGGCCTGGAGGTATGCCGACTGTGGCGACATGAAATGCGAGAACTCGAAGGTTATCGCCTTGTTATAATTGCAACGCTTGGCAGCCTCAAGCTTCATGCGCAGCTTGTCAAACTTTATCGGCAGGAACTTTATGGGCATGTCGCGGTCGAAAGTCTCGGCGTTGGTCCAGCACTGCATGCCATATCGGTCAGCGAGCTTCTTGTTCACAGAGAAGAAAGCGTCAAGCTCATCGTAATCAATGTGGCCGTCCTGGAAAGCGCAGCAGTTCACCACGTCGTGTATCCCGTCGAAAATCTCGTTCCACTCTTTCTCGTGTTGCTGCACGCTCACGGCATCCTTCTTCGACAAGTCGCCCGAAGCCGCGTCAACAGCCTTCTTGCCGTCAATCCACGGCGAGATGAAAACCGGCTTGTCATAGCCCGATACTTCCTTGCACTGCTTGCCCATGTCGTGGAAAGCCGGGATGGCCCACTTGGTGCCACGACTTATCTCCGTGCTGATGTACCAGCCATGAAAGCTCTTGTGGTGGCCGTAACGCTTCCACGCCTCCTCGATGACATACTTGTTGTCCTCAATCTCCCACGACATGTCACCCGTCTCCCAGTAGTGGCCTGAGTCGTAGAGGCCAAAGTAAAACTTCATGTCATACTTGTCGGCGAGCGAGCAGAACATCTCAATCAGGTCCACCGACGGCATGTAGCAGCCATGTTTCTTCATGAGGTATTCAGACGGATAGGTTATGAACTTGCGGTATCCGCAACGTATGTCAATCACCGTGTCAATGCCTATGGTCTTCATGTGCCTGAAGTCGCGATCCCACTCTTGCAGTCCCCAATTCTGGTGGGGAATGTCGTGCGAAATCTCATCGAGGAAAGTACCGGTTATGCGCAGTCCCTTGTTCTTGGGCACTATCAGGCTGCCAGCCTTCGACACGGCAGGAGCGGCGGATGCCGTCTCGCCAATCACCCTCACGTTTTCAGCCTTTGTCACCAAAGGTGTCGCTGCGGCGGCAAGTCCGGCGGCAGTAATTTGTTTTAGAAAATATCTTCTACTTGACATGTAAATATGTTATGCCTTTGAATTTTACCGTTATCTTTTTCAAATCGGTTGCAATTTACAAAATATTTTACTAATGTGGCTAATATTTGGGCGAACTATCCATAATTTTGTATAATTTAAGGATTATGGTGGCAAGACAAGGCACGCAACCTTCGCATTGTCCAAAGCAAGGTCAAGGCGTTTGCGGCGTAAAGTGCCTCAACAGGCATCGTGTCTCACTTGGGGTTGACAAACACCTCGTCAAGAGCCGTCTTCGACGAAGAACTGAACGCCAATCGCAGGAAACGACACTTGGCATGAAGGTTCTTGAAGAGGACATTGTCAATCCACACGTCAAGGTGCTTGTTGGGGAACTGCGGATTGTCCTTCACGGCAATGAACGAAAAGGTTTGCCTATCGTCTGACCCGTAAAGGCAGACCTTGTTCGGGAGCGACACCTTATGGCCGCTATCCTGAAGCCCTCGCAGCATTACCACGTCAACGTCAGTGGCAGAGCCGAGGTCGAAAGTGACGGAATGGTCACCCGGCTGCAGCACCAGCCACCTCTTGTCCGCACTGGTTTCCATGGCAAGATGGTTATCCACAAGTTCCTTGTGGGCATCATCGGTTTCCAAACGCAGCCCCTTCAGCTTGCCTTCGCCAAGTAACGTGGTGCCGAGCAGGACGTTGTCGCCACGACCGGACTTCCAGCTTACGTAGTCACGCCACACTACATTGCTCCACAACGGCTGGCCGAGCTGGAACCTCGCCGCCGGGTTGTCCATGATGCCACACACGCTGAAGGCGATTATCTTGCTGACGCCTGCCGCCGATGCCATCGCCATCTGGTCGAGTAGGCGAGGGAACGCTGACGGAATGAGTGCCGACGCGCGGCTGTTGGCATCGCGCTCCCATGTGAAACACTCGCAATTGGCCCACACGTCTATGCCTGCCTCACGGTGGTACGCAACCAGTTTCTTCCAGTTGTCTCTCAGCCTCACCATGGGATTTGCCTCGCGCACGCAACCTATCTCGTCCTGGTACGCCACGATGTCAACCTTCAGTTTCTTCAGCTGCTCGCCAAACTTGGGGTTGTCAAGCTCGGCCAAGTAAATGCCGTATGGCGATATCAGGACTTTCTTGCCGGGCGTGGCGCGGCGCGCCTCTGCGGCAAGCTCGTTGACAGCCTTCACCTCCTTGTCGGTGAACATGGGACAGATGCAGCCCTCCACGGGCAGGTACCAGCCATGAAACGACGGGCGGTTGCCGTACTTCTCGGCAAGCTCGCGCATGATGGCAACCTGCCTTTGCCTTATGGCAGGCTTGCTTATGTCGTCGTCCTGGTCGTGTGCCCAGCCTATGCTCATGAAGACCTGCATGCCGCGCGCGTCCGCCTCTGCCATGATTGCGTCAACGGGGCTTTCCTTTGCCGCCGCAGGATATGCCGGTGGCATTATGCGCGAAGGGTAGGCGGCACTGTCGTTGTTTGCCACGGCCATGAACACAAGGGTGTTAATGTCCATGTTAGCCATCTCGCCTATTTTCTCATGCCACATTGCCGACTGGTCGGTGGCGTTGCCGTAAGGATTCATGTACTTGTTGCGCACGTCTTGGTAAAACAGGTTCACGAACGTGCCCGTAATAGGCTTGATGTCCTGTCCGCGCGATACCACGCACGAGACGAGCAAGAGCAGGGAAAATATCAGTCTGGTCATGTTGTTCATTTCTTGTTTATGTCAGCCTTGTAAACGTTGCCAAACCTGTCGGTCGCCCTGACCGTTATCTTAGCATTGGGGTTCTTGGGTGTGGCGTGGAACATGTGAGAAGTCTTGACGGGCGAAATCCAGTCATACTCAACACGTTTCTTGTCGGCGCAAATGGCCGCCGCCTCAGGGTCAAAGCCAGTGAACTGCTTCATCTTGCCCATCACCTTGCCATCCTCAAGCCACTCCACTTTCCATTTCTTGTCATAGTTCCACACGTTGGCTATTATGTCGCCAGGATGCTCCTTGGACGAGCCCACGGCGTAGGCGCGCAACTGGTACGACTTCGGCTTGCCGAAACTGTGGTAGTACCATTCCGCCTTGTCGCCGTCAACCTCATACACGCCACAGCCACGTGGCGTTCCGTCCATGCACACGTCGGCCTTCCACCAGATGCCGCAAACGGCAGCCGTGTTGTGCTCATAAAGCGAATCGCCATAAACGATGTTCTGGTTCCAATGGGTGTGGCCGGACAGTATGTGGGTGTCGTAGCCTTTCAGCAGCTCCCAAAAGGCGGCGGCGTTGCTCATGTTCTCCATGTCGTGCTTGTTGAAAACGAGCTTCTCGCCGTCGTTGCTTGGTATGTGCATTGCCACGAACACCAGGCTACTCTTGCTCACATGGCTCAGGTCTTCCTCAAGCCAGCGGAACGTCTGCTCAGGCACGTAGCCGATATACTGATAGTCGCGCCCCATGCAGAAACAGTCGTCTATCACGATGACATGCGCCTTGCCACGGTTGAAAGAGTAGTTGACCGGGCCGAAATAGCCCTCGAACGTCTTCATTGAGCCTTCATAGGTGCGTGCCGCAGGAATTTCCATGTCGTGGTTGCCGATGGCACGGTAAACCGGCATCTGCAGTGGGGCTATCGTCTTGATGTATTGTGGATAAAGGCCTTGCACGTTGCCAACGATGTCGCCAAGGTCAATAGAGAAGACGCTGCGCCCGTCTTGCCTAAGCTCGGTGGCGAGTCGCGACATGTCGGCGACATCGGCCGAAAAACTGTCGCGCAGCTCCTTCGCCTGCGTCACCTGCACGTCAGCCTGCGCTATTATCGCGAAACGGTTGTCGTCACCACCTGTCGGCACAAGCTCAAAGTCGTACCGCTCCTTCGGCGTGTCCCTGTCGAGACGCTGGTAAAACTGCGGTATCGTGCCGTCCTTGCACTGAGCCGTAAAGCCCGATGGTGTTGACACAAACACGAAACGTGCGTCGTCGTCTGCCTCAAAAGTATAATAACCATTCGCGTCGGTAGTGAAACACTTGAAACCATCGCTTACCACAACGCCGCCAAGAGCCTTGCCCCCAGCGGTCACAGTTCCACTGACGAGGAGATGCCTTGCCTGGGCACTCATGCCAAGGCAAAGCATTGCCACCATCATGGACAACCTAATAATGTATCCCATTTGCGAAATATTATATGTGTTTATCCTGATTGTCACTTTCCTTTGGTGTCCCACCACACGCGCACGTGCATTCCGTCGCCCTGATTGTTGTTAAGCGTTGATGCCGTGGCGTTAGGGTTGTCGCGCCGCTCCGCGTCAGGGTAACGTATTTTCTTGACAAACTCGCCCTTTGCGGGATTGATGTTCGGGTCTTCGCTCTGCTGTATGGGAGTTAGCTTCGGATAGCCGGTGCGTCGAAACTCGCTCCAGGCTTCAAAACCGTCTGGATAAAGGGCTATCCATTTTTGGGTGATTATTCTCTCCATTTTTGCCTCAAGGCCGTCGCTCTCATCCCATTTCACCTTGCCTGTCGTAATATAAGTCTCGTCGTTGGCAGTAGAATAAAGGCTTGCGTCAACACCGTCGCGTGCCTCGGCAAAAGAAGCCCGAATGCCGTTCTCATAGTTGGCTTGGGCATTCCCAGCTCCTGCCCACCCACGTATGGCGGCCTCAGCCTTGAGCAGGCAAACCTCGGCGTAGCTCATCACCTTCAGCGGCATTGCTATTACCGAGTTGCCAGGCCCATCGGCAACGCCGTTCTTGCCAGAGTTCCAGTTAGGGTAAGCTTTCAAGCCCCACACCTGCGAATTGGCATCTACGCCATTCTCGTGCAATCCTATCTGCGTGTCACTTATCCCGTTTGGAACGCCAGAGTATTCCTCTCCTGCATAAGAAGCCAGCTTGCCGCTTTCTTCTGCCTTCCTGTAGTCTATTGACTTGCCAAACCACATTGGCATACGTGGGTCATGCACGCTGCTGGTATGCTTGAGAATGTTCTCCATGTCCTTGCTCATGACAAAGCACGCCCATTGAGAAATCATGTAAAGCGGATGCCCCCAAGCCAGACTGCCAGTGGCAGTAATACGCACCATGGCGTTGTCAGCGTTGCTTTCCATGACACCGGCGGCAAGGGCCGCCTCACCTTCAGCTTTTGCCTTGGCAGCGTCAACGTTTATGATACGCAACGCCGCACGCAAACGTAGTGAGTTGGCAAAGCGAATCCATTTATGCACGTCGCCGGCAAATATAAGGTCTTGATCTCCGTTAGGCGATTTCTGGTTGTCGCTTGCGGTCTGCAGCTTGCCGACAGCATCGGACAGTTCGGTAAAAATACAGTCATACACTTCCCGCTGGGTATCAAACTTTACGCCGTCGTTGCCAAGCCCGGCTTCTGAGTAAGGAATGTCACCATACATGTCAGTCTCAGCTATGGTGCGCCACACGGTGATGATACGCATCATCTGGGCAATGTTACTGTATTCGGGATGCTCGTCCAGCCCACCGCTGATATACTTTGTTTCCTTCAGTGCCTCATGATAAGGAGTCCACAATGCCGTGTAAGCCCAAGCATCATTGTAGCCGTAACGGTCAGACATCCAACTGGCAACTGTGTTGGTAAGGTAATGAGCGTAAAAATGCCCATAAAGGTTTTCGCCACGTTGGTAAGGGTCACAACTCACGTTTGTAAGCAACTCGGTCACGTGGCTGAGCAAATAGCCCGGGTCACCGTAAGTTACAACGTAAGGATTGGTGTTCATTTGGTCAAAGTTGTCAGTACAGGATGACAACAATGGCAGTGACACGGCAATACATCCTATTATCTTATTTAGTGTTTTCATGCGCTTTCAGATAAGAATTGGTTTCATTTTCCTTTTGTTCTCAAGTCAGAATTTCACGTTGAGCGAGAAACCCAGACTACGTGTCGGCGGAAGCGAGGCATACTCGAAAGCCTGTGCGTAATCGCTGCGGTCGAATGCTGATTCTGCAGCTACGGGTGCGTCCTTGTAGAAATAAAACAAGTCACGCCCAACGACAGAAAACTTCACGGAAGCAAGCGGAGTATTGCTTAGCCATGCCTTTGGCAGATTCCACCCAATCGACAATTCGCGCATCTTGACATTCGTGCGCTTGTAAAGGAACAGTTCGGCACAAGCGCTGGAACCACCAACGTTGTTCCAGTAGGTTTCTGCCGTCACCTGTTTGGCGTTTGCCTGCCCTGTGCTCTCCACAATGCCAGGCACGACCATTCCATCACGCCCCTCAAGGCTTCGCACAGAGTTGCCAGCCGTAGTTGCATAGGCATCAGTCATCGAAATAAAGTCGCCACCGTAAAGTATGTCAACAAGGGCTGTCAGCGAGAAGTCTTTCCACCGCAGGGTGTTGCCAATAGAGCCGGTCCAGTCAGGCATCATGTTTCCTATCACCTTGTCAGTCTCCTTGATTGGTAAACCGTTATCATCAATAAGCCACTTGCCATTCGCGTTCTTCTTGATGGCGTTTCCTGCAACAATGTCACTAAATTTGCCGCCCTCATTCACGACAACCGATGCCACACGCGTTTCGCCAAGAGTATAACGCTTTATTTGGTCGGTCAGCCTGACGCACTTCGTTCTGTTCAAGCCCCAATTGAGAGTAACGTCCCACTTCCAGTCCCTGCTTTCCACCGGCGTACCGTTCACCATAAGTTCATAGCCATGACTCTTAATCTTGCCGGCATTGACCATGCGGTTGCTGAAGCCCGACGACGAGGCCGTCTGTATGCTGAGGATTTGGTTTGTGGTGCGTGTGGAATAATAAGTGAAATCAATGCCCAGTCTGTTTTCGAACATCCGAAACTCAAAACCTACCTCAAAAGAGTTAGTCTTCTCTGGCTTCAGGTCCATAAGCGGATAAATGGTGGGCAACTGCATCTCAAGTAACGAGCCGTTCACGTAGCTGTTGTATGTGCTCCATGCGTAAAGCGTCTGATACGGGTTGGTGTCATTGCCTACCTGCGCATAGGAAGTGCGAACCTTCAGGTAATCTATTGCCTTAGGCATCTTCACCATTTCGGATATTATGCCCGACAATGACACAGAAGGGTAAAAATACGAGCGGTTGCTCTTGGGCAACGTTGACGCCCAGTCGTTGCGCCCCGTCACTTCCAGATAAAGCATACTATTGTAGCCTACGCTCGCATTGCCATAAACGCTTTGTATTTCTTTTTTATTGAAACTCTCGTCAGCCTGTCGCGAGCTACCGTTACCAATGTAAATGAAACCCGGTATCTGGAACAGACCCGCAAGGGCTGACAATCCGGTGTTCCCCCTGTTGTAAACAGACGTTCCAAGGTTAGCCGACACGTCGAAATCGCCAAGGTGTCTGTTGAAAGCAAGTAGCAGGTCGGCGTTAAACTCTTTAGTAGTGCTGCGGCTGTGGCTGTACTGGTTCTGTGTGTTTGAGCCACTTGACAGATAGGTCGCATAGTTTTTGTAAGTATCGGCGTACCAGTCGATTGACGTTCTTCCTGTAAGCTTCAGCCAATCGGTAAAGTGCAATGTTGCCGACACTTGTGCCATCAGGCGGTCACGCACATTGCGGTTGCCGTTCCCAGAATAAACAAGACCGTAAGGGTTACTTGCGTTAGGGTCGGGACCTGTCCAGTTTATTACCTGGCTATTATACAAAATATTGTCCCTAAGGTCAGACAGGCGTATCGAACGAGGAGTCTTTACAAACTGCGACATTATGCCAAACTCACCCTGTCCGGGATTATTGCGCATAACCTCGTGCATGTAAGTTCCCTTTGCGCCAACGCTGACCCACTTTTTCTTCATCTCGACATTTACGGAATAATATTGTCGATTGAGGCTATGCGTCGGCGTTATACCCTTGTTACGCGAGTCAGTGAATGAGAATCGTCCACGTACGTCGCTTGATCCTGCACTGGCAACCACGGAGTTGTTGAACATGCTGCCGGTTCGGTAAAAATCGTCTATGAAATTCATGTTGCCTGGTTTCATGGCGTATTGGGCGGCGTTGGCATCACCATAGAAAGTACCGCGCCAACTGTCAATCATCTGTCCTTCCATCTTAGGTCCCCAGCTGCCCTGCGACCTCATGTTGAAGTTGCCGCCAGATCCTTGCCCGTAAACGTCTTGATACTCATAAGAACTGTAAGGCGAAGCGAAGTCAAGGTTGCCGTTATATTCGAATGTCAGCGGCTGGTTGTATTGCCCGCTCTTTGTGGTAACTATTATGGCTCCGTTTTGGGCACGCGACCCATAAAGTGCAGCGGCATTGGCACCTTTCAGCACCGATATGCTCTCAATATCCTCTGGGTTTATTTGTGATGCCGCCCCCGAGTAGTCGCTTCCGCCATACTGGTCAACGTCGCCACGGCTGTCATCGTTGATTGGGATGCCGTCAACCACCCAAAGAGGCTGGTTGCTCCCACCAAGTGAGTTAAGTCCACGCATCACGATACGCGTCGAGCCGCCCATGCCTGCACCCGACTGCGTAATCTGCACTCCAGCCACCTTACCCTGCAGCATGTTGGCAACCGAGAAATTCTGGTTTTCCGACAGCGATGCCGTATTCACCTCCTGCATGGCATACCCCAGGGCTTTCTTTTCGCGCTTGATGCCAAGTGCTGTAACAACAACCTCGTTGAGGTTGTTTTCCTCGGCCTTCAGTGTCACGCGCACATTACCGCCTGTTCCCACGCTAATGGTCTGTGAGGTAAAACCAATGTAGCTCACAATAAGTTTCGAATTAGGCTTGACCGACAGCGTGAACTTTCCGTCCATATCGGTCACCGTTCCATTTTTCGTCCCTTCTTCAAATACACTTGCACCAATGACAGGTTCCCCTGCCTCGTCAAGAACCTGACCGGTTACACTTTTTGCCTGTTGTGCCACCTCCGCGCCATTGTAAGCAACCGTTGCTATCGCAGGCTGGGGAATGCCAAGCATCAAGCTTCCTAAAAGAATTAGCGTAGCCGTGTCATACATGTTTAAGTTTCGCATAAAAAATAATTAGACATTTGTTTAAAGATTACAAGGGCAAAATTATGCAAAACTGACATAACTTCCAAATATTTTTATAATATTTTACTGAATAATCAAAAATATTTCCGAAATACATACACTTATGTAAATTTTATAACCAAAGAAACGGTCTGTTGGCTTTTTTAAATGTAGGGAATGTGTAGCTTTTAAAAAACTATCGTTCAATTAAAGCATTACACCTCTATATTATAATATGTTCATGAACTTTATAAAACTCGAATAGATTTGGCAAGCGTGGGGAAGCAAGAATGCGATTACGGCGCAAGGGAAATGCCTTTACGCCGCAATCAGTCAGAGGGTGTTGCTTAGTCATTGTTTGGCGATTCTCCTTTCACGTAGCTGTCGGGATAGGTGGTTGGGTAAACCACGGCTCCGCTCTTGCGCTCACGTATGTAAGTGTCAAAGCCATGCTTGCCCTCCTTCAGCACTATCACGCGCGCGCCGTTTGCCAAGTGGTTATACTCGGTGTTGCCGCCGCTGTAGCGTCCGTAGGCAAGCAGGATGCCATGATACATCACGCTGTAATCGTTGTCGTGGTCGTGCCCGATGAACACGCCCATCACGTCGCCGCTCTCAAGCATTGCCGTGAACATACCCGAATTGAAGTCGGGCGAGCAGGCAGCCTCCATCCGTTCGCCTATCATCACGCAATTCTCGTCGGCGTTGGCATAGTGCCACTCGGGAAGTGGTATGTGGAAGAATGCCAGCGCAGGAAGCGGCTTGCCGCCATTGGCCTTTGCCACGGCTGCGCTCTGTGCCGAATACCAATCGATTTGCGCACGGTTGAACCAAGCGTATGTGCCCTTCGACCTGTCCTGCGGAAACCCTTCTGGGTAAGCGTGCGAGTCGAGGCAATACAACGTGGCAGCCTGGCGTTTGCCATCGTGCGAAATACACGGGAAGCACATAGTCGAGATTCTTGCCTTCGGCTATTGGCGGCATGACGTTGTTTCTCACCGTTTGCGCAAGGCCGTAAAGCTCCCTGTTGGTGGCACCCTGCTCCCAGTCGTGGTTGCCAAACTGGTATGCCCATGGCACATTGTGCCTTGACAGCCTGTCGAGCACCTTCGTGAGCATGTCCTTTGCCGGTGCGGCATAAATAATGTCGCCGGTAAGCACCACGAGGTCAGGTTTTTCCATGTTCAGCAACTTGTCAATGCAATCGAGGGCTGGCTCACCCTTAGCTGTGCCATTGTAGTGCATGTCGGTAAACTGCACTATCTTGAATGTTCCGTCAGGACGGAAGCGCAATTGTGCTGACGCACAGGGAGGCAACACAAGTAGCCACCCTAAGAGCATCAGCACAAATAAGATAATCCTGTGTCTTGTCATAATCACATTTTCAGAATTTCATTGCAAAGCGTGTAACCCTTTGCCATCATGCGCGGTATGTGGAAAGGTCCCTTGAAAAGGTTGCCCTTTGCCATCTGCGCCGGAGTGCCGTCGCGATGCAAGTAACCGTACCATTCACCATATTGGGCATCGGGGAAATGGGCGTATGTCCATTCCGATATTTGCTTATGGCGATAATAGTATTTCTCGTCGCCAGTGGCAAGGTAAGCGTAGAGGGAGGCGATTATGGTCTCGCACTGCGGCCACCAGAACTTCATGTCCTGCGAATAGTCTTGCGGCGGCAGGTTCTTGCAGTCGCGGAAGTTGATTATTCCGCCATAGAACTTGTCCCAGCCCCATTCGAAGGCATCGTCGAAAATCCTCAGGCCAAGCTCCAGCAAGTGCTTGTCCCAACCGCGCAGGCGGCTCTCCTCCAATATGAACCACGCCGTCTCGATGCAATGACCGGGATTGATGGTGCGCGTCATGTTTGTGTCAACAAATTCGCCGTTCGGACCAACGCTCTCAAGCAGGCAGTTGAATTCCGGGTGGATGAAGTATTTCTCAAGCTTCGCTATCGAACTGTCAATCTGCTCGGTGAGCTTCGTGTCGTTGACGGCATCGCGGATGCGTGAACCCACATTGATGAGTATCATCACGATACTGTGGCTCTGCAAATTGACGTTTGCCTCATATTTCGGCTCCAGGAAACCTGGAGTGTTGAGGAAACGCTGCGTATCCTCGAACACCTTCATGGCTTTCTCGGCATACGCCTTGTCGCCGGTGGCAATGCTGTACTCTGACATGGCTATGGCGGCAAACGTCTCGCTGAACACGTAGCGGCGCTTGCGCAGCGGCGTGCCGTCCTCGGTAACCGAGAAGAACATGTGCCCGTCCTTGTCGAAGCAATACTTCTCTATGAAGTCGAGCGTGCTCTTGGCGGCATCAAGCCACTCCTGACGCTTCTCCACGTTGTTGTACGCGAAAGCGCACATGAAGGCAAAACGCCCCTGAAACCATACGCTCTTGATAGTGTCCATGAGTGAACCGTCACGGTCGACGCATGTGTAAACGCCGCCGTGCGTGCGATCCCAGCCATGCTCCATCCAGAAAGGCATAATCTCGCCCGTAAGGTCAGCCTTGTATTTTGCGGCCCAATTCTCAAAGTAGGCTCTTTTCTCCTGATTCATAACTGATACAATTTTATTACTAAGTAGTTGCAAATTTAATAAAATCAGCCTAAACGGTACAAGATTTTTCTTCTTTTTACTCCAAATGGTCTGAGTTTTATAATTATTTTAATTTTGCAAACGCAGTTTTGAAACCATTCCAATAATCAAACTCCCTTATATGGCACATGTCGAAAACAAAGTAGCCGTCCGATGCGTTGGCACAGGCATCAACGCTGTTCTGCACGGCCTGGTGCTGGCCTCCATTCTCGAAACCCGTACCATTGCCAACGTCGGGGCCGCCGGCAAACTTAACATTTGCGCCCAACAACTTGCGCGCTTGGGTGCAGAAGCCTTGCATTGACCACTCGCCAGAGCCATAAACCTTGTCCGTGGAAGCATAGCAGCCCAGCAGCATGAAGTCAACAAGCTCGGCGTAACCATACTTCCTGTAGTCGGCGTTAGCCCAAGCTGGATAATCCTGAGACGCATTGTAGTTGCGGCTTGCCCAGTTGACACCATTGGTATAGTATGTTGAATACCAAGCCCCGACATAGCAACCAAACCTCAGGCCGCTGTTTGCGCCATGCACCGTAGCAGCGGCCTTTGCCACGAAATCGTATATCGTCTTGGCACGGAAAGCCAGGAAATCCTTGAAATACTTCGGGGCTGAGCTTGGAGCTAAATTGGTGCCGGGTGCGACCACATCGTCGGGCCATGTCATTGATGCCGTCGAGATTCCCTTCTCGGCAAGATAGCTTACGAACTTCTTGCGCGTGACATCCGAGAAATCAGACTTAAGGTCATCGAAACGGCAACGGTCAAGGAATATGCCGTCGAGCGAAGGATAGTTTGCCGCAAGGTCACGCAACAGGCGCAACAGGAATGTCTGCACGTCATCGTTGCATGGATTCAGGAACTTCGTGCCGTAATACTCGCTGTCTTGCGGATCTGTTGACTTGAGATCCATCTCGTTCACGAGTCCGCGCGCGAGGTTGAGCGTCGTCACCCAGTCGCGTTTCGAGGTATCCCTGAACACCAAGCCCTGCTCTCCAAGTCCATAGGCGTAAAGGTTGCCGCCAACGAAAGTGTTGATGGAGGCATTGACACGCAAGCCAAGCTTATGACCTTCGTCAATGAATGCCTGGAGGTAGTCCCACGTTGCCGTGCGCTCATAGAACTCGTAGCCGGTCGCGCTCCAATAGTCGAGCTTTTTCACGGCATCGACGACGGAGGTCTTGAACAGCACGTCGCCCATCGTGGGTCTCACGTCAACCACTATGTCAGTGAAACCCGCGTCGGCAACTTTCCTCAAGTCCTCAACAATGTTCTCCTTGCTGTTGGCAAACCTCGGGAAGTTGGCAGCAGCGTCAATCCATATATATTTCGGCTTGGCGGTCGTCTCAGGTTGTCCCGAGGCATCCGGCTGCTCGGGAGTGTCAGGATTCTCTGGTATCTCGGGGACCACAACGTCGTCACCGTCGCCCCCACATGCCGTGAGCGCGAAGCTGCACGACACAATGAGAGCGGCGATGGCCATAAATCTTAATACTTTCATCTTGCAGAAAAGATTACTTTATGAAACAAGCGTCGATAACAGGACGCTGGCTGCCGTCGGAACCCTTGATGGTCTCCTTGCCCATGATGAGCATCTGTGACGAGCCACCACCGTCAAGGTTCAGAGCCTCAGTGCAGCCGATGGCGGTGAGCAGGTTGGCAACCTCGCCGGTCGTCATGCCCTTAACGCCTTCTGTCATATCGCGTCCCTCGCACACGAAGAACACGAGCTTGTTCTCCTGCTTGTCATAACCCACGGCAGTGCGTGGCTGGTTGCTGTCGGCTGATACGTTGAGCAGCTCGTCAGCCCAAGTGTTGCGTATGATGCCATCGTGTATCAGCACGCCTACGCCGCCAATGCCCTCCTTGACCGTGGAACCGTCGTTGAGCTTGGTGCCTGCCGATGGCGAAGTGGCGTTTGGAACCGATGATTCGGGCGTGTTACTGTCTATTTTCTTCACGTCGGCATAACTGTAATCGCTGCCGTCGCTGGCATAGTAAGTCCATGTGGCATGGAACAGGTTGTCGCTGCCCTGATAGAAGAAACCGATGGTGGGATACCAGAAATTAACCCAGTCCTCAGACCAATAGTTCTGGTTTGGGCTGAGCAACGCACCGTTGTGGTAACATGCGCTTTGAGAATAATAGAAAGGTGAGCCTGAGGCTGTCTCCGAGTAGAAGAACAGGCCACCGTTGATCACCACGGCAGGCTTGCCATTGTTGTCATAGAACTGTGACGGCGTGTAAATGCTCTCGTTGCCGTTTCCACCTGCGTCGTCGCTCCAATGTATGTCACCGGAGACCTCAAACTTGGCCTGCGACATGTCAGCCACGACAATATAAGCCTTGGCGGCACTTCCGTCGGTAGTGGTGGTGCGGTTGTAAACCTTGATGTAAGCCGGCAGGCCGCTGTAGTTGGCCGAAACGTCAGTCCAGCCCTCCTTCACAATCTTGTCAGCAGGTGTCGGATCCGGCGTGGGTGCCACGGTAGCGGTGTCACTGTCGTCCCAAGTCCAGTTGGACAACACGTCCATGTGGTCTTCTCCACCGCACGAAGCGAGTCCCAAGGCGAACATTGCGCCTGCCAACATGGAGAAAGTATATTTCAAGTTGCTTGTTTTCATTGTCTTATAAGAGTTTTTTCGTTTTTTTTTAATAGCGGCAGTCTTCATGATTGCCATAAACCGTTTTGCCTTCACGCCGCAAACGCATCGCCATTGCGGCGTAATCGCGTTGCCTTTACGGCGCGATCGAAACCCGATTACGCCGCAAAGGTAAAACGCTTTTTTCGAACTGTCAGCCCATTACTTCTGTATGCAGTCTATCTGGGCGGCACCCAAGCTCAGGTGAGTGTTGGAGCACCAGAATATGTACATGAAGTAACCGTCGGCAGATGGAGCCAAGAGCACGTCGCCGAAACGATCGCCACCAGCTGCTGAGCCATACTCTCCAGATTCAAAACTGTACTTGAGCGCAGGAGAACTACTGATGTCACCTGTCATGCTGCCAATTGAGCTTGCATCATACAGATAAATATAGCCGCCCATGCCCCATTGTGGCCAATAACCCATGTTGTAGAGCAGTGCGTAACGTGCACCGTTGAACGGACGAACGTCTATGGCAGCGTTGTTCTCGCCCCATGCGCTACCGCCTGTGTTCTGCAAGAGGTTTGAAACAGACTTGCCCCAGTCAGGCGTGTAATACATCTGGTCGTTTCCACCGTCATAGAAGTCAACGATAGCACCAGCAGAACCGTTGTCGTCGAGTGATACTACCTTGGCGGCATCGTCCTGGCCTCCCCAGAAAGGAACGCCAGATAGTGGTAAGTTCTCAGCCTCGCCAACCTTGCCGTCCTTAACGATCCAGCGTATAACGTTGTTACAGCTGTACGGAGTAGCAGTAATCACGGCATTGCCATTCACGTCACCCTGCACGTGCAGGCGTGCGCCGAGGTCAACCCCGAGGTTGTTGGGGTAGGAGAGCAGCAACTCTGGAGCCTTGGTAACGTCGTTGGTCTTATACACGTTGAGCGTTTGACCAGTCGTAGCAAAGTTGCAAATGAGCACGTTGCCTGCGTTGTCGCTCGTGATGGCACCCGAAGCGTCGGCAGAGCCGAGGTTGATGGTACCCACCTGTGTGCCTGTTGCCTTGCGGAAATACTGAGGAGTAGAGCCATCGCCGAGGTTCAGGATGACGTAAGCGCCAGTTGCGGCAAGCGTAGGATGCGTGTTGTCAGGGACGGACACTCCGACAGTGGTCATATCAACAGTCCACAATGCCTTCTCGCTGCCAGTGGCATAACCGTTTTCAACCTTCGGCGGAATCTGCTTCACGATCTTGTACTCAGCCTTCGATGTGCCGTTGTCGGCTGTCACGGTGAACGTGAAACCGTCGTTCATGTTGTGTGCCACGGACGGATCGGGTGAGATTGTGGCATGAGGGTCGAGCACGACCTCGGCAGTTGCGTTCGACAAGTCCTCGGCGGTTACCAATGAAACGGTCTTGGCGCCCTCGTCGATGATACCAGCCAGGTCGCCCGGCTGTATGGTGATAGACTTCAAGCCACACTTTGCCGAGCGTGTCAGCTCGCCGGAGATGGTGATCGGCGTCTCGTTGCCGTAAGGGTCAGTGTAAATGAACTGGTTCTTCTTCGTCAGGTCGAGGATGGTCTCCAGGCTTGGCGACAGGAAGCAGTTGTTCTCCAGAATCGCCGTCACCTTCATCGCCTTCATGCTCTCGGCCATCGACGAGTCGCTCTCGGCAGGATAATAATAAGGTATTGGTATCACGAGGTCGGTTCCAGTGAAATCGGCAGGGATTGTCCATGTAGGAGATTCAACGCCGTCAGCAGAAGGAACACCACGATCCTTGTAAGCGCCCTGCGTAAACTGTGCCGTTAGGCTCGTTATGCCGGCACGCTGCGCGGTAGGAGCCACATGCTCCTCATCGGCGCATGAGCCTAAGAAGAGGAGCGCGGCAAGGGGAGCGCAAAGGTATTTAGCTTTGATATTGTTCATTGTCTTATTTTTAAAAAGTGATTTTTTACAGACACTTATGGTTTTATATTAATTATAGCCCTTGTGTGCGGAAAAGCGTTACTTCCACTCAGAGAACTGGTCAACATCCTTGTTGTTCTCAATCTCGTCCTGCGGTATCGGCAGGCGGTTGAGCTTTGAGGGATAATTCATATTCTCGCGGTCAACCTCTACGTAAGTGTAGCGGAACGTGCCGCCCATAGGCTCAATCTTCAGGCCATGACGGCGTACGCCCGTAAAGGCTGTCGTGGAAAGTCCCCAGCGGCGCATATCCCAGTAATACTGTCCCTCGAAAGCAAGTTCAACCTTACGCTCGTGGCGGATGACCTGCATCAGGTCGTCGCCGGAGAGCCCGCTGACCGATGGCAGGTTTACACGTGTGCGGACCTTGTTGACATACTCCATTGCGGCTGCGTTGTCGTCGGTGCGGTAGCAAGCCTCGGCATAGTTGAGGTAAACCTCTGCAAGGCGTGAGGCAATCCACGGAGTCGTGCTGTTCTGCGACTTGGCATAGTTTTGATTCTCCTCCACGAGCTTGCGGAGATAATAGCCGGTCGTGGTGCGCCCCTCAACCTGATTATCCGTCTGCCACACTGCCCATCCGTCGGCACCGCCAACGTAAGGCTGAATCTTGCGGTCGCACCAAGAAGCGCCATTGTAGAGTATCGTGGCATGGAAACGAGGCTCAAGATCCTCGTAAGGAGGCTGCTGCATGGTGCCGTCGGTGGCGTGCCATGTGCTCCAGTCGGGCTTGCCGCCAGTTTTAAGCTCATACTCCTCAACCATCTCCTGCGTTGGAGTGCCGTAGCCTCCGTCGCTATTTAGACCGTTCACGGCACGGTCGCTGTGGGGAGCGTAGTAGAAATTGAAGCTATGAGTGATGGAAGCGTCTGCGTTGTATTGGTAAGCGCAAATGGCCTCTGAGTTGTCAGCCGTCTTGAAGGCGTCGGCATAATCTGCCGTCAGGCTGTAACCCATTGCGAAAACCTTCTCGGATGCTTTCTTCACTGCATCCCAATTCTCGCAATAAAGCATTGCCCTTGACAAGAGGGCGTATGCGGCACCGCTCGTGAGGCGGCCGACTGCACTGTTTGACACAGGAAGGTTCTCGCCGGCGAATGTCAGGTCGTCAAGGATGTACTGCCATCCCTCCTGCTCGGTGCCGAGAGCCTTGTTTGTGCTAATCTCGCTGAGATCCTCACCGTATATGATAGCCTGGCGATAACGCTTCATCAACTCGAAATAATACAGTGCGCGGAAGTAGCGCAACTCACCCTCAAGACGCTTGGAGTCAGCCTCGGAGAAGCCCGACGAGCGAAGTGTTCCCAACGCCTCGTTGACACGGCGGATCTGCTCGTAGGTTGAGCCCCACACGCCCATGTAAACGTCAACATACGATGGCGTGAGCACGGCTCCGCCGTAGCTTATCTCTGACGGTATGCGGCACTCGGAGTTGTAATTGTAGTTGCCATACTTGAACTCGTCGGTAAGTCCCTCGGTGAGTCCAACGAAGCACTGATAGTTGCCAAACGAGCCAAAACTGCCTATGTTGCTGTAAAAATAGTTGACGGCAAGCTCGGCATTGCTGACGGTGCTCCACATGGTCTTGTCAGTAACCTTGTCGGTCGGGCTTATGTCGAGGAAGTCGTTGCACGAGGTGAGTGCTGCGGCTGCCATCATGCTAAGGAAAATATGTCTTGTTTTCATTGTTGTATTACTTATGACTTAGAACGTTACGTTAATGCCACCCATGAACGTGCGCTGCTGCGGATAGTAACCATTGTTGACGCGCGGCGACTCAGGGTCGATGCCTGTGGGCAGGCTGTCGATGGTGAAGAGGTTTGAACCCTCAACGAACACGCGGACGCGCTCAATGCCTATGGCCTTGATCCAAGGCTTCGGCAGGGTGTAGCCAAACTGGGCTGTCTTGAGACGCAGGTAGTTGCCGTTCTTCATCCAGAAAGTTGATGCAAGACCGTTGTTGCCGCCCTGCGAAGTGTTGCCAAGCGTAATACGTGGATACTCGGCATCGGTATTGATATCGCTGTAAGAGTTTTGCACAAGCCACAACGGTGAGTTACTGCCCTCCTTGAAGGTCTGGCTCCATACGGTGTTGTCATCGTAACCGTTATAGTATGTTCCAAGCAGCGAGACATCGAAGTTGAAGCCTCCTGTGAATTGTGCGGAGAAGTCGAAACCGTTCCACGATGCGCCGAGGTTGATACCCATCATGATCTCCGGGCGGTTGGAACGTCCAATGCGCACAAGGTCTTGGCTGTCAATCTTGCCGTCACCGTTCACGTCACGATACTTTATGTCGCCAAGGTTTGGTCTCTTGTCGTACCATGCGCTGTTGTCGATTTCTTCCTCGCTACGGAACAACCCGTCAGCAATCCACACGCTGTAAGCGTCAACCGACGTGCCAACCACCTTGCGGTACTCAGGCGTGTTGGGGCTGTCAGGATAGCGCAGCCACTTGCTCTTCGCATAAGTCATGTTCACGCTCGCGTTGTACTGGAAAGGCTTGCCTGCCAGATTGAAGCGGTTGCGATGGCTCACGGTCCACTCAATACCGTAGTTGCTGTAGCGGTTGTTGTTCTCGTAAGTGTAATAGTAACCGCCCATCGAAGGTGCCTTGTCGCCACCCATGGCGGTCAGCAGATCGTAGTTGAGGTTGTAGAACCAGTCGAACTCTATGCCAAGCAGTCCGTCCCACAGTGTAACGTCAAATCCAAGGTTCGTGGAACGAGTCTTTGACCATGTGAGGTTGGGGTTTGCGATACCGCTGGTGTACCATGAACTGTAAACCGTATTGTTGAAATAGCGGTTGCCTGCAGCAGCGTATGTGTTGAGGAATGAGTAAGCAGGCACGCCGTCGTTACCGAGCAATCCGATAGATCCGCGGATCTTGAGGTCGGTAAGCCACGATTGTGTAGCCTTCATGAAAGGCTCCTGGGATATGCGCCATCCACCTGAGAACGAAGGGAAGAAGCCCCAACGCTTGCCGGATGCGTTGCCCGAGAAGTTGTAGGAACCGTCATAACGACCGCTGAATTCGGCCATGTAAGTGTTGTTGTAATCGTATTTCAGGCGGAAAACGTAACCAGCCGTGCGTGTGTGGCCGCTGTAACCGCCAATGGGATCGGCAACTGCAGTGCCAAAACCAAGCTCAGGCAACTGCGGGAACGCCACGTGGTCGGCATAAGCCGTGACCGACGAAGACTTGTAGTCACGACCTTCAACAAGCACGAGGGCACCAATATTGTGCTTGCCAAACAGACGGTTGTACTCGGCAGAAAGTTGGCCGACGAGCTGCTCGGTAATGTACTCGCCCTCGCCAACGCTGTTGAGCGTGCCAACCGTGAGGCTTGGGTCATCGTACGTGGTGAAAGACTTTGACGCAACGCTCCACACTGCGGTCTGATACGGAGTGGAGAGGTTCTTGTTGCGAGACGACAGATAGTCGTAACTTCCCGTAGCCTTGAACTTCAAGCCCTTAAGCCATGGTGCGTCATAGCTGATGGAGACATTTGAGTTGAGCTCTGACGCACGTGTGCGGCGATAGCCAGAATCGTAAATGGCGGCAATGGGAGAGTGGCTTATGCTCTGGTTGTTTGGCACGACACCCGTGTAAAGACCGTTGTAAGTCTCTGGCAAGAAAGGAAGCATGACGATGGCCTGCTTTCCTATTGACATCCAGCTGCCTTCCGAGCCTTGATTGGCATCGTCTGATGAACCTGCGGTGAAACGTGGGGCAGACTTGCGCGTGACGGTACCTACCGCTCCAACGTTGATTGTCCAGCCCTTGCCAACAGTGGCCTCAAGGTTGGTACGGAGATTGTAACGGCGGAAAGTGAAGTTGTCGACGTTACCATTCTGGTTCATGTAACCGGTACCGACATAATACTTCATGTTGTCGTTGCCACCACGCAACGAGAGATTGTGCTTTTGAGTGTGGCCGGTACCGAACACCTTGTCAATATAGTTTACGTTGTCCCATCCGTCGGTCGGGTCGCCGTTCAACATCTTCTGGACATCCTCGCGGGTGAAGACGGGCGTGTAATCGGCACGCGATGTAACTTGCCCGTTGGCAAGCTTGTCCATGTAATCGGCAAGGTTGTAATAGTAAGCGTACTCGGGGCCGTCCATGAATTCAGGGAAGTTGGCATTCACTGAAATACCATACTGCCCGTCGTATGACACGGTAGGCTTACCTTTCTGACCTTGCTTCGTGGTAACGATGACAACGCCGCCTGCGGCATTGAGTCCGTACACGGCAGCCGAGGCGCCGTCTTTCAGCACTGACACGCTCTCCACGTCGTTGGGGTCAATGTCGTTGATAGAACGCGGCATGCCGTCGACTATGTAGAGCGCGCCATACTGTGAGCCACGTATGCGTAGCGAAGCCTGGTCGTCACCCGGCTCACCCGACTCTTGCAGGGAGGTGAGGCCCGGAAGCTTGCCGCCAAGGAGCGAGGAAATGTTGGTGGAAGGACCTTTCAGCAGTTCGTCGCCTTTCATGGCTGATACAGCCCCCGTGAGGGTCATTTTCTTTGCTTGTCCATAACCCACGACGACGACATCATTAAGCGTCGACTCGTCATCGGCGAGAGATACGGATATCTGTTTGCGGTTGCCAACAGACACCGTTTGCGGTTTCATTCCAACGTAAGTGAATACGAGTTGGGCATTGCCTGAAGCGTTAATAGAAAAAACGCCCTCCCCATCAGTCACGGCACCTGCGCCTTTTTGACCTTTCACTGTAACAGTCACGCCGGGAAGTGCCTCGCCTGAAGCATCTCTCACCGTGCCTTTGACAATACTTTGAGCAAAGGTCGTGGTGACATAGCAGAACAATGCCACGAGGCATGTCGCCAACTTCTTGTGTGGTAGCGACACCTTTCTGGTTTTGCAGTTCGTCATGTTCATTGCATCTTAAGTTTTTATTTGTTGTTGTTTTTACAAAATGCAGTTTAATTACTGCTGCAAAGTTAGAAAGTTGGTTTGACCTATACAAATATTTTAGTATATATTTTCGACTTAAGTAAAAAAAATGTTGCAACTTTGTAACATAATCAAGTTTCTTTCTTATTTAAAAACTTGAAAAATGACTTTAAACCATAACTTTTGTCCTTGCTAATAAATTCTTCAAAAAAATAGCAAAAAAAAACAAATTTAGTTTTGATAAATGACAAAATATTTATAACTTTGTAGCAATTAGATTTTAAAGACAGTGGTTGTAAAGCGTTACAACCTTGATTAAGGTTTTAGTTTCGTACATGTTAGGTTTAAGATTGTTTATTTAGTAAGTAGGTCTTGGTTTATAGTTTGGGCTATGAAAAGGTTGCTTATTCAGGAATTTTCGAATAAGAGGGATGCGTCAGGGAATAATGATGCATCCCCTTAAATATTATAAAGCTTCATTGCATCATGCCCTCCAAAGCATCTACTGCCCGTGAGATGTCAATGCCAAAAGTGGAGTGTGAGAGCATGAAATCGTCATTACCCTCTGATAGCCTTGAATAAAGCTCAGGGTTCATACTCCTTACATATTCAGCGACGGCATATTCTATGTCATCCTTTTGACGCTCGTTGTCTGACTGCGAATATATTTTCCACTTCTGGTGGAACAACGAGTAAGCTTCCTCTATGCTGTGGCGGGATATTGTCGTCATTCTTTTTGTCTTTTCCTATAAAATGGATTTAATATAATAATATGTACTTCTTTAAGAAGTAATAGGCATGTGCCTGTTTTTATTTATCATAAGCATGATAATGGAATTTATCTAAGCACTAAAGTCCATACCATGAGTTTGGCATTAAAGCGCGTCACGGTCTTCCTGCGTGGTTTCCATTATTGCCGCAGCCATGCTGTCGGCGCATTGGACAATGCAGCAAAGCGGGTATTCGGCGCGCGCCGTGTCATAGCATCGTTCGTCCTCATACGAATTGAAGTTCAGTCCAAAGGCACCCATATGCCAGCGTATGGCGAGCATCTCGTCGTTGTGCAAGTCAAGACCGCTAAGGAGAAGCATGATGACAGACTTCTCGCCATGTCCCATTGGGAAATCCTTATAGCTGACATTATATCCCTCTGTGTCTTCCCATTGGCCAAGTTTGTTCTTCTTTTTCTTTATCGCGTGCTTGTAAATGTCAGTCTTGCAGACATCATGCAACAGCGTTGCAAGTATCACGCTCTCACGTTTCACCTCGCCGGCACTTGCTCCGTCAAGCGTTTTCAGGCCCTCCCAGATCATAAGCCCGGCACGGCAAACGTTCAGGCTATGCTGGCACAGGCCACCGGGAATGTTAAGATGATGCCCTGCCGAGGCAGGAGCATCAAAGAACCCGTCCTTTTCCAGGTCTTCTATTACATAGTCAATGCCTTTGCGATTTGTTGACCGCAATAAATCCTCAAACTCTTTCTGGTTTTTCTTCTTGTCCATATTTTATCATTTTAACCATACTTTCGTAGCATGACTGCAAAATTAATAAAATAGTATTTGAAACTTTTGCAGATAACAATAAAAATGTGTAACACAGGAATCTCATGAAACCGACAAATGAATGAATTTTACGTTATTTGGCAGAATATAATTACCATAGAAAAATAAATCTTCTTATGTCAGCTTTTGACACATATACTTACTATCTTTGCAGGTGCAATCTAAAAAAAAGACTTTGATTATGACAACATTAGCAGGTACCATCATTCCGCCCGTAGTAGGCGCGTTAATCGGCTATATCACGAACGCCATTGCCATTCGCATGTTGTTCCGCCCCCACAAGCCGAAATATCTTTTTGGAAAGCGGATACCTTTCACCCCCGGCATAATACCAAAGGAGAAAGGGCGCATAGCCGAAGCCATAGGAACGGTCATCAGCAACAACCTCATGAGCAAGGAAGTGCTTGGCAAATACTTGCTGTCCGGCGAGATGATTACAAAGGTAAGAAATGGCGTGCAAGAGTTTATTGACAAGCAAAAGGATAACCATGAGACTTTGGAGCAGTTTCTGCTGCATTACGTTTCAAAGGACGACATAGAGTCTTTGGTAATCAGCGTAAACGACAACATTACCCGTGAGGCTCATGAAAAGGTCACGTCGCCAGAAATAGGCAAACAAGCGGCTCATGCAGCTATGGACTACGTGGCGGAGAAATTCAATGCCGGCGGCGCGCAAGAAGTGCTTGACAGCATTGGCATTATGAGCGGCATCAAAGGAGCCGTGGCCATGCTTTTCGGGAAGGACGTGATAACCAAATTCTTATCGCTGCTTCGCGAGCCTGCCGAAAACTACCTCGCCGGCAACATCAACAACATGCTTCAGAAGAATGGTGATGAGATTATTTCAAATCTTATTGGCAATGAAACCGACAAGATTCTGTCAAAGCCTGTCAAGGATATACTAAGAGGCAAGGATGAGCAACTGGTCAAAATCACATCTTCCGTCGTGTCTGTCTATACGACTATCATTCAGGAACACCTGCCTAAGATACTTGAAAACATTGACATAAGCCGGATTGTAAGAGACCGCATTAACGAAATGGACATGGACGAAACCGAAAGGCTCATATTGCAGGTTATGGACAAGGAGTTGAAAGCCGTTATTTGGCTTGGCGCCCTCCTTGGATTAATAATGGGATGCTTCAACATCTTTGTGTAGCTTTGTGTCAGCTTTTGGCATACCCACCCGTTACCTTTGCGCTCGTAATATAAAAAAGAGACTTTTTTGATTATGACAGCGATGGATTAAAATGCAAGAACACTATTAATAGAGGAGAACAAAACTATGCTTAGAGGAACAACAACATTTGTCTGCGACAACTGCGGAAACAAGTTCAAGGGAATGGATATTGAGTGGATGGCAACTGCCTTTAGCCAACCTATGAAATGTCCACAGTGCGGCAGCTGCCACACACGCCCGTCATCACTGTTTGGGTCAAACAGATCTGTTTACAAGGAGATATGGAAGCAGATGGATGAAACACATAAAAATTGATTCTGTTTAAACATAAATATCCATTGAATTATTCACAAATATCATTAATGGTCATTTATGAATAAATTATGACAGGTTAGTGATAATTCTTGTTAAAAATACATTCTATGCTAAACGAAGTATTCTTTCAGCCCTTCGTGGGCAAAAACTATTATAATGGCGGCATGTTCGGCAAGCGAATAATGGTGTTTGGCGAAAGCCATTATTGTGAGGAAGGCTGTGCCGACTGCGGCAACTTGGCAAACCACAGGGAATGCGCGGCATTCACCAACGGTGTCATTAACGACTACCTCAACGAGAACCTGGAACGGGAGCGGTGGATGAACACTTTCCTTAAGTTCGAGCGCAGCCTCGTAGGGCACGGGACCGACTGGGCGGAGCGCAAGCGGATATGGCAGTCGGTGATGTTCTACAACTACCTGCAAACTGCTATGGGCGGCCCGCGCAAGGCAGGCACAAACGAGCAGTACACCCATGCAAGCCACGTCTTCTATGAAGTCATCGACAAGTACCTGCCACAGTACATAATAGTATGGGGCAGCCGGCTTTGGAATTACCTCCCTGGCGACAGTCGTTGGCGCGACGGGCACCCCATCGTCATCGACGGCTATAAAGTCCAGACGGGCAGCTATTCGCTAAGCAACGCCGGCAGGGCAAAAGCCATGACGATAAACCATCCGTCCGTAGGCTATTCATGGGACTGGTGGTATAGGGCGATAAAGGAATTTCTCAAGTGAAGGATAAAACATCCGTCCTTTGACAGAACATGGCAGAGAACATTAATGCTATCGTGTCGTTTAACAATAATGTATTTTCATATTCCAAGAAAGGCTAAAATGTTCCTCAATTATATCTAAAACGGGTAGACCGAGGGTTGCAGAAGGGAACAGTGTAAACTCTTCCCATAACGTGGTACGCTCGCCAGTTTGTAAGTTGCGGCGGGTAGATTTTATATATTCGCCTCGTGCTCCCAACATCACATTAAGCTGCTTGAACAGCATAAAGTTTCCCTGTGCGTAGAGTGCTTCGATGTTTTCCGTTTGGCGATTACGCGTCACCAAGCCGGTGGCTGTTATCTCTGTGGTGGAACGGTTGTACTGGTGGGTGAAACCTATCGTGAGCGAGCTCTTCGGATTGAAGTGACAGGCCTTGTCAATGCTTGCTTTCACATTGTCGATGTTTTGATGCGATTGTTGAAGACAGGTATCAGGCAGAAGTAGCGCTTCGTCTATCCCGCCCGATACATATCGCTGTGTAAAGGGCGACACATAAGACTTGTATCGGGCACCAAGCGTCCAGCCATGTTTCAAGTCAGCCTGTACGCCCATAGTGTGCAGTGTTTCCTTGGTGTAATCCCGTGACAGAGCTTTTGCCTGTGGTGCGTTTTGCTGCCATAACTGTGAAACAGAAGAATAGTTGACTGAATCGTAATAGTGGCGGCAAGAAAAAGCCTGTCGGCATTGCCGAACAGCAATCACCTTATGCACAAAGGCCTCACAGGGCATTGCGTACAGGGCACACGGGCATATCCATCCGCTCTAAAGTGGCGGATGGGAGCACAAGTAACAGAGCACTACCATGTGCCGGCTATTAGGATAAAGACAACGATAGGGGGCAGGGGGACTTTTACAGCTATGGACAAAAGCTTATGGGCAACAGAGTCAAATCCTAAAAATTCGGTATTTTTTATTTGCTTTCTCAATATTTTGTTTTATCTTTGCGATGTTAATTAATAATAGCATATAATATGGCAAGACCAATCAAAGAAACTCCTGCACTTACAGGAAAAGACGCTGAACGTTTCCTTTTGGAGGTAGCAGATGCCAAGCCCGCCGGCGAGGAAACAAAACAGCATGCAAAAAATGTATTCGAGAGATTCAAGGCCATTGCTACTTTTACACTATAAGAAGCATGACTTTGAAGGACTTAAAGTTCTACAAGTTAGAACTGG
>CAZEEP010000025.1:0-49470 GCA_964511295.1 uncultured Prevotella sp.
ATACGCGAAAAAAATGTCGTAAAACAAGTGTAGAAAATATTATTTTTCCTTTTTAAGTGGCGCACCAACCGAATGCTCATAACACACTTAAAAAGAGAGCCTTTTACTTCTTCTTAATTGAAGGCAAAATTGCTATCCTTCAGCGTATTGATGGCAACAAGCCAGCGCAATACTTAACATTTGCAGGTGCAAAGGTACTACTATTTTCCCACATAAAAAAAAACGGAGCCTCTACACATGACCTTTTTACAAAAGTTTAACAAAAGAAACAGCGAGACTACACCCTGTAATTGTGTAGTCTCGCTGTTCTTATGATGTCACCCCCTATGGGGAAGCCAAATTAAACCTTTATCTCAACCTCAACACCTGAAGGCAACTCGAGCTTCATCAGCGCATCTACGGTCTTACCCGTTGCACTGTATATGTCAATAAGGCGCTTGTAGTCGCTAAGCTGGAATTGCTCACGGCTTTTCTTATTCACGAATGTCGAGCGGTTTACAGTATAAATGCGCTTGTGTGTCGGCAATGGAATAGGTCCGCTCACAATTGCATCAGTTGCCTTAACGGCTTTCACGATTTGCTCGGCTGACTTGTCCACCAACTGGTGGTCATAGCTCTTAAGCTTAATACGAATCTTCTGACTCATCGTAATGTAAATTATTATGTATAAATTAATAATGTATAAATGGTGCACCCTTTAAGAGTCATACGCTAAAGAGTGCCAACCACTATATCCCCTTCAACTCATCCTCCCTTTTAGGGAGGAATGAGGGAGTCTTTACTTCTTCAAGTCTGCAAGCACCTGCTCCTGCAACGATGCTGACAGCGGAGCATGGTGGTCATACTCCATAGAGCTTGTAGCACGACCAGAGGTGATGGTACGCAAAGCGGTAACATAACCGAACATCTCAGACAGAGGCACCATAGCCTTAACAATGCGTGCACCCGAACGAGCTTCGTCCATACCCTGAACCATGCCACGACGCTTGTTCAAGTCGCCAATGACATCACCCATGTTCTCCTCCGGAGTCACAACCTCTACCTTCATGATAGGCTCCATCAGGACAGGACCTGCTTTTTGGCAACAAGCCTTGAATGCTGCATGAGCCGCAAGCTCAAACGATATTTGGTCAGAGTCTACAGGGTGGAAGCTACCGTCAGTAAGCACAACCTTCATGCCCATCACAGGGAAACCTGCAAGAACACCATTCTTCATAGAGTCCTTAAAGCCCTTCTGGACAGCAGGAATAAACTCCTTTGGAATATGTCCGCCAGTAACCTCGTTCACAAACTGCAAATCGTCCTCATTGTAATCCTCGTCCTTAGGACCAACCGTAACAATGATATCACCGAACTTACCACGGCCGCCACTCTGCTTCTTATAAACCTCACGATGGTTCTCCACGGTCTTGGATATCGCCTCCTTGTAGTTAACCTGTGGTTTACCCTCATTACATTCAACCTTGAACTCGCGCTTCAGACGGTCTATAATAATATCAAGATGAAGCTCTCCCATACCAGAGATAATAGTCTGACCACTCTGCTCGTCAGTATGCACTGTGAACGTCGGATCCTCCTCAGCCAACTTTGCAAGACCATTGTCAAGCTTGGCGATGTCTGCCTGGCTCTTTGGCTCCACTGCTATAGAAATCACAGGATCTGGGAATGTCATCGACTCAAGGACAATAGGCTTGTTCTCATCGCAGAGAGTGTCACCTGTACGAATATCCTTGAAACCTACGCCTGCGCCAATATCGCCAGCTTCAATGCTCTCCATAGGAATCTCCTGATGAGAATTCATCTGGAACAAGCGGCTTATACGCTCTTTCTTGCCTGAGCGAGGGTTATAGACATAAGAGCCTGCTTTTACAGAGCCACTGTAAACGCGGAAGTACACCAAACGACCCATGAACGGATCTGTAGCAATCTTGAATGCGAGAGCAGCTGTAGGCTCCTCCTCAAGAGGCTTGCGATCTTCCTCCTCACCAGTCTCTGGGTTTGTACCCTTGATGGCTACTGTATCCTCTGGAGAAGGCAGGAATGCGCATGTATAGTCAAGCAACGACTGCACGCCCTTGTTCTTGTAAGAAGAACCAAGAAGCATTGGACAGCACTCCATAGCAATACAACCCTTGCGAATGGCAGCAATGATTTCTTCCTCTGTGATAGAAGAAGGATCTTCAAGATACTTCTCCATCAAGTCATCATCGTAGCTGGCTGCGCCCTCAAGTAGCTTGTCACGCCACTCCTCAGCCTCGTCAGCGAGTTCAGCAGGTATATCCTCTACGTCATAATCTGCACCCATAGTCTCGTCATGCCAAACGATAGCCTTCATTTTGATGAGGTCAACAACACCCTTGAAGTTCTCCTCGGCACCGATAGGAATTTGAACGGCGATAGGATTAGCACCAAGAATATCCTTCATCTGCTGCACGGTCTCGAAGAAATCGGCACCAGAACGATCCATCTTGTTGACGTAACCTATACGCGGCACATTGTACTTGTCAGCTTGACGCCACACGGTCTCAGACTGAGGCTGTACACCGTCGGCAGCCGAATAAGTAGCAATTGCGCCATCGAGCACACGCAGCGAACGCTCCACTTCTGCCGTAAAGTCAACGTGACCCGGAGTATCGATAAGATTTATCTTGTACGTATTGTTGTTCCAGTTCCAGTTACATGTAGTAGCCGCAGAAGTAATGGTGATACCACGTTCCTGCTCCTGCACCATCCAGTCCATTGTGGCTGCACCATCATGCACCTCACCAATCTTGTGAGTCTTACCTGTATAGAACAGGATACGCTCTGATGTCGTTGTCTTACCAGCATCAATATGAGCCATGATGCCGATGTTACGGGTCAAATGTAAATCGCGTTTAGCCATTTTGTATTATCCTTATTACAGTTAGAAGCGGAAATGAGCGAACGCACGGTTAGCCTCAGCCATGCGGTGCATATCTTCCTTACGCTTGAAAGCACCACCCTGATTGTTGAAAGCGTCCATAATCTCAGCTGCGAGCTTATCAGCCATAGTATGACCACCGCGCTTGCGTGCGAAGTTAATCAAGTTCTTCATGGCAACGCTCTGCTTGCGGTCGGGACGAATTTCCGTAGGAACCTGGAACGTGGCACCGCCGATACGGCGACTCTTAACCTCCACCTGAGGGGTGATATTGTCAAGAGCCTGCTTCCAAATCTCCAAAGGAGACTTCTCCTCCTTGGACATCTTGCTCTTTACCATGTCAAGTGCATTGTAGAAAATGGTGTAAGAAATATTCTTCTTACCGTCGTACATCAAATGATTAACGAACTTCGAGACCATCTGGTCATTGAAGACGGGATCGGGAAGGATCACGCGCTTCTTTGGTTTTGCTTTTCTCATTTTTTTGTTTTTAAAATATATTCTGCATGGGGCTGTCAATTTATGTTCTTCAACGTCCACGCTTGGACATTTACTCAACCTGCTCAACTCCTCCAGCAAAACTGATAAAAAAAACTGTGCTTCTTCAGCTTACAGGCTTAGAGCCCCTGACCAGAGGGGTAACATCCCTTGGCCCTCGGCTCATAGCATTGTTTACTTTTTCTTGTTCTTTGGACGCTTAGCTCCGTACTTTGAACGGCGCTGATTGCGGTTTGCCACACCTGCGGTATCAAGAGTGCCGCGAACGATATGATAACGAACACCGGGGAGATCCTTCACACGACCGCCACGAACGAGCACGATAGAGTGCTCCTGCAGGTTGTGACCTTCTCCGGGAATGTAGGAGTTTACCTCCTTCTGGTTTGTCAGGCGGACACGTGCCACCTTACGCATTGCTGAGTTAGGCTTCTTCGGGGTCGTAGTGTAGACACGAACGCAAACGCCACGACGCTGAGGACATCCATCCAAAGCCGGCGACTTACTCTTGTCAACGAGCACCTTTCTGCCTTTGCGCACTAATTGTGAAATAGTAGGCATAATTCTTGTTTTTATTTATATATTTTTATTTGTTTATAATCAACACATTAGAGCCCCTGCCACCAATGCCCACCTTTCGGCATGGTACAATAACCCGTTTCGGGGTGCAAAGGTACAAATATTCCATGAAATAACAACAAAGAAGGTGCTGCTATTTTAAAAGCCAAAGAAATATTTAAGAATGTTTAACCTTACACTTCACCTTCGTAACTTTTATTCATCACCCGCCACATTTATTCCTTCACTTATAAAAAAGTGGCGGTGACTATACTCAAAGCACAATCACCGCCACTTTTTTTATTCATCAAAATTAAGTTTCGGGCCTACGTTTTCCCAAGGCGAAGTGTATTCTTCCTCATCTTCATCCCAAACGTAGCCTTTGGCATGCACATCGTGATCCTCAGCTCTTGATTCACATGGCAGGGTTTCTTCCTGATCCATCAAGTCGTTTAGCATATATACCTTTATCTGTGGCTTAGAATATATACTTTTTCTTTTCATAGTTTGTTTGCAGTTTATGTGTTAGTACTGTTGATTACCGGCGCAACACCCTGCGTCCGTTCACTATCACGATGCCCTTATAGTCGTCGCCAACACGCTGCCCGGAAAGGTTGTAGACAGATCTGTCCGTAGACACTGGTTTCCCATCTATGGCATCAATGCGCGTCACAGTGCTGCCATCGTCAATCACAAATATCTTTGCTCCAGTTGCTCCAGTGTCTTCTTTCACGTCAGAAAACTTGAAGTAGCCGCGCGTACAACGCACATGAGAATTGCCCGCGCTACGGAGGAAGCGATTATCATAATAGTAAAAGCAATCGTTTCCAATCTGCTTATTCGCTTCATAACTGCCATAAAAAGTTGCAAAGCCTCCAGCTGAGTTTTTAGCCGTAGTCACTATAAGCCCATTTTCACCGATAGGAGTTATGTTCACGTTCACATAACCCAAGTTCTTAACGTTTTTAGATGGCTTAACTAAGACAGGCGTGTTTGCAGGAATATCACCTTTCAATGTTTTAAAAGGTTATAGAAAAAAAGAAAACACGGCGCGAAAAAGACAGTAATCGTAGGGCTGTAGAGTGTCGACAAATGCAAACTTAGCAAAAAAAATATGTAAAGATAAATAGCAATAAATTTCCGTGGAGGCATTTGAAGATTTCCTTAAGAAAATCATATAAAACTAACCGCTCCCAAAACAGACCCGACACTATATTTACTATGAATTTTCTTTAAAAAACTTTTTCGCAGAAGCAACCAAGCACACACCTGCCCGCAAATACGCGATTCTCAGGAAATTTTGCAACATACTGTATATTAGTGGCTTACAAACTTATTGCAAAACGAAGCGCAAAATGCAGCCTTCATACGTCCCTTCACTTTCTTCTTTACGCCGCATAGGCATCTTCTCTACGCCGCAAAGATGAGTCATTGCCGCCGTAAACGGATCGTCTTTACGCCGTAGAGAAAATGCCATTGCGCCGTAAACATCATCAAGCTATGCCGAAGTTGGCTTGAAGGTGGGTCACAAAGCAGTGGAAACGAGATTTTTTAGACCGAAAAAATGCCTCGAAAAATGATGCTTTTTTCAGAATTTTCAAGACAAAATCAAGAAGCAGTGTCAAAGTCCTGCCGGCTGACAGCCGCAACCGATATTGCATATTTACATCGTCAGACACAACAGGCAAATCCATCAAAAAAGGCGCGTCATAATTGGCACGCCTTTTCCACACAAGATGTTATTTCTTTTCCATTTTTGACTCTATGTCGTACAGCAAACGTCCAGCGAGGGAGATTGTGGTACCGTCAAGTGTACTCAAGTGCGAACGTATGAAACGCGACATTCTTCCGAGTATCTCTTTGTCGTCTGTATTTATGAGCCTTGACATGTTCATTATGAGTATTCCCTGTGTCGAGGAGTCTAACGTGTTGAATTCATTCTCGCACATCGTCATAAACGCTGCATCATCATTCTTAACGCGACACTCTATGAAACGGAACATCGGCGCGTATTTTTTTGTGTTCAAGCCAAGGTCCTGAATCTTTTTCTTCAGCGCCTGATATTCATCTTCATTGTACTTGTTAGAGCTGAGGATGTAACCAGAGAAATAGCCGATCAGTGCAGAGTTGTAAAGCTTATCAATACGGTCATTGATGGCATCACGCACGGCAGGGTCGAATTCGCTGCGGTGAGCAACCATGAACTTGCCCTTCACATCGTCGGTATTCATGGTATAGCGAGTGAATATGAAAGCATTGGGAGCCGACAGGCGCTGTGCATCGGTAAGCGACGCAAAGTAATCGCCGACAATCTTGAAGCCTTCTTTTTCCTTTCCTTGCTCCATGTGATAGAACGCATAGTTGTTGACAAGCTCCGGGGTGCGGTCTCCTACCCTGTAACGTTCTTCCATACGTGCAGGAGACATGTCGGGATTCAGGTTCGCGGATATTTTTGCGATAAAGTCAGAACCGTCCATTGCGCCTTTGATTTCAGCCTACACTTCTTCCTTATCATTGAGGATGATGAATGTAGGATAGGCTTTAACCTCAAAACGTGCGGCGAGTTCTTTTCCCTCTTTCTCGGCATTGTATTTCACGCAGACAAATTTATTGTTCATGAAGTCGCCTACTTCCTTTTGCGGGAACACCTCGGTTGCCATTTTCTTGCAAGGCCCACACCAGTCGGTAAAGAAATCGATGAAAATCATCTTTCCTTCGTTCTTTGCCGCAGCTACAGCCTTGTCAAAAGCGATATGACGGAAGTTGGTCTGTGCAGACGCACTCAATCCTGTCACGCACAGCAGTAAACTAATCAGTGCTTTTTTCATAATCAGTAATGATGTTTTCGTTTGCTGTTGTTTTAAATTGTAGAGTTACGATATTCCACCTTCACCACCTTCAACTGGGTGTGCCACACCTCTTTTTCATGAGGGGTGATCTCAATCTTGTTCTGGTCGTCGCTGATGGAGAACTTGCTCACTATGCCTTTTTCAACCTGACTGTACGTAGCCACTATGAAGTCGTCAGGCTCGTTGTTGGAGTTATAGTCCATAGCAAGATAGGTGATTTCAGCACCAAAGTCTTTCAGCATCTTTGCGTCCTTACGATTATAGTCGTAAGCCCATAGCTGGGAGCCTACGGAATAGAGGATAATTGCCTGCATAGAATAGAAGGCATAATGGCTCGCATTGGCAAAGCCTGTAGCCACGGAGAGGTCAATCTCGTTGCCGTAGTACTTAGCCGGCGTAGAAGAAGACAGCGAGAAGCCGTAAACATAGTATTTGCCGTTGGCATCTGTCATCAGAGCGTAAGAGCGTCCGGCATTGCCATATCCGTTTTCGCCATATACCAGCGTGCGCACGGGCGTATACTGTGTCTGGTCGAAATAGAAAGGAGTTTCAGAGTCGCGATACTTGGCGCAATTGTTTGAATAGGCACTGTTAAGCCCTACGAAACAGTGGTTGGTTTCGTCGAAAAACATCCATCGGCTGATGTATCCGCTGTTGCCAGGGTAGAAGACATAGGGTGCCGGCTTGAACAGCACTTCACTGCTTGCAGAATAACGGTTGATGGGGTTGTCGTAGGCTTCTATGCTGTACAGAAGGCTGTTATTCTTGAAAATCTCATTCTCGGTCAAGAGTATTCTTGTCCTGCTCGACACATTCTGGTTGTTGCTGCCATAGGCATGGGCATATACGTCAACGACTTTGAGCGGATGGGGCACAGGTATGGTGGCGAAAATCATATTCTCGCCTGTTCGGTCTTCCAGCACATCAAAGGAGCCGAGAGAAGCCGAGTTTTCTACTTGGTAAGATCCGTTGTCGGCAATAGCCCAAAGGTTTACGACCTTAGCGTTATAATGGTAGCCTGTAAAGATAAGGTTCCTCGCCCCTTTCAGCTTTATGGAGTTTACGAAGATGTTGTTGATTACAGATGTATCGCGACCCTCGATGAAGCTCACGAAGTCCATGCCGCAAGTACCGTCTTCCTTGTCGCCAAAGAGATAAAAGCCGCGCACAAAGGGGCTCGATGCCAAAAGGTTGGTGTACCTCTCATATTTCATTCCTGTTGACTTGTCAGTCACCTGAAAGTAAAGCCTGTAGTTGCCTGGTGCATAGTCGACAGGTATACTGAGATTCCGCTCAGTGCTAATAACTGTATGGGTTACCTTCAAGCCGTCGCTTTCGCTGAAGAACCACTTGTACTCAAGTTGGCTTTCATCAGTCCCGCTGACAGTTCCCAAAATCTCCGGTTTGATGTTCAGCGAGTCTGCGTATGCTATACGCGAATAATTCTCATCTATGCCGGAGATGCTTATCTCGTTTATAGTGGCGGCATCGTAATTGCCCTCATCTTCCACACACGACACCAAGCCTATATTTGCTATCATGGCAACAGCCATAATATATTTCATACATATCTTGTTCATAATCTTCCAGTGTTGTTTTTATTTATAATAGTCTTCTGGTTTTGTGAATGGCATCCATGCGGAACTGGCATCAAGGTCGGCAATGGCGCTGAAATACATCATAGTGCCGTCGTCCTCGAGCACAGGCTCATGATTCTTTGCTTTCTCAAGCAGATATTTAGACATGAGATAGTCAATGGATTGCTGACGTGCCATAGGCATGCGTTCTTCGGTGGCGAAGTCTTCGATGGTGGTACCCGTGAGTTCCATGATGAGCCTGTACTTCTTAGCTGAGAACTTGCCCCATAGTCCCAATCCATTCTCGTCGTTGCCTATCCATCTTTCGGGACGGGTAAGCACATCATATATAAAGATGTTGTGTACAGAGGCATCCTTGTTGTAGCTGAACTCATTTTTGTCAGGCTGAATGGTAATCTGAGGCCCATCGCCAAACTGGGTGAACGGCAATGAGAACATGTTGTTTTCAACAATCTTCAGCTGCAGCTGTAACGTGTCGTCTTTCATCTCCGCAGAACGTTTGACCTTCAGGGTTACATTGGTGCTGTTTTCACCTGCCTTTATCACACAGTCGGTAGTGAGGTCAGTGTAATCACGCCCATTCACGGCTGTGGTACTGTCAGGATTGGCAATAACCTGAAAAGCACGGTCGTAGTTCTTGATGTTGCCGGTTGCCATAACCTTCAGAGACAACTCTGTCTCATCTTCCATCATATTGCCAAATGCTACGGCAGAATAATACTGATGTGGCCTTTTGCTTTGCTCTATCCACGAAGCTGACCTGCGAACATCAAAGTAGAGTGCGTCCTTGCCCTCATAGTCCATAAGCTCTTTCTCGCAACCAGTAAGCATCCACGTCCCTATAAGGAGCAGCATTACGGCACTTATATAATTTTTCATAGCTTTCATAATCAAGTTTTAGTTTGTTGTCACACATTTGTCTGTCTCTACCTTTGGCAATGGCCATACATAGTCTTGAGGTGTCATACTGTCGGTTGTTCCCCACATAGAGAATGAGGTTCCGGAGAGTATCTTGCGCATGCTGTGGCGCTTGTAATAGAAATAGAGTTGTCCTTCTCCTATTTCCTCACGCGCGAACTCGGCTGTGATGTAGCTTTGCGTGTCTTTGCCAAAGACAGATTCTTCCAAGTCCACGCAGTTGCGGTTGCGCCTCAGCTCGTTGACATAATCGAGAGCCTCTTGGGTAGACTTTGCGCATTCTGCGGCTATAAGGTAAATCTCGCTCATGCGTATCAACGGTATCATGTAGCGGATAGAATTGTCGGGCACATCAGCATATTTGTTGAGGCACAGAGCTTTCTGTGTGGATGTGGATCCAAAATCATCCAGTTCCTCAAGCGTCTCCTCACTCCACATGTTGTCGCCTCTGCGCAAGTCAAGCTCATCAGAATAGAAATATGGCATCTTGCCAGATTCGTCGTTGAGACTTGAACCTTTAAATGTAAGAGAATTGCTGATTCTTGCAGTTCTTTTGAAATAAGAGTCATACAAATTTACTCGTGATGTATTGTACAGACTGAACATCACTTCTGAAGAGAAGATACGGTCTGGCTTGTCAGCCGACTGAACATTTGCTTTTGGCGTCCACGGGAACACTTTCTTCTCTTTGTTCTCACTGATGAGATTTGTGGCAATGTTGTAAGCCTCGTTCTTGTCACCCTTCCACAGATATGCGCGTGCCAAGAGAGCCTGCACAGCATAATAGTTGAGCCGATACTGGCGATAACGCATGTCAGAACTCTCATTCGGATTATCTGATTCTGAGTTCATCACACCGTCAGTGCGTATTTTGTCATCTTTAAGCAACCCGGCAGCGTCATTAAGGTCTCTTATCACTTTCTCAATTACCTCCTTGGCAGGCAAGAGCGGCTGTATATCCTTAGAAGTTGATTCTTCATAAGGGATTGATAGTTGGCTCTCCGTCTCGGCACTGTAGATAGGACCATAGATACGCAGCAGGTCAAAATGTAACATTGCACGCAGAGCCAACGCCTCACCCTTTACCATAGGATAATAGTTGGATTTTATAGCGGCACCTGGCTTATCGCAATGCTCAAGCAGGTTGTTGAGGTTAGCTATAAGAGAATATTGTGTTGTCCACAACGACCCTGACGTGCTTTCAAAATTGCTTTCGTTGAAGTTATAGTTGGCATAATCATAATAATTATGCCTGCTGTTCTGCTTCACATTATAATATTGTGCCATAACATCAATGACACCCATGCTTAGTATGGAGCTGTAGTTCTCGTTCATCTTGGCATACACGCCATTGAGCGACGACACGAATCCAGAGTTGTCCTCAAACAACTTGTCCTCCATGATAGCATCTTCCATGTCCACCTGCAGCCAGTCGGAACATGAGGAGGCTGACATCACGACAAGGCAACCCACTGCCATTGCCTTAATTATATTCTTTATTTTCATATTTGTAATTCCCCTTTCATTATTTTAGAAACGCAAATTCAAGGAAGCAGAGACGCTTCTCTGGAATGGATAACTCAAACCTCGCTCCTCCTTGATTGTGGAGAGACGGAAAATATCATTCATATACACTCTGAACATGAACGAAGTTAAACCCACGGTCTTGAGCCACTTCACGGTAGTGTTTTCATATCCCAGTGAAATACTCTTGCACTCAAGCGTGTTGTCATCGGCGATAAAGCGTGACGACATATTTGTTACCGACGTGTCATCGATACGCTTGAACTTTGCCCTATCGCCAGGTTCTTGCCAACGGTCGTAGAGGGCACGCTTGTCTTGGTTGTAGCGTATGGCCGCAGAAGATATGTTCTCTACCTTGTTGAACAATGTCTCAAGGAATGCCTGTCCGCCCAGCCGATAACGGAAATTCATGCCCAAAGAAAATCCCTTGTAGCGCACGTTTGTGCCGATATATCCCTCAGCATCAGGCGTGAGGTCTCCGCATACAACTTCATCAGACGAATCCCATTTATAGGTATAGGAACCATCTTTCTTCTGGAAAATTTCATTGCCATTCATCGGGTCAATGCCGAGTGAACGCACAGCCCACATAGCAGTGGAGCTTGCGCCATCGTAGTAGCGCAGCAATGTCTGGCTGGCACGACCTTCCTGATTGTATTTCTCCAGCAGGTCACCAATCTTATAGTATTCAGATTTGGTGTGGAGAAGATTGGCATTTACCTGCCAAGTTATATCACGATTTCTTATGATGAAATAATTTGCCGTGAACGAGAAGCTGTTGTTCTTTGTGGCACCGATATTCATTGGCACCGACGATGCTCCTGTGGAGGTAGGCAGATCCACTGCAAGCAATAGCGGGTCAGTCTTCTTGTACGTATAATCCACAGTCAGCATCAACCGTGAGTTGAACAGCTCTAAGTCCATACCTACGTTGTGAGTGCGTGTACGCTGCCACTTAAGATTCTTGTTTCCCCAGCGACTCACCACCGTGGCAAGACCGAAGACGCTTGGATAACTGTTATAGTAGGTATAAGTGCTGTTGGCAATCTTCGCATTGAAGTCCTGATAGCCGGGATTACCAAGCGAGTAGCGCAATTTCAGATAGCTGACAGCCTTGATTTTCTTCATGAAAGCCTCATTATGCACATTCCAGCCCACACCGAACGACCATGTCGTGGAGAAAGGGTTGTCCACGCCAAACACCGAGGCACCGTCGCTACGCAGGTTAAAATCGAGCAGGTAGCGCATGTCGTATGCGTAGTTGCCGTTGAGATAGAAGCTTGCAGAACGTGTCTTTGATATTGAAGAACCTGGCTTGCCGCCATCAGGATAGCCCGTAGAAAAGTTGGGGTTGGAGAAAATGTCACTTATATATCCACGTGCAGCATAGCTATCTACGTCGACATTCCTTTGGGCGAGCTGCGCGCCACCAAGCACATTGTAGGTATGCATGCCGTAAGTGTCGCCATAGCTTGCTATGAGACTGCCGTCGAAAGATGTGCTGCTCTGGTTTTCCTTGTTATAGGTACCGCGCTTGAGAACCTCCACGCCTGTGAATTCTGAAGCGAACGGCGATTTGAATATCTCTGAGCCTTCACGCGATGTAGTAAGTCCGAACTTGCCCTGGATGCGCACTTGGCGAATTGGGCGGTATTCTGCCATGAAATTGTTGCGGAAACTGAGAATATCACCCGTATTGAAGCTCTTCTGGCGGAAGTCCCACAATGGATTGTAAACATTGGTCTCAGTAAAGTTTGAGCCGACGTATGTGTCAATGACCTTATCCACCTCACCGTTCTCATTATACTTTGGCTGATAAGGATTGGCAGTTGCAAAGCTGCTGAATGGCACAACGTTGTTGGAAATGTCGGTATAAGAAATATTGGTTTGATTTGAAAAGTTGAACTTTTCGATACGATAAGAGAGATTTACAGTGCCGTCTATATTTTTACGGTCAGAGTTTTTCATCACACCTTCGGTGTTTTTAAAGCGGAATGTAAGGCCATAGCGGAAAGCAGAATCACCACCCTCAGCATTAATGCTGTGCTCATGCGTAAATGCTGTGCGCAGAGGCTCGTTCATCCAATATGTATCAAGGCCTGCAAGGGCATTTTTATATCTGCCATAGTATTCCTCGCGCTGTACGTCGTTGAGGATTTCACCATTCTCATCAAGGCTACCGTAAAATCCCGACAGACGTTCATACTGAAGCTTCTCTTTAGCGTTCATAAGGTTGTAGTCGCTCAAGTCAGCCCAACTAAGCAGGTAGTTGCCGCTATAGCTAAAGCGCAGCTTGCCAGCCTCGGGCTTTCTTGTCTCTACTACTACCACACCATTGGCGGCGCGTGAGCCATAGATTGCTGTTGAAGCAGCATCCTTCAGCAGGGTGATACTTTCAACACGATCCATGCTGAGGTCGGATATGGTTTGCAAAGTGGTTTCAAAGCCATCAAGTATATACAGTGGTTGATTTGACATCAGACAGGCCAGTTATGCTCGTGGTTCCGTTTATCGACACATTCATCATGGTATTAGGGTCAGAGCCCATAAGGTTGTTATCGGCAATGACAAACGAGGGGTCAAGAGCACTAAGGCTTTGCAGAATATTCTGGTTGCCCACCGACTTAAGCTCGTCGGCCTTATAAGTTTTTGCTGAGCCCGTGAAACTCTCAGCCTTGCGAGTGTAAATACCAGTAATCACAGTTTCCTTCAGTGCCATTTCGTCGGCTTGCATACGCACTGTAAGGCGTTTCCCCCCGGATACTCTCACCTCTTGCTGCTTCATGCCAACGTATGTGAAAACAAGGGTATGCTTGTCAGCCGGGACGTTTATTAAGAACTCACCATCGGCATTTGTGGTTGTGCCAACACCACTTATGCCCTTTATCACAACTGTTACACCAGGCAATGGAACGTCAGAATCATCGACAACAGTACCTGTGTAAGTCGTTACACCAGTCTGTGCCGTCTGTGCCACCACATTCAGTGAGAAAAAACAGAATGAAAGCAAAACAAAGAAAATACTCAGCTTGCCATTCTTTCCCTTTAAATCGCTAAACATAAATACACTTTTTAATTAGTAATAAATTATAGAAATCCCTCTTTATTATTTTTATTGTTTCATAATTATTTGCAAAGATGGTATTAGCTTTGCAAATAACAGCCGTTATCAATCTTAATTAATATTAAGCCCAGTTAATTCATATACAAAAGTGTCATGCAATACCAATAAACCAGTTTTTTTAAGATTGCCAACCACACAAATAAGGTTGGAATCATGACGTGGTAAATAGAAATGCGTGTTATGCGTTTCGCAAAAATAATAAGTTTTTTGTTAAAATAAATGCTCCCAGCATGTTTCATGCTGGGAGCATTTATAGAAAGAGATTATTAAACCTTACTTAATGACAACCTTTTGTGAACGGAAGATATTGCCACTCTGCATCTTGACGAGGTAAACGCCCTTGGGTAAAGAAGCAACGCTGACAGAGGTAGGCTTCACGAGATAGTTACGCGTAGCACCTGTCAAGTCATAAATCCAAGCCTTGTCAGCGTTCTGGAAATTGAGCATGCCATCAGACACGGCTACGGTAGACACCTGACCGCTGACGGTGTTGACACCTGTCGTGTTGCCAGTGAGTTGCTCAGGCTCATCTGCTGCGCCCTGATCATGGCTGTCAGATACGGTACGGCCTGGGTTGGTACCTGTAATCTTCACACCAAGGTCAATGGTAAAGCCCTTGGACGTAAGACCTGTGGGCAGCAGTGTGCCTGCAAACCAAGCGTCTGCAAACACAATGCGCATACGGCTGTCACCAGGAGTAGCATTCTCAGGAATGGTTACAGAAACATCAATACCTGGGTTCTCAATAGCTGGTGTAGCGGCACGAAGCGTACCTACTGTAAAGAGGCACTCACCATTCTCAGGGTCTTCTTCGATAGTATTAGGCTCGAACTGTTTGTTGCCATTGAGGTCTATCCAAGCACGGCCGAAGCAGTAACGCATACCATCGCTCGCTTCGTTAGACTTCACATGAAGCGTGAAGGTCTGGCCTTGGTGCACCTCAAGCACACGGTTCGTAGCGTCGCGGTAGTTGGTACCGTCCTCCACTGGACCACCATTGGTAAAGTCAAGATCCTTGTCTGCACCTTGGGTAGTCACATCAGTGACGTAACGCTGTTGGATAGCAATAGCATAACCCTCGGCATTCGGGTCAATCTGGCTCGTGCCATAAGAGTCATCCTTGCGTGCAGGCAAAAGATCCTGGGCAGCACGAGGAATGTTGATCCACTCTACAGGAGAGTAGGTCTTGAGGTCGGTAGAGGCAGCGCGAACGCCGATGAAAGGATTGTCGTCGGTCTCGGCGAGCTCGATGTTGGGTACAAATGTTGACCATGTAGTGGTACGACCAATCTCAAAAACCTTGCCATCCTCACCGTTCTTATAGAGGATCTCGAAGTGGTCAATGTTTGCCTCATCGTTATAAACGAGGTCGAAAGCGGCACGGTCGAAAGCGGTTGCAGTGGTGTTCCACCAAAGTTTGGCAGACAACGAAGTCTTTGTTTCCTGCTTTACCTCACACTTAAGATCCTTAACGTTGGCAGGAGTAGACTTCACGTCGTCGTTGACCTCAAGCTTGCCAACATAAAGTTTGTAGTTGTCATCAGAGCCCTTGACACGAAGACCGATTCCAGTAATCTCGTCGCCCATGGCAATGCCGTTGACGTTGAGTTTCTTCTCCTCCCATGTGTTGCCGCTCACGTCGCCGTAAGGTGTCTCCACCCAACTACCGTCCTTCTTCTGAAGGATAAGATACAAGTTGGAAGGATTGACACCTGCCTTACCGTTCTTCACGGCTATCTTGGCATAAGGATTGCCGGCAGACACGTTGAGAACTGTCTTGTAGAGCACTACGTCCGTGCCTGTAGAAGTTGCCTTACCTGTGAGCAGAAGGCTGGTACCGCCAGTGTATTGGTCGAGGCTGGTGAACTCTGGTTGGATGTCTGTGCTCACGGTCTTCGTACCAGGTTGCACAACGAGCCAACGGTAGGTAGGCACGATGTCCTGTGTACCCATGTTATACCACTCACCTGTAGTACGCTTGCCCTTGTAACTGTAACGGTCGCCGTTACCAAGCTGGAAGCCTGTGGCGAACGGCAGGTTGCCGTGAATGGCAGTACGCTCCGGTATCCACTCTGCCAAACCGGCGAAAGTTGACAATGGTTCCTTGCCATCCGAACTTACCTCCCAGTTGTTGCCTGTTGAAGAAACGGCAGGACGGCTGAGTGGGTTACGGTTACCTCCTGAAACGGTGCGTTCAAGAAGCTTCTGATAGTTAGTCTGGCGACTGTAAGAGTCATTACCGTAGTTGTAGCTCCAGAAACGGCTCTGTCCGTGCTCACCCCAGAGGCAGACACTTACCTTGTGAGCGTCGTCATCAGCATCTAAACGCTGCCAGTTGCGGTCCATAGACACTATCCAAACGCCGGTATAGAGACCCTTCGTCGTACCCAACGCACTCTCTGCCTTCTTGGCAGTAGTGTTGAGACGGTATGCGAAGTCGCCGCTGGAATAGTTGAGCATCAAGTCGTGAGAACGCCCATTCTCATTACCGAAAAGGGCATTCACATTATAGTCACTAAGCGAAGAAGAGGAAGTGTAAATGCCACTATGGAAGTTATTGAAACCTCTCTCATCTGCAATCTTGTAAAGCTGCTTATGGAAGTTCACGACATCATCGTCATCATAACCAGAGGCCTCCCAGTTATAGTTGATACCATCAAAGCCGAAGTACATCAAGAGGTTGATTAGAGGCTCTGCATAGTCATATTTATCACCTACATGCTGCTTGATGAAATTCACCCAACTGCCAGCACCAGCTGTACTGCTACCGGTTGTGTCGAAGAACTTTATACCACTCATGATGTCGGTACCATTCTTGTGAGCGGCATCAGTCCAAGAAGCGGGTGCCGTGAAAAGGCCGTGGTTCCAAGAACCGAAAAGGTTAGTATAGTTCCACACAGAGAACACATCGCTGGAGAAAGTGCCGGTAGGCTGGCCGCCTGTGCCGTCACTACCAACACCCATCGGGATGTTCATCCAAAGGTCACGATCCTGATATGTCTTGGCAACAAGGCGGTCTGCACGGCTAAGGATACCCTTGTTGCGAACGTGGGAACGAATGAAGGCTATGTCGCTCTCCTGAATGCCAATCTCCTGAAACTCTGCGAGCGTAGGATACTTGCGGCCATCGTCAAGCACCTTCTTGAAGAGAGTGAGAAGTGCGGTATCGCTGAAACCACTGAAATCGTACACCTTGTCTGTGGCTGTCGGGCTCAGTGTTCCAGGCTCGTCGGGACCAGGTTCAGGATCCGGATCAACCGTTTTCTCGATATCACGAACAGAAACTTTCAGATATTTGGCGTTACTACGTGTAGCACCTTCCAAAGAACCAATGCCAATGGAAGTAAGAGCAAAGAGGCCGGACGTTGAAGTTGTCGTGCCCACCTGCTCACCATTCACCGTGATACCTTTCTCCTTATTGACAATCACCTCGATAGTGCCAGAAATGGAGAGGTTTAAACGTACAGGGTTGTTAACAACGGGACCAACATAGTTCACCCCTAAGGAATTTTGCGAGCTTGTGTAATAAAGGTGATAACCTTCACTCTTCCACACCGAAATGTCTTTGCCTACAGACAGCACGTTCTCACTAATGCCTGTGCAGTTGGTCAAGTCAATCTGCGCATACACTTCCTGAGTAGTCCAATCCACCGTAACAGTTTGGCTGAAACTTGATCCGTTAGGGGCATAATCCGTCCACAGCACATTCTCAGCCGCCGAAGCACCGAGGCCAAATAAGAGAGCTGTTGCTGCAAATAAAGTTCTTGCTGATTTGAAGATGCTCATAATTAAAATTGTTAATTAGTAAAAAACTGTGTGTATAAAAACGAGGCCGACAGGGCAGGACTTGACATTCCAGCCCTGTGACTATCATATTTTTAGGAAAGGAACCTTGCGGTTACTTGTACCATTCGTAGTCGCCCGACTCGAAGACGGGAGCGGGCTTAGCCGCCACCGCAGAGTCGCCAGGTTTCAGCTGACCCAACTCGAACTCGTCGCCTGGATTGTCATACTGCAAACACGACGTCATCAAGGAGGTCGCTGCGGTCAAGGCAACAAAACCGAAAAGAAATAATATGAGTTTTTTCATTACTTACGTTGATTGAACTTTTTAGAAGTTGAGATTGAGTGAGAAACCAAAGGAGCGTGTTGAAGGATAGTTGAACACCTCGAACGCGCTCAGACCGTTACCAGTAGAGAGAGCTACATCAGGATCTACAGGAGCGTCCTTGTAGAAGAAAAACAGGTTTCTTGCGATGAACGATAACGAAAGGTTACGGTTTGCACCGAGCAAGTCACGGAAAGTGTAACCGAGCGTGAGCTCACGAAGACGGAAATTGGTACCGCTGTAGAGATAGCGATTAACATCCTGCGGAAGCGTACCGCCAACTGACTGATAGTAAGCCTCGATGGGTACGATACGGCCTGAACCGTCGTCAAGCACCATACCTGGCTTGTTGCCATAATCAGAAGCAACTATGTTGTTTTTCTCTGCATAGATACGAGCATCGGCAGAACGCTGTGAGAGACCCATGTTGTCAAGGAACGACTCTGTCATAGAGAGCACCTTTCCACCTATACGGCCATTGATGAGAAACGACATCGTGAAGTCCTTATAGGTAATCGTGTTACTCCAGCCCATTGTCCAGTTGGCGTTCATGTTGCCCAGATACTTCTTCATTGTCTTGTCAGACTCTGTCTCCATCTGCACACCGCCTGAAGCATTTAGCACATACCATCCCTTCTTCACTGGATTGCCCTTGGTGTCAGTACCATCCTCTGTATAGCGGCGAAGGTCGGTAGTATACATATCGCCGATAGAACCACCTTCCTTATAGAGCACACGCACGACACCCACGTTTGTGGCGATGATATTCTCTGCGCCAGTTTCCTTGTCGTAAGCGGTACGGAGAATCTTGTTATTGTTGTAAGCGAAGTTATAAGAAGTCTTCCAACTTAGGCTTTTGGCTATTTTATAGTTGTAGCCAATGGTAGCCTCGACACCCTGGTTGCGAATCTTGGCCGAGTTCATTGGGATGCTTAGGCCGGAAGCATTAGAACCAACAAGATAAAGGTTGGAAGTGGTAGCGTTATAATAAGTAACGTCCAAGCTCAAGAGGCTGTTGAGGAACAAAGCCTCAAAACCTGTCTCGAAAGATCGGGACTTCTCAGGACGAGGATCCTCAAAGTCAGCCCACTGGTTGGTGGTATAAGTCTTGTTACGCCAGTTGACTCTGATAGATCCATACACTTGGTTGGGGATAGAGTTACCCACCTCAGAGTAAGATACACGGTATTTCAAATAGTTGAACCAATCAGGCAACTTGACCATAGAACTGATGATACCGTTGGCGCCGAAGCCGAAATAGCCGTAATCCTCAGGCGTACCCTTGTCCTTGAACTGCTTGAAGGCACGATACCAGTCGCGACGATAAGAAGCGTCCACGAAAACCATGTCCTTCCAGCCTACCTGACCTGTGAACACAAGACCCTTGTTCCAATCGGAAGAGCGGCTCTGTGTAGTATTACCCGCACTGCCTGCGGAAACGGAGAACCAGTTGATAAGATCAGAGAGGTACTGCTGCTGCGGATCTACGTAAGTAGCGGGGCTGGCATCCACCGACTTGTTCTTGCCTTTGATGGTATGGCCTACAAAACCAGCTGACGCAGAAACGTCGAAATCGCCGAACTTATTGTTGAAGTTGAGCATATAGTCGGTGTAGTACTCGGTTGTCTTGTTGTAACTCCACCAATAGCGTCCGTATGACTCCATGGCATCAGGCACGAAAGTTGTGGCATAGCGACGTGAATCTGACTCATACTTGTCAAAATCGACACCGAGGCGTGCCTGAAAACTAAAGCCATACCAGAGGTCAAGCGTACCCGTGATGTTACCGAAGAATCGATCTTCCCACTGCGTACTCTTGTTCATGTTCATCAGCCAGTAAGGGTTGTTTTGGCCAGCTGCCATGAACGCCCAATTCTGCATCGGGCCTGAAAGAGCCACACGCTGCTGACGGTAACGGTAGGTACCATTGGGCTGGAGGACATAAATGTTTTGCAGTCCACTGTTCCAACGCCCCTTGCCATTCATATAGTTATTGCGGTAATAATCTATATCGATATTACGTGGCATGGTGTACATATGGTAAATGGGGTTGATGTTCACGCCACCACCGGGACGGTTGTTGGTCTTGGTGGAAATGTAGCTCATCGACACGTTGACGGTGGCACGGTCAAAGAACTTGAACATCTGCCGAAATGCGAGCGTATTACGGTTGTAGGAGTTGTTCTCCAGCATACCATTGGCATGAGAATTACTATAGCTGAAATAGCTGCTCATGTTCTGCGTACCGCCGGAAAGAGCGATAGAGTTGTTGGTCGTAACACCCGTACGATAGAAGTCGTCAAGGTCGTTGCCGGCACGATTGCGAAGGTGCACCGCGTTGTACTGGCGTACGGATTTGCCATTCTCATCCGTATAACTGAACACGTCACGATCCATAGCCACATTGACAAGCAAGTCGTCATTGCCACGTGAGTCAAGACGCTGTCCCCAGCTGGACAAGCCTATAGTTGCATACCTGTTTTCCTGATCGTAAACGTTGACGTCAGAACCATAGACATTTTGTATTTCGGGGATAGTAAGCGGATTATCAAAGGTAACGTTAGACGACACATTGACACGCATACGGCCTTCCTGACCCTTCTTTGTGGTAATCATGAGCACACCGTTGGCTGCCACCGAACCATAAAGGGCTGCGGCGTTGGCACCCTTCAGCACGTTGATGGACTCAATGTCGTCAGGGTTGATCATAGAAAGGGCATCAGAACCCTCGGAAGCACTTGTTGCAAGCATTGAGCCAGAATCTACCTGCCCGTGCTGCGAATTGGTCATTGGCACACCATCGACAACGATAAGCGGCGTGGACGAGCCAAGAATAGACTTGTTACCACGGAGGATAATCTTGGAAGCACCACCAGCTCCACCGGCAGACGGCGTGATGGTCACACCGGAAACCTTACCTTCAAGAGAGTTGGCAAGGTTCGGGTCTTGGACACGGTTGAGGTCTGACGAGCGTATCTGCTGCGTGGCGTAAGTCAGCGACTCTTCCTTACGACGGATACCCATGGCGGTGACCACCACCTCGTTGAGCGTCGAGTTCTCCGGCTCCATCTTCACGTTGATTTTCTGCTTTCCCGCCGCGCTCACTTCCTGTGTGGCATAGCCTATATAGGAGAAAACAAGAGTTGCATTCTTGTCGTCCACCTTGAGAGAAAAGTTGCCGTCAATATCGGTAATGGAACCTACCCCCTTGCTTCCTTTGACGACAACGCTGACGCCAATGAGCGGTTTACCATGTTCATCAACGACATTACCTGTGATATTTGCCTGCTGCTGCACAGCAGCAACTCCCGTGGTAGATGAAGAAGCATTGGCATAGTGTGCGGGCACACCAACCGCAAGTAGCATCATAGCCGTCTTTGCCATCATCTGCCTGTGTGCAGTTGCTTTTTTGTTCATTGTGTAATTTAAGAGAATTATTTAAATAGGTAATTCCGCTTTTCCCACCGACAAAATCATATAGACCAGTCGGCTCGAAAAGCGGATTAATTCTAAGTTATTTTATTTCTTTATAACCCTTACGGTTTTGTAGCTCTTACCGTCGCGGAGTACCTGCACAAGGTACACACCAGGAGTTGTTGTAACATTTACATTAACCACCTGTCCGGCAGAAGCGCAGAAATCATTGTTCTGCTGTGCAATGCCAGCTGCGTTGAGGATACGGACAGTATAGTTGCCTGCCTCAGCGAAACGGAAGTTGACACTTTCGACAAACGGGTTAGGATAAACTGAGAAGTCATTCTTACCCTGCTCCACAGACTTGATATTCGTAGGCACGTCAATAGTCACAGCCTCGTCGATGGTCTGCGTTGTCTCACCCCAGTCATTGGTCAAGGTGAGTGTGGCACCGTATGTACCAGGAGTAGCATAGGTCACCACGGCGGCCTTGTCGTCCTCTGTAGAGATAACAGCACCGTTGGCAGTGAGCATGCGCTTGGTCTTGATTTCAAGCGTACCGTCTATACCTGGATAACCCGTCGTGTTGTTGTCGGCTTTCTGCACCTCGTAAGAAGCACTGACGGTAGACTCACCACCGCTGCCCACTGTACGGACGAGCTTGGCAGAATAAACACGGAGATCAGGATTGCAACCATGATTGACGAAAGAAGAATCTGCCTCATTCATGTCCTCAAAAGTATAATAACCAACAAGACCCTGGGGCACTTCATCATCGCTGTAGCCTTGCATGCAACGGAGGACTTCCTCATCAGAAAGAGCCTTGTTCCAAACCTGGACTTCATCGACCCAACCGTTCAGGCCTGCCTTGTACACACCGCCGCCACCTATGAAGATGTCTGCTGTAGCAGTACGAGAAATACGGCTATCAGAATTCATCATGTCTTCACGGCGCTTAGCTTGGGGAGCAAGAGCCTCACAAACCTTCTTACCGTTGAAGTAAATCTTCTGGCGGTTGCCATCGTTCCCATCCTGTGTCACCACAATGTGGTTCCAAACGCCAGGATTCAAGCTGTAACCGGTAGTAATCATGCTCTCCCATGGGGTATCGTGGTGATACCATCCCATAGTGTTGAAAGAAACCTCATTGGCATTATGGTAATGTCTATTGTCTGCACCAGAGTACCAGCCACTACCATCATCAGTAGTCTGCAGCTCGGGACGAATCTGCACCCAGAGGTCACCCCAGTTGTTATGCGGCCACTTATCCTCGATAGTATTTTTGCTGATAAGGTTGGTACCCTGTTTGTCATGGGCATAGCTGTCAACCTTCACCCAAAGGGCGTAGCTGTATGTCTTGCCGGTCTGCAAGTTACCTGAAACCTGTAACATATCCGGATCCTTTATGGCAACCGCACGTGAAACCGTACCCTCGCCCTTGCGGATATCATAGCTGTAAGTCACATCATCACCGACCTCGGCATTAGCCTTGTCAACGGAGAACATGTTAATCTCTGGCACGGCACCCGTCTTTTCGGGAGAAATAATAATCTTGCCACGATAGGTAGTAGTGGTACCGTCAGAAGCCGTCACCTGAAGGTCGTAGTTGCCAATCTCGTCGATAGAAGTCTCGAACTCACGAACACTAGCAGCCTCAAAAATCTGAGCACCTGTCTTTGCATTAATCACAACCCACTTCTGTGCAGGGTTAGCCATAGCGTCCTCAAGACCTACAGTGAACGACTCACCCGGCTTGATAACCTGCTTGTTGATAACAACCTCACTTGAAGGAGCATTGTAAGGAACATCCTGATATTCAGTCCAAGATATAGCAGACTTGGTCTTGCCATCAGGAGCCACGGCACGCACGCCAAAGCGGCACCTGCGACCATCGAAACCGCTCACCAGCGGAGCGTCAACCACGTATGCAGCCCAAGAAGTGGTAGCCGTAAGGAGCTGCTCCTTACGGTTTTCCTGCTGCATGAAGATTTCAAAGTACCAGGTATCAACCTCGTCATTGTAAGTCTTGTCATAGCCCGTCTCTTCCTTAGAAGCGTAACGCATCTTGAAGTCGAGAGTGGAACCCTTACCGCGAATCATCTCCACCTCCTTGACCAGAGGCTCAACCGGAGCGAAAGTCTGGCCGGGATTGCGCACGCCAATCTCACCTACGAGCAGGTTGTAAGAACTCTGTGTACCCTCTACAGTAAGACCAATCATAGAGAGTATGTCACCAGCCTGCATACCAAGGTCGCCAAGCGTGGTGGTGAAAGTTGTCCATTCGCCATACTTAGTAGCGGCAGGGATGGCTACTTCCTTGTAGCTGGTCAGGCCCTTATGGTCAACCACAAAAAGATTGGCATGAGTTGCCAAATCATTGGTAGCCTTATAAGTGATGGAGACTTCATAGTTTGGTTCAGCAGCGATGGCTGTCTTGAAAAGCTTCACACGAGAGAGTGGTGTAGCTCCGCTTAAACGCAGGCAGGAACCGCCAAACCAAGCATCGTCCCATGTAAGGTTAGCCTTCACGAGATTGTCGCTATTTGCGCTCTCGCTGCCGTCAACGATCCACCAGCGCCATGTAGGCATGATGTCCTGTGTGGCAAGGTTGTGCCACTTGTGGTCGAAAGTCACCACACCGTCATTGCGGAACTTCAGACCATTACCAAGGTTAAAGCGAGAAACGAAAGGCACCTGCTGAATGGTAGACTTCGCCGAGAGGAACTTGCTCAAACCATGGAAATGCTCGAGGCTGGCATTGCTTAAGTCGCAATCTGTAGCGATCGCAGGAGTGTTGGCAGGATTACGGTTGGCACCGCTGAAAATAAGTTCCTGCTTGTCAAGATAAGTCTGCTGAATTGCTACATCAGAAGTACCATTGTCAGTAGCACTCTGGTGGATAAGGCTCTGTGCGTGAGCACCCCAAAAACCAACAGAGATCTTGCTGTCAAGAAGGTCTTTCCAATAATTGTTCTTCAAAGCTCGCCCCTGAATGTCAAAGCCTGCATAATAGTCGTAGCTGCTTCTGTTGAGTTCCTTAGCCTTGGATTCTGATTTTTTTAGCAGACCGCCATACCAGTTGTAGTTGGCAAACATCATGTCGGTCACGATATTGTCACCGGTTCCGAACATTTCAGAATTACTATCATTCAGACCGTTGTCAAATGCGATACTGCCGTAGTCGTTAGTTCCGTCATACCAATGCAACTGGAAAGCCCAGCCTATCTTCTCCGCTTCCTTGTGGCACTGTGCGAAGAATTCCTGAATGGTAGACATGGTTGAATAATCAGAGCCAAACTCAGAATTCACGCCAACACCGTCAATACCATAATACTTCAAGAACTTCACAAACTTCTCGGCATTTGTGAACTTACCGCCAGACTTCTCGGTAAGCATCCTGAAAATATTGGAATAAGTACTGGCAGAACCGTTAATATATACGCCTTCCGCAAACGGGATTGACAGTACGCATCCCACCTTCACGCCATTCTTATGCGCAACATCCGTAACACCGGCTGTCACGCGGAACCAAGGGGCAGTCCAGTTACCATGAATGGTGACATACGACCAGTTACTGAAGTTGTCACCCTCGAAACAATAGCGAGGAAGAGCCTTCCACTGAGAAGTAGGGTCATCCAACGGCACCCAAAGGCACATGTTGCGGTTTTCATCGCCCTCACCATCAGCCTTATAATCAAGAGAGCCTGCAATACGCTCCAAGGGACGCTGACGGGAGATATAGAACTGGTCGTCGATGGTCGACACGCCACCAAAAGGGTTGCCAGCCTTCCAGTTTTGGAAATTGCTGACGAGATTGTCAAAACTTGCATCCTTGATGTCCAAAGGATGCGTCGGGGTACGCTGAGCAAAACCTGACACTGTTCCCACGAGTGCCAAAGCTGCAAGAGTATACTTAATCCTCATTTAAAAATTAGTTTAAAAATTTATTAAAAAACTTGAAAGGACAGCAAGTACGCCTGCCCTTTCAAGTATATTTATAAGTTACTTACGGATAAGCTTCATGGTGCGTACCACCTTACCGTCCTTCTTGACGGAGAGTACGTAGATGCCAGGCTTTGCAAGATGGAGTTGTGCCTTGCCGTTTGCACTTACCGAAGCATGCTTTTGAGCAGCGGCCTGACCGTTGACATTGTAGATATTTATGTCGTAAGCACCAGCCTCGGCAAAATCAAGGTAAACATCCTCACCGACAACGTAAGCCTTCAGCTCTCCGCCTGTTGTAACATCGCCGATACCTGTAGAAGCACCAGTAATGGTGATGGTAGAGAACACCTTCTGGGCAGAACCAAGAGAGTTGGCAAGCGTGAGGGTCACGTTGCGCACACCATCCTTTTCGTAGGTAAGCGTTGCGCTACCGGTCTGGTCGTTACCCACAGCATTGGTGACGGTAGCCTTCGGGGCACGCCATGTGGACAATGTCTTCACCTCATAAGTAGTACCGGAAACGAACGGGCAACCGCTGATGTAAGAAGGAGCCTGCCACTGGAAGAGGCCCTGGCCTTCGCTACCACTCTTGTTGTAGTCGTGAGAACCAGCCTGTACGTCAGCCAGCGCGCCTATCGACTTGAAGGTATAGTCAGCATCGGCAGCATTTTCGAAGTCCCAGAAGCACTTCAAGCCTTCGGGATAAGCGTTGGGGTCGATGTCGCCCATAGAGGCCTTCACCTGTTCAGCCGTCATCACGCCATCCCAAACCTGAAGGTTGTCGAGCGAACCATCAATACCGTTACGACCATGAGCGGAACCGCCTACAGCAAGCACCATGCCGTCCGTAATGTTGTAAACATCCGACTGATAACCAGGGTCGGAAGTAGACAAAGCACCATTGCCGTTAGCACGGTTCCAGCCACAAATTTTCTGCTCTATGCCATTGAGATAGAAGTGTGCACGGAAACCTCCTGCTGCATTGTAATCGAAGGTGAAAGCATAGTGTGCCCATATACCGACAGGCACCTTGGTGTCGTCATACTTATAGCGGAGCTCGTTGTTGCTCGTACGGTCTGTACCACGGAATGTGAACGTAGGAATAGAACCGTCAGAATTGATGGTTGTCCAAATCCAACCCCAGTCAGTCTTAGGCCATGAGTCACGCTTGTTGGCAACGCTGATGAGCTGTGTCTCGCCGTCGGCGAGCTTGTTAATCTTCATCCAAAAGGAAACAGAGAACGACTTTGCGCCTACTACGCCGAGGTCAGCACACTTGGCACCAAAGCGAACCTCCTTGAGGTCAACACCCTGAGAGCCTGCACCGTCAGCCTTACGACCCGTGTATTCCATTTTCACCTCGTCGCCTGTCTTGATGCTGATGTCCTCAGTCTCCCCATTGGCAGTGAGCGAATAAATTTCGGGCAGTGCACCAACGGCCTCGCTGGTAATCTGTACATAGCTGCCACGCACCCATGTAGAGTCTACTACAGTGCCATCGTCGCGGTGCTTCTTGCCTGTAAGTGTAAGGTCATAACCGCCGACATCAGACAAGCCACCCTCTACGGTCACAGTGTTGCCAGTGCCGGTGAACACCACCTCGCCACTGCTGTTCTTGAGTGTCCATGTACCATCCTCGTGCTGCGGGTCAACATAACCGATAGAGAACTCCTCGTTTGGCTTGATGGTGGTCTTGTTGAGTTCGAAATCATCGCTGTAGACATAGTTCGAAGGCTCCAGATAGTTGCTCCAAGCAATGTCTGACTCGCTCTTGTGGTCAATGCTCACAGCACTCACACCAAGGCGTACCTTTGCATTGGGCTGTACGACAGGGATTGAGAAGTAAATGGCAGCCCAAGAAGTTGTAGTACCGACAAACACGGGGTCGTCATTACCTTCCTCCTGTGCATAGAGCTTGAAATAGCTTGTGTTGACATCCTGGTTGTAGCATGGCTCGCCAGCTGCCTTGTCATTTGCCATATTCCATATAAGCTTGCCATCCATACCAGCCTTGCTGTTGTAAAGCATAATGCCGGACTCGACAACAGGCATGGCAGGAGTTTGCGAAGTGCCACGCACGATAGAGAACTCACCAAGAACGAGGTCAAGGTTGGAAGCATTCTCGAAGTGGAGCGCCACGAGAGCAAATTCCTTGCCGTCGAAGTCGCTGCCAATGGTGAATGTCTTTGTAATCCACTCCTCGTCGTCAGCCTTCTGCGAAGCATCCACTACATTATAGACAGTAGCATCGCTCTCGCTGCCAACAGCCGAGAGCAGGAGGTCTGCCTTGGTAGAACCACCGTTGAGCTTATAACGAAATGTGACCACGTCACCATTCTTCAGCTCATAATCAGTCTTGAAAAGATGGAGATACTCACCCGTTGTAGAACCGCTGATACGGATGGTAGAACCACCGAAATAAGCCTCGTCCCATGTGAAGTTGGCATCAAGTCCTGTTGCAGGCACGTCAGCCACTTCACCGCCAAGCAACTTATTGGAGAACCACCAGCGCCATGTGGGGAGGTAATCCTGCATGCCGATGTTGTACCACTGATTGTCGGAAACGCGCTTGCCGTCGATGTTAAAGAACTTACCATTGCCAAGATTGAAATATGTAATGAAAGCTTCCTCATCGAGATTCCACTTCAAGGCAGAACGGGCAGACATAAACTTGGACATGCCATGCCACGTGAAGTTGTCCCTTGTGTTATTGTGGCCGTTATACCAGTCGGGGCAGTTGGCAGGGTTACGTGTGCCACCGGTGAAATAACGCTCTATACGAAGAAGGTAAGTATTCTGCTTGACATCAGATTCAGAGCCCTTTTCACCACGGCTCTCCCAAAACATATTGTTGGTGTGGGCACCCCACAAGCCAACGGAAATAGGATTTTGTGCAAGCTTGCCCCAATAGCCAGTACTGGGCTCACCGCCCTGCATGTTTACACCGGCATAAAGGTAAAGCGGGTCACGCCCCATAGAACGGGCATAAGAAGCAGAACTTGAAAGAAGGGATCCTCTGTTCCAATTATAATTAAGGAACAACGAAACAGTTGGCTCCTCACCAAAATTTCCTTCGTTATGACTGCCCAGTCCCTGGTCAAAACTGATATTGCCATAGTAGTCTGTACCGTCATACCAGAAATTCTCAAAGAGAGGGTCTACCGGCAACATAGTTTTATTAAGATTGGTGTGGAACGCCATCAGACTCTGTACCAAGGAAGAATTACAGTAGAACTCTGAGTTATAGCCAAGACCATTGATACCATAGTAACGAAGAAACTTTGCGGTATTGTCCACATCTGCCTGAGCAAGAAGGTTGAGCGTGTTCTGGTAGGTGGCACTGATAGTACCCCACGGAATACCGGCAACACCCGACACACTTACGCCATTCTTGTGGGCAACATCTCCGAATGCACCCGGCATACGGCCAAGACCGGCTGTCCAGTTGCCCCACGTTGTCACATACGACCACATGGAGAACACCTCAGCATCGAACACACCATTGGGAAGGGCGTTGTACTCAGGGTCGCCGACAGGCAGCCAAGCGATAAGGCGTTTGTCATTCTCTGCCGTAAGGTCTTTCTGTACCTGCGTTGCCTGATTGCGGAAACGATAATGAGGCTTTTGACGGGAGATATAGAAATTATCATCCGCACTGACCTTGCTTCCCGGTTTCCAGTTTGTTAGAAGCATGTGGAAGTTCTCGCTTCCAGTGTTGCTACCGGCTTCGATATAGCCTTTACGCAACTCTTGCGCCTGCATACTTGCTGCGAAAGCCAGTACGCCTGCGGTAAGCAGTAGACATTTTTTCATAACGTCTGATTTTGGGATAAAAGATTGGTATTTAATTGAATATATAGTTATTAGGTATAATGTAATGGCCAACATTATGCCAGCCATTACAAGATGTGTATATACATTTACTTCACAAGCACTTTCACAGCGCTACTCTCATTGCCAGTGACAGTTTTCACGATATAAAGACCCTTTGCCACGCTTACTGTGCCAACCTTGTCAATGCCAGCAACCTGACATCCCGTCATGTCAAACACAAATGCCTTGGCAGCACCACTTACGGAGATTGTGCCAACGCCAGCCTCGACGACCGCATTTGACTTACCTTCCGTAGCAACGTTGTTGATACCTGTGGCATCGGGGAAGTTCACGCCTGTATCCCACCACAGACGGGTAGCCATCACGTCCGGCTTGTTGCCCAGTGCTGGAATACCTGTATTCTGAATATCCTTCTGCGTCTGAGGATCATCGCTTGCCCAAGGAATGCGGCGCATCTGTTCGCCTTCCTTCAAGCTGCCGTCGCCATCAGCCACATTGAGCACGGGGAATATCTTCGGATAGCCTGTACGGCGAAGGTCTACCCAAGGCTCGAAGCTATAGGGGAAGTGCGCGATGTACTTCTGCGTGATGATCATCTCAAGCTTCGTCTCCTTGTCAAGGCTCTCATTCCACTTCACGCCAATCTTGGTGACGCTGGGCATGTCGGGGGTTTCACCTGTAGGGTCAACATAAGTAAAATCAGTGGCACGATCCTGCTCCATGTAATCATTGACATGATTCAGATATTCAATCTCGTCCCCATACGTGGGGTCTTCACAATAGGCATACTTGATACCTTCCTCATAGAACTGCTGTGCAGTACCGCCCATGTTCCAGCCGCGCAAGGCACCTTCGGCAAGATTGAAGCACACCTCTGCATATTTCATCAGATAAGCAGGAGGAGTCATCATTCCAAGATATTCATTGTCCAGCTTACTGAAAGCAATGTATTGGTTTCCGCCGACACTCTGCCCTTCACCAGGCACCGTACCATCACGCATGCCGACAAGCGCCTCGTCGGCAGGAGTGACCGAGGAAGCCGAACCCTTCGAGCCAGTCTTTACGATAGGGTCGCTGTTGAACTTGTACAAATAATCAGCATAAGGGTGGTTAAGGCTCTTCAAGATACTGGCGAAAGAAGCACCGAGGCGAGTATCACCCCATTCAGAGACCTGCACCAATGGATGCGGATTTCCGAAATTAGAAAGCCAAATTGCCACCTGGTCGTCAGGACTCTCCATAACGCCACTTGCCACAGCTTCCTCTGCCCATGCCTTGGCTGTTTCCGGTTCCACTGCAGAAATATGGATTGCCATACGAAGCTTCAATGAATTGGCGAAACGAATCCACGGATCCATGTTACGACGCGTGGCATTATAATTGCGAATAAAGTTGAGCGAACCATTCAATGTCCCATTCAGCGTCTTTTTATAGCTGCTGCTACGATTTTCGAAATACTTCAAGCACTTGACGATGTTGTCGATATTCTCCTTTGCACTGTAGTAAATGGTGCGCATGTCGTTATATGTGAAAGGAGACGTTTGCTTGTCGTTCTTGAAATCAACATAAGGCTCCGGCCCGTAGAGGTCGGCGTTCTCAATAGCCGAATAGTTGTAGAGCAGCAAGTAGATGGCTTTCAACTCCGGAATGTCATTGAGCTTGCTGTTGTTGAGCAACGGAGACACACCAGTGCGAAGGTAAGTAAAGCAGCCGCCAGGGCCACCGATAGTGTTCTTGCACATGCCGTATGTGGATTCAAGGCTGAAACCACCATAGATGAAGTCCTTATGGGGTACGCATGCATAGCCGACATAGTTGTCCGTGCCGAGTGCAAAGGCATACTGATAAGCATGAGCACCGGGCAATTCACCATTCTTGCCACCACGCAGACCATAGATAGCGGTCTGCGCCTGTTTGAACATCACAGAAAGCTCAGTAATGGCACCGGAAAGTACATCGTCGGATATCTCGCGCTGATAGTCCAGCTTGTCGGCATCCGTGTTCGTGATAGCCTGCGCCGAAGCTCCTAGGCTTGCCAAGAGCGCGACACCTGCTAAAAACATCTTTGGGGAAGTAAAAATGTTCATGAATAGTTTGTTTTAATAAATTTAAGTTTGTTTTTCTCAGTCATTTAAATCTCCCGTCGGAGAGATTTAAAAAGGAAACAGCATATGTACAGTTACCACGGCGTGGTAATGCCGTTACCACGTCACGGTAACATTGTTACCACGCTTTGGTAACATCATTACCAAAGCGTGGGCAACATCCAGTTTCCTTTCCGGACGCTGACAAAAGCTGAGAAAATGCGATTATGCTTGTTTTTTTCTTTTCCATAGTGCTATATAATAATGTGTAGTAGCGTTAAGCAAAACGAAACAAAAAAAGTAGTGAATCCATTTGCAGGTTGCAGAAAATGTGCTACCTTTGCAAAAAGAAAGCGTAGAAGCAAGTGAAACATGGCAATTCAAAAACTGTCTTTTAGTGCGAAAAGCGGTGATTAGTTAAAAAACTGCTCTTTTGCACAAAAAAAGGTGATTTTATTTGCCCATATTAATAAATATGTCTATATTTGCCACGTAAATGAAATCTCTCCGACGGGAAATATATTTTCAATCATGGAGCAACTCGCATACATGCTTTCTGTAATCGGCTCCACATTTGGGTTGCGTTGCAAACTGTATGGCTACCAATCCAGCGAGATTTTCCGACATTTGACGTCCGTGTTACTTTTTGCGGTAACACATGTATAGAAAAAGTCTCGATTCACCTGACGAAGCACCATTCGCGGCAACCAGATAAGCGAGTTGCGTATGTACCCTCTCGTCGATAACGTTTCAACTGCCATCAACGGCGTAGCTGCCGACAAGGCTTCCACCACCGTTATATATGACCTTCAGGGCCGCAAGGTGACAAAGATGACCAAGGGTGTCTACATTGTCAACGGCAAGAAGATAGTGAAGAAGTAAAGGCACAAAGCACAATAACCTAAAAACCCCGCCTCGAACAAGGAGGCGGGGTTTTTAGGTTGAACGTGGTTACGCATTTCCCGTGCCGAAAGGCGTGGCGGTGAGGCCACCCTGTGGGCCTTTGGGCTGAGGGAGCTTGACCTCGCCAAACTCACGCTCATAGCGGCTGATATTCTCCTGAAGGGCATAAAGCAGACGCTTGGCATGCTCGGGAGCCATGATGACACGCGAGAATATCTGCGGTGGGGCAATGGGAAGCATGTGGGCAAAGTCGATGACGAACTCGCTGCTCGAATGATTTATCATAGCAATGTTGCTATACTGTCCGGCAGCCACCTCCGGCTTGAGCTGTATTTGAACTTGATTTTGTTGCTGGTTGTTTTTGTTATCTGCCATAGTAAGTGTTAATTTTAAGTTTATGTGGGGCAAAGATAGAAAAAATGATTGGTAACGCCAAAATATTATGTGAAAATAATAAAGGAAAATTATACCGGAAATAGTTTGAAGTCTAAAAAACTTGCAGTATCTTTGCCACATGAATTTATAAATGAGAATACTAAACTGAAACTATAAAAACTCAAAAACATTATGCCAGAGGAAATTAAAGTAAAAGAGTTAGAAGATGTCGTGGTGCGTTTCTCGGGTGACTCCGGAGACGGCATGCAACTTGCAGGCAACATTTTCTCAACTATCTCAGCCACGGTGGGAAACGGCATTTCCACGTTTCCCGACTATCCTGCGGACATACGCGCACCACAAGGCTCACTGACCGGCGTATCGGGATTCCAGGTACACATAGGCGAAGGCAAGGTGTACACACCGGGGGAGAAGTGCGACGTGCTCGTGGCAATGAATGCCGCGGCATTGAAGACACAATACAAATACTCAAAGCCAACGGCGACGATAATAATCGATACCGACTCCTTTGAGCCAAACGACCTAAGGAAGGCACAGTTCACTAACGACGACTACCTTGAGGAGATGGGGGTCGACCCAGACAGAGTGGTGGCATGCCCGATAACCCACATGGTGAAGGAATGCCTTGCCGACTCTGGCATGGACACGAAGTCCATCCTGAAATGCCGCAATATGTTCGCCCTCGGGCTCGTGTGCTGGCTCTTTAACCGCGACCGCGAGCTTGTTGCACAATTTCTGCGCGAGAAATTCGCAAAAAAGCCCGCAATGGCCGAGGCTAACATAAAGGTGGTGAACGCAGGCTACGACTATGGCGCAAACACCCATTCGTCGACTCCACACACCTATAAAATAGAGACAAAGAACAAGATGCCCGGACGTTACATGGACATAACGGGCAACAAGGCGACGGCCTACGGTCTCATTGCCGCTGCCGAAAAAGCAGGACTAAGGCTGTACCTCGGCTCCTACCCTATAACTCCCGCCACCGACATCCTGCATGAGCTTGCCAAGCACAAGAGCTTGGGCGTGATTACCGTCCAGGCAGAAGATGAGCTTGCCGCAGCTTCTTCGGCAATAGGCGCGGCTTTTGCCGGAGCTCTTGCCGCCACATCCACTTCAGGCCCTGGCATCTGCCTTAAAAGCGAGGCTCTAAACCTTGCCGTGATTGACGAACTGCCACTCGTGGTTATAGACGTACAGCGTGGAGGGCCGTCAACCGGACTGCCTACAAAGAGCGAGCAGACCGACCTGCTGCAAGTGCTGTATGGGCGCAATGGCGAAAGCCCTATGCCCGTGATTGCAGCCACAAGCCCAACCGACTGCTTCGACGCCGCCTTCACAGCAGCCAAGATAGCTCTGGAACACCTAACACCCGTAGTGCTGCTCACGGATGCCTTCATTGCCAACGGTTCATCGGCATGGAAACTGCCAGAAATTGACAAGCTACCCCAAATACATCCCCATTATGCCACCGAGGGCCAAAAGTACAAATACACGCCATACTATCGTGACCAAGAAACGAAAGTCAGGTATTGGGCGATTCCCGGACAGGAGGGCTACACCCATATACTCGGCGGACTGGAGAAAGACGGAAAGACCGGCGCAATCTCAACCGAGCCGGAAAACCACAACATAATGGATCATTTGCGGTCGGAGAAAGTGGCTCTCATTCCCGTGCCCGACGTTGAGGTGGAAGGCGACAAGGACGACGCCGACCTGCTGATTGTGGGTTGGGGATCTACCTACGGGCATCTGCATGCCACGATGGAGCAACTTCGCCGCAAAGGCCACAAAGTGGCATTGGCACAATTCAAATACATCAACCCCCTGCCAAAGAACACAGCCGATACGCTGTTGAAATACCCGAAAGTTGTAGTGGCAGAGCAAAACCTCGGACAGTTTGCCGCATTGTTGCGCATACGCATCAACGGCTTTGTGCCATACCAATACAATGAGGTGAAAGGACAGCCGTTCGCAGTAAGCGGACTCGTGAAGAACTTTGAATGGCTACTAACCCACGAGGGAGAGAACGAGGGAGACTATTTCAGCACGAAAGTACTGTAACCTTTAGAATTAACGATAAACCAAAAGGTTAAATTCTCAAAGCTTAAAGGAAAAATGGAATATACACCACAAGATTATAAAAAAGGCCAGCCACGCTGGTGCCCCGGCTGCGGCGACCACAGCTTTTTAGCAAGCTTGCAAAAGGCAATGGCAGAAATAGGCGTGCCACCTTACGACACAGCCGTCATCAGCGGCATCGGATGTTCAAGCCGTCTGCCCTATTACGTAAACACATATGCCATGCAGACCATACATGGACGTGCAGCGGCAATAGCCACAGGCGCAAAGGTTGCCAACCCAAAGCTCACTATCTGGCAAGTAAGTGGTGACGGAGACGGTCTCGCCATCGGCGGCAACCACTTTATTCATGCCATGCGGCGCAATATAGACTTGAACATGATTTTGCTAAACAACCGCATATATGGCTTGACCAAAGGGCAATACTCTCCAACCTCGCCACGCGGATTCGTGTCAAAATCAAGCCCATACGGCACTGTAGAGAATCCTTTCCGCCCTGCCGAACTGTGCTTTGGAGCAAGGGGGCACTTCTTCGCACGCTCTGTGGCAAGCGACGGAGCCGAAATCGTGAAAATACTGAAGGCAGCCTACCACCACAAGGGTGCTGCCGTGTGTGAAATTCTACAAAACTGCATGATTTTCAACAACGGCACCTACGATTCCATCTATACACGCGACGGGCGAAAGAAGAATGCCATATACGTTGAAGACGGCAAACCGCTAGTGTTTGGCGAACATGATGAGTTCGGACTCGTACAGGAAGGTTTCGGCCTGAAAGTGGTAGAAATAGACAAGGATGGCTATACCATTGACGACATCCTTGTGCACGACAGCCACAACCCTGACAACACATTGCAACTAAAACTCGCCATGATGGACACGCAGGAAGGTTTCCCCGTTGCCCTTGGCGTGATACGCGACGTTGAAGCCCCGACTTACGACGAGGCCGTAAACACGCAAATAGAAGAAGTGAAGGCAAAAAAGCCTTATCACAATTTCACGGAATTGCTGGAGACAAACGATATTTGGGAAGTGAAATAGCCCCTACACTTTATCTCCATAGCACAAGTCACCGGCGTCACCGAAACCAGGAACTATGTACTTGTGCTCATTCATGCCTGAATCAATGGCAGCGCACCAAATAGTGGTCTTTCCTTCGGGAAAGACCTTTTTTATATGATCTATGCCCTCCGGGCTGGCTATAACGCTGCATACATGAATGCTTTTCGGGGTTCCCTTGGTCAGGAATGCCTTGTAGCCAAGCTCCATGCTCCCACCGGTGGCAAGCATCGGGTCGGCAATGATGAGTGTCTTTTCGTCTATGCTCGGAGTGGCGAGATACTCCACGTGTATGCCTACCTCATGATGCGCCTGATCTTTATATTCGCGATAAGCCGAAACGAAGGCATTGCCGGCATGGTCGAAAACATTGAGAAAACCCTCATGAAAAGGAAGGCCCGCCCTGAAAATAGTAGCAAGGACAATTCTGTCTGTCGGAACATTAACCTTTGAAATGCCAAACGGAGTGGCGACTTCCTTGGTTTCATAATCAAGACGCTTTGATACTTCAAAAGCTTCATACTCGCCCAAACGACGTATGTTATTGCGGAAAAGGAGACGGTTTTTCTGATAATTGATGTCGCGTATCTCAGCCATATACTGCCCAATGATACTATTATTGTCGGAAAGGTTAATGACTTCCATGTAGAATTATGTGAATTTAGAATGTAAAGTTATGTATGTTTCAATTGTAAAGCCAATAAAAAGGGCTGAGCCACGACGTAAAATCGCTACCCAACCCTTTTATTTAGTTTAAAGCCTAATTATTTCTCAACTTCAGAAGGCTGCGCGAAGTCAAGTACGTTCTTCTTGTTGGCCTGCATGCGCTCGTAGTCTTCCTTCGAGCCTACGATGAGTTTATCCCACTGACGCATACCCGTACCAGCCGGTATGAGGTGTCCGCAGATGACATTCTCCTTCATGCCCTCCAAATGGTCGACTTTTCCGCGAATGGCAGCTTCGCAGAGCACCTTCGTGGTCTCCTGGAAAGAGGCAGCACTCATGAAGCTCTTGGTGCCAAGGGCAGCACGGGTAATGCCCTGCAGAATCTGAGTGGACGTTGCCGGCACAGCGTCACGCACTTGTACAGGCTTGAGGTCACGGCGCTTAAGGCTGGAGTTCTCGTCGCGAAGCTTGCGAGCAGAAACTATTTGACCCTTTGACAATGTCTCACTGTCGCCTGCGTCTACGACAACCTTCTTACCCCAAATGCAATCATTCTCATCGGCAAAGTTAAGCTTGTCGACAAGCTCCTGCTCCAAGAAACTCGTATCGCCTGGATCGTCAATGCGAACCTTGCGCATCATCTGGCGGACGATAATCTCGAAGTGCTTGTCATTAATCTTCACACCTTGCAAACGATAAACGTTCTGCACCTCATTTACGATGTACTCCTGCACCGCCGTCGGACCCTTGATGGCAAGGATGTCGGCTGGGGTTATCTCGCCATCGGAGAGAGCCATACCAGCGCGAACGGCATCGTGCTCCTGAACAAGTATCTGACGTGACAGCGGCACGAGATACTTGCGTTGCTCACCAGACTTGGACGTAATGACTATCTCGCGGTTACCACGCTTCACCTTGCCCATAGTGACCTCACCGTCAATCTCAGAAACCACTGCCGGACTTGACGGGTTACGAGCCTCAAACAACTCTTGCACACGTGGAAGACCACCTGTAATACCGCCGGCATTGAACACCGAACGAGGAATGCGCACGAGAGTCTCACCTGTAGAAATATCCTGTCCGTTTTCTATGTTGGCGATGTGTCCTCCAACAGGGAAGTTGTAAGTACCAAGCACCTGACCATTCTCGTCCACAACATTCACCGTAGGAACGACGTTGTGATCTTTTGACTCTATAATGATGCGTTCTGTCATACCGGAAGTCTCATCAGTCTCAGCCTTGTAGGTGGTACCTTCTATGACATTCTGGAAATGAAGTTTACCAGCATACTCACTTACAATTACGGCATTGAACGGATCCCAACGGCAAATGACATCGCCGTTCTTGACGCTATCCCCGTCCTTGAAGAATAATGAAGATCCGTACGGCACGTTAAGCGTGGAAAGTACGATGTCCGTCTTCGGGTCAATGAATTGAACCTCTGCAAGACGGCTGACAACCATTTGGCAAGGAATGTCCTCTTCGCCACTCTTGTCAACGAAAGGCACAGTACGCAATCCGTCAAACTTAAGGGTTGCTTCATACTTAGAAGTGATGCTTGCGTTGGCCGCTGCATTTTCAGCCACACCACCGGAGTGGAAAGTACGGAGCGTAAGCTGCGTACCAGGCTCACCAATAGCCTGAGCGGCAATCACGCCAACAGCCTCACCTATCTGCACCATCTTAGACGATGCAAGGTTGCGGCCATAGCACTTACGGCAAACGCCCCTCTTGCTCTCACAAGTAAGCACCGAACGTATTTCAACCATCTCTATGCCTGCCTTCTCTATGGCATCTGCCTTTGCCTCAACAATCTCATCACCAGCAGCAACAATAAGCTCATTTGTATGAGGATTGACAACATCGTGTACAGACACACGACCCAGTATTCGCTCGGCAAGCGTAGAGACTACATCGTCGCCATCTTTCAAGGCACGGCACTCAAGACCACGCAATGTACCACAGTCGTCCTCCGTAATGATAACGTCATGAGAGACATCGACCAAACGACGTGTAAGGTATCCCGCATCGGCGGTCTTCATGGCTGTATCAGCAAGACCCTTACGGGCACCATGAGATGCAATGAAGTACTCCTGCACAGACATGCCTTCCTTGAGGTTATTAAGGATAGGGTTCTCAATGATAGAGTTGCCTTCAGCACCTGCCTTTTGCGGCTTAGCCATAAGGCCACGCATGCCTGCAAGCTGGGCTATCTGGTCGGCAGAACCACGCGCACCGGAATCAAGCATCATGAACACAGCATTGAAACCTTGGTCAGCCTCGGTCATGTGCTTCATGACTGCTTTCTTAAGGTTATCATTGACGTGTGTCCAAGCGTCAATAACCTGATTGTAACGCTCCTTATCAGTGATAAGACCCATATCAAAGTTGGCAGTTACCTCGTCAACTTCATCCTGGCCTTTCTTCACGATTTCCGCCTTTTCAGGAGGAACGATGATGTCGTCAAGATTGAACGAAAGTCCTGCAAGATATGACATGCGGTAGCCAAGGTTCTTGATACCATCGAGGAAAGCACAAGCACGTGCCATACCTACCTTCTTGATAACGTCAGAGATAAGCAGACGAAGTGACTTCTTTGATATAATACCATTGAAGAAACCAAGCTCGTTAGGGATAATCTCATTGACGATGATACGCCCTACTGTTGTCTCAACAACATGCTTTATTGGATTGCCATTTTCGTCAATATCATCGACAAGGCATTTCACTTGAGCATGCTCGTCACAACGGTTTTCATTGAAAGCTATAATAGCCTCTTCAGGACCATAGAACGTCAATCCTTCACCTTTAGCTCCTGGACGAATCTTTGTGATATAATAAAGTCCAAGCACCATATCCTGCGAAGGTACGGTGACGGGGGCTCCATTAGCAGGATTCAATATGTTGTGGCTCTGAAGCATCAGAATCTGAGCCTCAAGCACGGCCTCATTGCTCAACGGCAGGTGCACAGCCATCTGGTCACCATCAAAGTCGGCATTGAACGGAGTACAAGCCAACGGATGCAACTGAATCGCCTTGCCTTCGATGAGTTTCGGCTGGAAAGCAAGCACCGACAAACGGTGAAGCGTCGGGGCACGATTCAACAATACGGGATGCCCCTTCATCACATTCTCAAGGATGTCCCAAATAACCGGCTCGCGACGGTCAACAATACGCTTCGCGCTCTTCACGGTCTTTACAATGCCGCGTTCTATGAGCTTGCGGATAATAAAAGGCTTATAGAGTTCGGCCGCCATCAACTTAGGCAAACCACACTCTCCTATTTTTAACTCAGGACCGACTACGATAACTGAACGTGCAGAATAGTCAACACGCTTACCAAGAAGGTTCTGGCGGAAACGTCCCTGCTTACCTTTCAATGAGTCTGAAAGCGACTTCAATGGCCGATTGCTTTCGCTCTTTACGGCACTTGACTTGCGCGAGTTATCGAACAAAGAGTCTACAGCCTCCTGCAACATACGCTTCTCATTGCGAAGAATCACTTCAGGAGCCTTTATCTCGACAAGTCTCTTCAGTCGATTGTTACGTATAATGACACGACGATAGAGGTCGTTCAAGTCGGATGTTGCGAAACGTCCACCATCCAGTGGCACCAAAGGACGCAAGTCTGGCGGAATGACTGGAATTATCTTCATCATCATCCACTCTGGCTTGTTTACATCCTTTGACGAACGGAATGCTTCAACAACTTGCAGACGCTTCAAAGCCTCGGTCTTGCGCATCTGTGACGAATCACTACCTGCACGATCACGCAACTCGTAGCTTAAACGGTCAAGCCCACTAACACCTTTATCATCTTCCTCTGAAAGTTCATGCAACAGGTCAAGAATAGCTTCGGCACCCATTTTTGCAATAAACTTGCTTGGATCAGAGTCGTCAAGAAGGTCATTGTCTTCATCAAGCTTGTTGTCAATGATGTCAAGATATTCTTCCTCAGAAAGCAAGTCCATCTTGTGGGATCCATTGAGTTCCTCAACGCCCTCAGCATCTTTCATACCCGCAATCTTACCAGGCTGAATGACTATGTATTTTTCATAGTAGATTACTGCATCAAGACTTTTTGTGGGAAGGCCAAGTAAATATCCTATTTTATTGGGCAATGAGCGGAAATACCAAATGTGTGCTACTGGCACGACCAGTTCGATATGCCCCTCACGCTCACGGCGGACTTTCTTTTCAGTAACCTCTACGCCACAACGGTCACAAACTATACCTTTATAGCGTATGCGCTTATACTTACCACAAGCGCACTCATAATCTTTCGTTGGGCCAAAAATCCTTTCGCAAAATAAACCATCACGCTCTGGTTTGTAAGTACGATAGTTGATGGTTTCCGGCTTAGTGACCTCACCATACGAATTTTCCTTAATCTCTTCAGGCGAAGCGAGACCGATGGTAATCTTCGTGAAATTTGTCTTTACCTTTGTATCTTTTTTGAAAGCCATATTCTTTCCTTATAGTTTATAGTTTTAAAGTTTATAGTTTACAGTTCCCATTTTATTAGATTGAACACGTCAATGTGCAAACCTAAATAAGAAATATAAACTAAAAACTATGAACTTTTTTACCCCATCTTAATGCTCAGACCAAGACCACGAAGCTCGTGCAACAGAACGTTAAGTGATTCCGGGATACCCGGCGTAGGCATCTGGTCTCCCTTAACTATTGCCTCGTATGCCTTAGAACGACCATTAACATCGTCACTCTTGATGGTAAGCATTTCCTGAAGCGTATGGCTGGCTCCAAAACCCTCAAGAGCCCATACTTCCATCTCTCCGAAGCGCTGGCCACCGAACTGAGCCTTGCCTCCAAGAGGTTGTTGTGTAATAAGACTATACGGGCCAATAGAACGAGCATGCATCTTATCTTCAACCATATGACCAAGCTTGAGGAAGTAGGTAATGCCAACCGTTGCCTTTTGGTCGAAAGGCTCACCTGTCTCACCGTCATAAACAGTTGTAGAACAAAGATTTGGAAGACCAGCCTTATCAGTCCATTCTCTCAAATCGTCAAGTTTTGCACCGTCAAATATAGGCGTTGCAAACTTCACGCCAAGTTTCTTACCTGCCGCTCCAAGAATAGCCTCGAAAATCTGTCCAAGATTCATACGCGATGGCACACCCATAGGGTTTAGTACCAAATCAACAGGCCGACCGTCTGCAAGGAACGGCATGTCTTCTGCACGGACTATCTTAGAGACAATACCTTTGTTGCCATGACGACCAGCGAGCTTGTCACCAACCTGTATCTTGCGCTTCTTGGCAATATAAACCTTTGCCATCTTAAGCACTCCTGACGGCAGGTCATCACCAATAGTTATAGCAAACTTACGACGACTTAGCTCTGCCTCCATTTGCTTTGACTTGCGCATGTAGTTGACTATCAAACGTTGAATAAGGTTGTTAATGTGTTCATCGTCTGTCCAGTCATTGCTCTGAATACCGTCATATTCCAAATTCTTCAAAGCTGCAACTGTAAACTTACTGCCCTTTGTGATAACTTCAGCATTGGTGTAATCTTTCACACCCTCACAAGTGTTGTCCTCGGTAAGTTGCATGAGCTTGTCAACGAGCATATTCTTAAGCTCGTCCTGCTTTGCCTCATATTCCTCATCAATCTTCTGAAGCAGTACTTTATCTTGCCGTTTTGACTCGCGATTCTTTATTGCGCGCGAGAACAGCTTTTTGTCTATGACAACTCCGCTCAAAGATGGATTTGCTTTCAATGATGAGTCCTTTACATCTCCAGCCTTATCGCCGAAAATTGCACGAAGAAGCTTTTCCTCTGGTGAAGGGTCACTCTCGCCTTTTGGCGATATTTTACCAATCATTATATCACCAGGCTCAACACGTGCGCCAACACGAATTATACCATTTTCATCAAGATCTTTCGTAGCTTCTTCACTGACATTAGGAATATCACTGGTAAGCACTTCAACGCCACGTTTAGTCTCACGAACGTCAAGCGAGTATTCATCAACGTGAACAGAAGTAAGGACATCCTCACGCACCATACGCTCTGAAATAACAACAGCGTCCTCATAGTTATATCCCTTCCAAGGCATATAAGCAACAAGGAGATTACGTCCAAGAGCAAGCTCGCCATTCTCTGTAGCATAACCTTCCGTGAGAATATCTCCCATCTTTACCCGTTGGCCTTTGCTACAAATAGGACGTAGGTCTATGGTCATGTTCTGGTTGGTACGGCGGAATTTGGGTATACGGTACTCCTTCAGAGCTGGCTCAAAACTTACGAACTCATCGTCTTCCGAGCGATCGTAGAGAATACGTATTGTCGTAGCATCTACATAATCAATTACGCCATTACCCTCAGCAGTAATCATCGTGCGTGAATCTTCACACACCTGCTTCTCAAGGCCTGTACCCACAATAGGAGCGTCATTATGAAGCAAAGGAACAGCCTGACGCATCATGTTACATCCCATCAAGGCACGGTGACCATCATCATGCTCAAGGAACGGAATAAGGTTTGCTGAAACAGAGGCTATTTGTTGCGGTGAAACGTCTATAAGGCTGACATTACCAGGAGTCACCACTGGGAAATCGGCAGCATAACGACAGTGAACAACATCACGCTTGAAGGTTCCATCAGGATTCAATGGCGCATTTCCTTGAGCTATAAGGCTTCCATCTTCTTCCTCTGCTGTAAGATAAACAACATGACCATTGTCAATGTCAACTTTTTCATTTTCTACCTTACGATAAGGCGTTTCAATAAAACCAAGTTCATTGATTGTTGCGTAAGTACAAAGAGATGAAATAAGTCCAATATTCGGGCCTTCAGGAGACTCAATCGGGCACAGACGACCATAGTGTGTATAATGTACGTCACGAACCTCAAATCCGGCACGCTCACGTGACAAACCACCTGGGCCTAAAGCAGAGAGACGACGTTTATGGGTAACTTCGGCAAGCGGATTCGTCTGATCCATAAATTGGCTCAGAGGATTGGTGCCAAAGAAAGAATTTATTACACTCGATATGGTCTTCGCATTAATAAGATCCGTAGGTGTGAAAACCTCGTTATCACGAACATTCATGCGCTCCCGAATCGTACGGCTCATTCGAGCCAACCCCACAGAGAACTGGTTTGCCAGCTGCTCACCTACTGTACGTACACGACGATTAGACAGGTGGTCAATATCATCAACTGAAGCATTGCTGTTTATTAGCTTAATGAGATACTTTATAATCTCAATAATATCTTCTTTAGTAAGAACTCGAACATCCGGATTGATTTCAAGTCCAAGTTTTTTGTTGATACGATAACGACCAACTTCACCCAAGTCATAACGCTTATCCGAGAAGAATAAATTCTGGAAAACCTCACGTGCACTTGCATCATCTGCTGGATCGGCATTTCGAAGCTGACGATAAATATAACGCACAGCTTCTATCTCAGAGTTGCTTGGGTCTTTTGCAAGTGTATTGAAGATAATTTCATATTTACTTGCAGCTTCCTCGTCCTTGTGAATAAGAACAGATGAGACTCCAGAATCGACAATAGAATCGAAATTATCCTCTGTTATCTCTATCTCACGTTCAAGAATAACTTCATTTCGCGGAACAGTAACAACCTCACCAGTATCCTCATCAACAAAGTCTTCCGTCCAACTCTTCAGAACACGTGCGGCCAATTTCTTACCAATAAGTTCTCTACGTGTCTTGTTGCTAACGCTTACCTCTTCACAAAGGTCAAATATCTGTAAGATATCCTTATCGCCCTCAAAGCCAATAGCACGAAGAAGAGTCGTAACAGGCAACTTCTTCTTTCTATCAATATATGCATACATGACACTGTTGATGTCAGTTGCAAACTCAATCCACGAACCCTTAAAAGGTATAACCCTGGCACTATAAAGCGAAGTTCCATTGGCATGAACTCCCTGACCAAAGAAAACACCTGGCGAACGGTGCAACTGTGCAACTACCACACGCTCTGCACCATTTATAACGAATGTGCCATTATCGGTCATATAAGGAATGGTTCCAAGGAAAACATCCTGTATGAACGTGCCGAAATCTTCATGATCCGGGTCAGTGCAATAAAGCTTCATTTTAGCCTTCAATGGCACACTGTAAGTCAAGCCACGCTCCAAACATTCGTCAATGGAATAACGTGGAGGATCAATGTAATAGTCAAGGAATTCAAGAACGAAGTTGTTTCGGGTATCAGTAATTGGGAAATTTTCCGAAAAAACTTTATATAAACCATCGTTCTTGCGTTCCTCAGCCGGTGTATCCAACTGAAGGAAGTCACGGAAAGACTTCAGCTGCACGTCAAGAAAATCCGGAAAAGGATAAGGATTCGGGACGCTTGCGAAATTGATTCTGTTATTTACAACTTGTGACATGTATATATTAGATGGTATAGAAAGACACAAAAAGGTTAGAACTCACCGACTGGGCAAATTCTAACCACTATAAAATGATACGAGTTAAATGTCAAGGACTATCTAAAAGAGCCCTTCAACATTCAAGCATTTCAATTACTTGAGCTCCACCTTGGCTCCAGCAGCCTCAATGGTCTTCTTAAGGTTCTCAGCCTCATCCTTTGACAAGCCCTCCTTGATAGTAGCAGGAGCACCCTCAACAAGAGTCTTAGCCTCCTTCAAACCAAGACCGCAAGCCTCTTTCACAGCCTTAACAACCTGAAGCTTTGTAGCACCTACATCCGTCAGAACAACATCAAAAGATGACTTCTCCTCGGCTGCAGGAGCAGCACCAGCTGCAGGGCCAGCAACAGCAACAGCTGCAGCTGCAGGCTCAATACCATACTCGTCCTTGAGGACTTGTGCCAACTCGTTTACTTCCTTAACAGTAAGGTTTACCAACTCTTCTGCAATAGCTTTAATATCTGCCATTTTATTTTTATTTTTAATTTTTCTTATTGTTTTTATTTTTTACTTTATGGTTGTGTGCTGCAATTCAACAGTCAACCATCATTTACTCAGCACGCTCGCCCAAAGTCTTAAGCACACCATGAATAGTGTTCGCGCCTGACTGCAGTGCAGAGATGACATTCTTTGTCGGCGACTGCAAAAGAGCAACAATGTCTGCAATAACCTCGTTCTTGCTCTTAATAGCAGCAAGCTCGTTAAGCTTGTCGGCTCCTACATAGAAGCCTTCCTCTGCGTAAGCACCTTTTAATGAAGGGACACCAGCCTTTTCTATATCCTTTTCTTTGAGAAGCTTTGCAGGAGCATTTGCGGTCTTTGTGAAAAGAACAGCAGTACTTCCTTTCAATGTCCCATAGAGTTCGGAGTAATCACGCTCGGCAACCTCAAAAGCCCTGTGAAGAAGTTTATTCTTCACAACAATCATCTTTATTTCGCTCTTGAAGCACTTACGACGAAGCGATGAAGTGGCAACAGAATCCATTCCTGTCACGTCTACCAAATAGAAGTGAGGGTATTCCTTCAACTTCTCGCCAAGGTCAACAATAATAGTATCTTTTAATTCTTTCTTCATTTTTCCTTACTTTTAGAGTTAATCGAATGACTTAGGGTCAACCTTGATACCCCTACTCATTGTACTTGAAAGGAAGATACTCTTAATGTATGTACCTTTAGCTGCAGCGGGCTTTAGACGAATGACGGTATTAAGGAATTCCTTGGCATTTCCATAAATCTGGTCAGGAGTCATAGAAATCTTACCGATTGAAGTATGAATAATACCTGCCTTGTCAACCTTGAAATCTATCTTACCTTGCTTCACTTCCTTTACGGCCTTTGCAATATCCATTGTCACAGTACCGCTCTTGGGGTTTGGCATAAGTCCGCGTGGGCCGAGAACACGGCCAAGAGGACCAACTTTTCCCATGCACGAAGGCATAGTTATGATGACATCAACGTCTGTCCAGCCACCTTTAATCTTCTCGACATACTCGTCGAGACCAACATAATCAGCGCCAGCTGCCTTTGCGGCTTCTTCCTGGTCTGGGGTGCAGAGCGCAAGCACACGCGTAACTTTGCCTGTACCATTAGGCAGTGACACAACGCCACGCACCATTTGGTTAGCCTTACGCGGGTCAACGCCCAAGCGTACATCAATATCAAGAGAAGCATCAAACTTGGTTGTGGTAATTTCCTTTACAAGTTCCGAAGCCTCTTTCAGAGTGTAAGCCTTCCCTACTTCAACCTTGTCAGCGACTGATTTCTGATTTTTTGTCAGTTTACTCATTTTACTTAGTCAAATTGAAGTTTTACTTTGTTTCAGGGAAGTCCCCTTTTACACTGATACCCATACTGCGTGCTGTACCAGCAACAAGCTTCATAGCACTTTCCACAGTAAAGCAGTTGAGGTCTGCCATCTTATCCTCAGCAATAGCCTTTACTTGTTCCCAAGTCACAGAAGCGACTTTCTTACGGTTAGGCTCCCCTGATCCACTCTTTACCTTTGCAGCATCCTTTAATTGGACAGCAGCTGGTGGAGTTTTGATGACAAAACTAAATGACTTATCAGTGTAGTATGTGATAACAACAGGCAAAACCTTGCCGGCCTTATCCTGGGTACGGGCATTGAACTCTTTGCAGAATCCCATAATATTAATACCCTTAGAACCCAATGCAGGTCCCACTGGTGGTGAAGGATTTGCGGCTCCGCCCTTAATCTGCAATTTGATTAATCCAGCAACTTCTTTAGCCATTTCTTTAAAATCTAATTATTAAACACGTAAAACCACAAAGTAGCCCGTAACAACTACTCCATGATTTTTTCAACCTGCGCATAGCTAAGCTCCAAAGGCGTATTACGCCCGAAGATTTTTACCATGACCTTTAACGTGTGCTTCTCAACGTTTATATCTTCTATCACGCCCTCAAAACCGCTGAAAGGACCATCCGTAACCTTAACAGTCTCATCAAGAATATAAGGAACAGCAGTGGAACTACCAACAATCCCTTCTTCCGCAGCTCCCAGCATACGGTTAATTTGGGACTTAGGCACAGGCGTGGGATGGCTCAAACCACCAAGAAACCCTAAACAGTTAGGCATAAAACGCAATATGGAAGCAAGATCTGCTGACATATCACATTCCACAAACAAATAACCAGGGAGAGAAACCTTTTCTTTCTCCATGACTTTTCCATTTTTGGAAACCGCATGCCTTTCCATAGGTATCAAAACCTGAGAAATACGGTCAGCAAGTGTCTTGTTGTGCTTTATTTCAGCCTCAATGTACTCTTTCAGCTTAGCCTCCTTGCCGCTGATGACACTCATGACATACCATTTGTTGTTACTCGTATCAGCCATCGTACAAAAAGATTAACTTGGATAGACAACACCCATTAGGCTCTTAAACACAAAATCCATAACGAAAACCACCACTGCAATGATAAGGGAAGCTGTTAAAACAATCATCGCACTGTGTGTAAGTTCACGTCTTGCAGGCCATGTCACTTTATGCGCAAGCTCGTCGTAGCAAGCTTTACAATAATCAATAAATCTCTTCAAGAGATTTCCTGTCTTATTCATTTCTCTACTTATTAGCACGGGTTGGAAGGCTCGAACTCCCGACACCTGGTTTTGGAGACCAGTGCTCTACCAACTGAGCTAAACCCGTAAACAAGTCTCCGAAGACTCCAGCCAACGGAGACTTTATTTTATGTAGATAATCTTTACCTTATAAAGATTACTCTGCTACGTCAGGAAGGAGTTTGGTAATCTGACCAGAACCTACCGTGCGACCACCCTCGCGGATAGCGAAACGAAGACCTTCATTCAGAGCAACCTTGTAGATAAGTGTAACCTCAATCTCAACGTTATCACCAGGCATCACCATGTCAACACCTTCTGGGAGAGTAATCTCACCCGTGCAGTCCATAGTGCGGAGATAGAACTGAGGACGATAGCGGTTACCGAACGGAGTATGACGACCACCCTCTTCCTTCTTCAGTACGTAGATAGAAGCCTTGAAGTGATCGTGCGGAGTGATGACACCTGGATGAACGACAACCATACCGCGCTTTATCTCTTCCTTATCTATACCACGAAGCAACAGACCTACGTTATCACCAGCCTCTCCCTCGGGAAGTGTCTTACGGAACATCTCAACGCCTGTGATAACAGACTTCTTGTTCTCGCCAAGACCAAGCAGCTGAACTTCATCTCCAATCTTGCACCTACCTGTTTCGATACGACCTGTAGCAACGGTACCACGACCAGTGATTGAGAAGACATCCTCAACAGGCATCAAGAAAGGTTTGTCAACCTCGCGAACAGGCTCCTGAATCCAAGTATCAGCAGCATCCATAAGCTCTATGACCTTGTCTTCCCACTTAGCAACACCATTCAAGGCACCAAGTGCAGAGCCACAGATGATAGGAGTATCTTCCTCATATCCATAAGAGGTAAGCAAATCCTGCACGTCCATCTTTACGAGATCCATCATTTCCTCGTCAACTTCAGGATCGTCACACTTATTCAAAAACACAACCATACGAGGCACGTTCACCTGACGAGCGAGCAACACGTGTTCACGAGTCTGAGGCATAGGACCGTCGGTAGCGGCAACCACGAGGATAGCTCCGTCCATCTGAGCAGCACCAGTAACCATGTTCTTCACATAGTCTGCGTGTCCAGGGCAGTCAACGTGAGCATAGTGACGATTAGCCGTCTCGTACTCAATATGTGCAGAGTTGATGGTGATACCACGTTCCTTCTCCTCTGGAGCATTATCAATCTGATCGAAAGACTTCACTTCCTCACCGGTGCCGAGGCGCTCGTGAAGCACCTTCGAGATGGCAGCGGTCAGAGTGGTCTTACCATGGTCTACGTGACCGATAGTACCAATGTTTACGTGCGGTTTGGTGCGCACAAAAACCTCTTTTGCCATAGCTTACTTTTATTTAATCGTTTAATTAATCAATAACTGATTTAGTTTCCTCCGCGCCGTACAAAACGACAACTAAAGTGGAGCTGTAACTGAGAGTTGAACTCAGGACCTCTTCCTTACCAAGGAAGTGCTCTA
>CAZEEP010000026.1:0-47117 GCA_964511295.1 uncultured Prevotella sp.
GCCACTTTTTCACAATAACACACACACCTTTGCCATTTTTTTGCTAACTTTGTAGACAATTTTATATTATGGAATAATTCGCACGATGAACATAACTGATTTACTTACAAGTAAAAATCACAAGAAAGGCTTCTCCATAGAGGTGCTACCACCACTGAAAGGCAATGGCACGGAAGCTCTCTTTCGAAACATCGACAAGATAAACGCTTTCGGGCCACATTACATCAACATAACAACTCACCACTCTGAATATGTCTACCGCGAGCTTGGTGACGGACAATTCGAGCGTTTACGCGTGCGCCGCCGCCCTGGCACAATAGCCATTGCCGCAGCAATACAAAGACGCTACGATGTACCAGTCATTCCTCACGTCATTTGCTCTGGCGCAAAAAAAGAAGATATAGAGTATGAACTCATTGACTTACAATTCCTTGGCATAAACAACATTCTACTGCTACGCGGTGACAAGGCCAAAGACGACCGCATGTATACAGCTACACCAGGCGGTTGGACTCACACCACAGAACTGATAGAACAAGTAAACCGTTTCAACGAAGGTTTCTTTACAGATGGAACGCCCATAAAGCATTCTGGCGAGAAATTCCATTACGGCGTAGCCGCATACCCGGAGAAGCACGAGGAAGCTCCCAACATAGAAATGGACATGAAATATCTAAAAATGAAACAAGATATGGGAGCAGAATATGCCGTCACACAACTGTTCTATGACAACAGCAAATATTTTGCTTTTGTAAAGCATGCTCGTGAAATGGGCATAACCATTCCTATAGTTCCTGGAATAAAGCCATTTTGCAAGCTCACACAGATAACACAAGTTCCCAAGACATTCCACTGTGACATGCCGCAAGAGCTGGCAAAAGAAGCCGTAAAATGCAAAACCGACGATGAAGCACGCCAGCTCGGCATAGAATGGACAACACAGCAATGCAAGGAACTTTACGCATCCGGCATCTGTGACATTCATTTTTACACTGTGTCGGCAATGGCCAGCATGGAACCGATATTGAAGGCTATACTATAATGCAGTTCTCTTACGTCATAGGACAAGAAGAAGCAAAGGCGAGACTCCGCAAGCTTGTTGACGAGCAACGCATTCCACACGCCCTGATGTTCACAGGACCTGAAGGCTGCGGCAAGATGGCTATGGCACTTGCTTTGGCATCATTCCTGCTCGGAGAACGTTGGAACGGCAAATCGCTGCTTGCTACGCAAGCGCAGATTGTCAACGCCGAGACAATGCTCTCAAAATGGAGCCACCCAGACCTGTTGTTCTCTTACCCTGTCATCAAACCGAAAAATTCAAGCAGCGACCACAAAACTACGAGTGACGATTACGCAGGCGAATGGCGACAGATGCTATCAACTGGATCTTACTTCTCTATGAACCAGTGGATGACTATGATGAAAGCTGAAAATCAGCAAGCCATGATCTATGAGGCTGAAAGCGACCGCCTGGCGCACAAGCTGAACATGAAATCGAGTATGGCAGGCTATAAGGTAAGCCTAATATGGCTACCTGAACGCATGAACCTCACTTGCGCCAACAAACTGTTGAAGCTTCTTGAAGAACCTCCACAAAAAACAGTATTCCTACTCGTAAGCGAAAAGCCGGAATTGTTGCTCGAAACAATACGCAGCCGTGTCCAACTATTTTACATGCAACGTACAAGTGAAATTGACATTCTGCAAGCACTGATAGAACGGCGAGGGATAGAAGAAAATGACGCAAGGCGCATAGCACGCACAGCAGCCGGCAACTGGCTAAAAGCATTAGAAGAAATTGATGCAGGGAACGAGAGCCGCCAATTCTTCGACCTTTTCGTCATACTCATGAGAAAGGCTTACACTCGCGACGTAAGGGAACTAAAGAAGTGGAGCGAAGCCGTGGCAACATTCGGAAAGGAGAAACAGAAAAGGCTACTTACATATATGCTACGCATGGTGAGGGAAAACTTCATTTATAACTTTCACAATCCCGACCTTTGCTATATGACCCAAGACGAAGAAGCCTTTGCCAAAAACTTTGCTCGCTTCATCAATGAGCGCAACGTTTTACCAATACAGCAGCATATGCAACGCATGATACGCGACATTGGACAAAACGCAAACGGCAAGATACAATTTTTCGACATGGCACTTGAAATGGTGATTTATCTTAGAAATTAAAATATGCGAGATTATAAAATATGCACTGGCTGCAGCCGCGGTCTCTATCACGAAGGCGTAGGGCGACAAGACCGACAACTGAATACATACGACTGGCTTGCCGATGTACCGGGAAATGCAGAAAGCACCGACCTTGTAGAGGTGCAGTTTAAAAACACACGTAAAGGCTACTACCACAACGTCAACAACCTCGACCTTAAAAAGGGCGACATCGTTGCGGTGGAGGCTAATCCAGGACACGACATCGGCGTAGTAACACTCACGGGCAGGCTTGTACGATTGCAAATAAAGAAAGCAAACCTCAAGTCGCCTGATGACATACGGCGCATATACCGCATTGCCAAGCCTGTAGACATGGAGAAATGCAAAGAAGCAAAATCAAGAGAGCATGACACCATGATACAAAGCCGGCAAATAGCAAAAGACCTTGGTCTGCAAATGAAAATCGGTGACGTGGAATATCAAGGAGACGGCAACAAGGCTATATTCTATTATATTGCCGATGAACGAGTAGATTTCCGCAAACTCATAAAAGTGCTTGCGGAAACATTTCATGTGCGCATTGAAATGAAGCAGATTGGCGCACGGCAAGAGGCAGGACGCATTGGAGGGACCGGGCCATGCGGACGTGAACTGTGTTGCGCAACCTGGATGAAAAACTTCTCCAGTGTGTCAACCAACGCAGCTCGCATACAGGACATCTCGCTCAACCCGCAAAAGCTCGCAGGCATGTGCGCAAAACTGAAATGCTGCCTCAACTATGAGGTTGACGATTATCTGGAGGCAAGCAGAAAACTGCCACCAAGGGACATAAAACTCATAACACAAGACGGCGAATACCACCTATTTAAGACTGACATATTGGCTGGATTATGCACCTACTCTACAGATAAAAACCTCGGAGCCAATACAGAAGTAATAACAGCGAGCCGTGCTTACGAGATAATAGCCATGAACAAGCGAGGCGAGAAGCCATTATCTTTACAACAAGATGACAAGGCTAAAGAACAAAAGAAGCCTAACGACTTGCTCGCCGATGCCGATGTGAGCCGATTCGACAAAGCTAAGAAAAAGAAGAAAAACAAAAAGGTAAAGGCCAAACCTAACAAGCCTAAAGGCGACAACAACAAAACAAGAAACAACACAAATAACCAACAAGATGGCAATTGGCAAAGGACAGCTACTGACAGCAACAACAAGCCAAAGCCAGAAAACAGCCCAAGAGAAGACAACAGGACTTCTGAACAAAGATGAGACGAAGCGTTATCACTACACTGTACCTTAGCATACTTATTGCCAGTGCCTCGTGCACTGGCAATAAAGTTTACGACCACTATGAACATACGCCGATAATTGGATGGGACAAGGCTGACACACTGTTTTTCACCGTTCAACCTTTGAATGTTGGCGGGCGTTATGTCACAGAACTCGGACTGCGTATCAACGAATCCTACCCCTTTCAGAACCTGACACTGATAGTGGAACAGACGGTGATTAAGAAAAACATCGGTGACAATAAAATCCCCAACTCAAAACTCAAAGACCAAAAATATATTGACACCCTTACTTGCACCCTTTTCGATAATAAGGGAGCGGTAAAAGGACAAGGCATCAGCTATTACCAATACCATTTCCGCGTCTCAGAACTTAACCTTCATCAGGAAGATTCTATTCATATTACTGTACGACACGATATGAAACGTGAGATAATGCCAGGAATTGCTGACGTTGGGATAAGTATCAGCAGATAAACCTTGTTGTCAATGTTTATCTGCCGATTTTCTAAAAGTCATTGTGGGATGCTATTCGTGGCATGACAGTAATGTCACGCTTACGAGCATTGCCGATAATTTTCTGCATAACCCTTACAACGTCACTACGAGTCACTTTACTATAATCAAGTGTCACAGGCTTTTCCTGTACATGTCCCTGTTTGCTTTCCACGTATGCGTTTAGTATGGCAATCCACATCAGCGGATTTTCTTCTTCCATGGAAGTTTCTGACTGTTTAGCCTCAGCCTTGCGTGCCGCCTCTTGGTCAACGACAAGTGGCACGTAAATTTTCTTGAAAGCATCATCACTGAACTTTCCTGACACAACTTCGTCAATGACTTCTTTCGCACGCCGTTTCATCTGCTCGGTCTTGCTTCGCTCGGTAGTAAAGTGAATGCTCAGATTTTCAGAAGCCGTCGGAACCTGAGCATAGCTTCCTTCCACCCCAACAGAATAAACACCACCGTCTTTCTCACGCAACTCCTCAAAGAGACGTGATTGAAGCAAATCCTTTGCTATCTTGAACGCTCCTTGCTCTAAGCTGTCCAATGCCACATCATTTAGATATGACAATTCTATTTCACTGGCATCACCTTCCATGTCAGCCTCAAAGACGTGCATTATATCCTTTTCTTTCGAAGAAGCGTCCCTTATGATAATATGGCGAGTTCCAGCCTTCGAATCGCCAGGAAGTGAAGCAACATATTTTTCTATCATTTTGCGTGCCTCATCCTCTTTAAGAGCACCGACAAGACAGAAAGTGAATTGTGCAGCATTTCCAAAATGTTCATTATAGAGACGTTGCAAGTCTTCAAACTTCATCTTCGAATAATATGCGGCATCAACCATTGGATTCTCAGGAGATGGAGGGTAAAGCAGTGCTTTGATGGAATCGTCTATTGCACTACGGCTGTATGCGGAACGACTGGCAAGGATATACTTGCTGCGTTCCACATATCTGTCAAACAATTTACGATCAAAGTTTTGCTTATTAAGCACAAGATACAAGTATTGGAAGAAATCTTCGGCATAATCCGCGCCTACGTTTCCGCCAATGCCATCAGTATAATCATCTATGGAAAGTGACAACTGTATGCCCTTATTGCTGAGCCAATCAAAAAGTTGGTTGCGGTTATATTTATAAACTCCTGCCTTCATCACAAGACCTTGCATTGCCTTTTCTGAAGGAATGTCAATAGGATTAACAGAAGAAGTTCCCCCGACAGCAGAACCTACAAAGTAAAAGCGGCTATCTGTGCTTGGCAGATATTTATAGAGAACTTGTGCTCCATTGCTTAAAGTCCAGCGTGTCACATTCAAGTCTTCAAGTTTCTCTGTTTTTACAACTTTCCCAGAAGTAATGTCAAAGTCAATAAGAGTGTTTATTGACTTTGGCTTTTCAAAGGCCAACACAGGTTTTTGGGCAACATCGTCAAGCGTCTTACTAAACTCGTCAAGCCCAATGGCTTCCATGTCTTTATTTGGAGAATATGTAATAAAACTCAAGTTCTTGTCGTTCATCCATGACTTTACCCACACATTGAGATCATCAACCTCCATATCAACAAGAGCCTCCATCTGTTCCCTTATCTGTTTTCCGAATGTCTCTATCGGCATACCATACAGATAATTCTGCTTGAAAACCTCCATCCAGTTATCAGGCGTTCCAAGATTGTCTTGCGAAACGATAGGCTTCATCTCATTATACATGGCTTCCTTTATGCGTTCAAATTCACTTTCCGTAAAGCCTGCTCGGCGTATTCGTTCACGAACTGCAAGAATCTGCCTCAAAGCTTCCTTTTCCTTTCCTGCATATGGCACAACGTCCCAAGCTACTTGATTATAAAGACGGACTAACGGCGAATATGTTATTGAAGCGGCTATGAATTCTTCAACCCCGTCATTTCTCAGCAAGGCAAGCTGTTGCGAGGCTAACCTTTGGAACAAGCGTGCCTTAACCAATTCTCCTGCCACATCACGTTTTTGAGGATTGATCTCTACAAAGCAACGTTGGTATAGACCAAAAGAAGCAGTGCCGTTATCCGGGGCTGTATAATGACCATAAAGAGGACTGCTGTTATCAGGTATCAGAATTGGTGTACGTACGACAGACTTCTTGGAAACCTTCAAACTTCCAAAAACCTTCTTGACCTCTTGCTCACAAGCCTGTGGGTCTATGTCGCCTATGATAACAACACATTGCAATTCTGGACGATACCACTCTTCATAGAATTCCTTAATGTTTTTGGCTTTGTATCCGCGAATAATACTCTCAGAACCAATCACGTTGTGCATGGCATAACTGCTACCATTGTATATGGTCGGAGCAATAGCTTCGCTCAGCCGTTTCTCAGGAGTCCTGGTCTGCCTCCACTCCTCTGAGATGATGTCCGCCTCTTTTGCCACATCGGCAGGCTTCATTGCCAGACCGTGACACCAGTCACGTAACAGCCAATACATATTCTGCATGACCTCCTTGTTATTGGCAGGAACATTATTAACTTGAAACCTGGTTTCATTGAGACCTGTCTGCGCATTGAATACCAAACCTTCATTGAGCAGATACTCCATTACTCCATTAGGGAAATGCTCTGTAGAAGTAAACGACATGTGCTCAACGAAGTGCGCCAACCCATATTGGTCGGGACGCTCCAATATGGCTCCAACATTTTGGTAAAGATAGAAGTTTGCTTCTCCCCCATTGCTCACATCACGCAGAATGTAATAAGTAAGTCCATTGTCAAGTTTGCCCTGCACAAGTCCATTCACCTGCCCCTTCATAGGCAGTAGTGCAAAGCAAAATAGCAATAATGCCAATATGGCCATCTTGTAGCATTTCATATTTTACATTATCTATACCATAACTATTTATTCAACAATTCAAGCGAAGACAACTTACGCACAATAGTGGCCTGTACCATTGCCTGTACTTGCTCCATGTCATTAAGCCTCAAAGACTCGGCATAGCCTTGACGGTAATATTTCTGAGCCTCTGCATAGTTCTTCAAAGCCGTATAACTGTCGCCAATCATCACAAGGAAATTGACGCGGTCGACAATAGAAGTTTCTGCTTCCAATGCCCTTTTTATCCATGTTATAGCAAGCTGATGTTCTTCAGCCTTAAGCTTGTTGCCAGCTGCATAGTAAAGATTCTGTGCTGCTCGCCCATAGTCGGCAGGCGTGGCATTGCTACCTAGAATATCAAAATACTCACTCATCAACGACACATACTTCTTTACGTCCTTGTCCTTATAGATTGTGTATATTGCATCACCATACTTTGCGGATGACTTTGCAGGTTCAAAGCCGCTTGTAAAGGTTATTACAGAATAAGAAGGTTTATATTCACCCGATACTTTTGCTACAGCATCCTTATAAGCAAGGTTGCCTTCCTTTGCGAGAGTCTCTATTCGTTTGTCGTTGAATTCGATGACATAATAAGCAGCAACATCACCCACAACCTTCTGCCAGGCATCAAGATTTGCATTGATGAAGTCCGCCATTTTCTGCTGCTCTTCAACATCATTGCCTCCCATCGATGTTATAATGAGATAATCATCCCGATTTATTAGCTGCTCCCCCATCTTCGCCTTAATGTATGAGTTGTACAGCTTATGGACACGTACCACCCACTTCTCTGCATTCATGCCTTCTTGAGCCATCAAGTATTTCGGAGCCATTTGCAGAATGCGCTTTTGCAGTTCCAGGTCGTTTGGAGACTTTTGGTATTGGTCATAAAGTTCCTTGAAACTCACAGCATCACCTGCAGCCGAGCGTGCTGCATCCATAAGACTTGCTGCATCCATTGCCCCCACCGTGACAGAGGTTGCCTTACCATCTGTACCAATAAAGGCAAGGGTTGGGTACGCTTCTACCTTGTATTGAGCAGCAACCTGCTTGTTCTCTGGTTTCTCAGCATCAACCTGTATACTAATGAACTTCTCATTGAAGTATTTTCCCACAGAGTCTTGCGTGAAAACCTCCTTTGCCATATGCTTGCATGGTACACACCACACGGCGTAGAAATCTACAAACAACGGCTTGTTCTGCCTCTTCGCCTCTTCAAGAGCCTGCCCAAATGAACCTTTATAAAAGGTAATACCGCTTTGGGTGCTTTCACTTGACTGTGCCATAGCACCTTGCATTGCCACCAACATCATAAATAATGCCAACAGCAAGTCGTGTAGCCTATTAATTTTCATTTCTCGCCTTTTTAAAATCTACCTTCCATGATTGCATTCTTAAAACCAAATGTCATCATCCCATCCTTCGCCCCACTCGCTTTTCTTTACGATAAAAGTGAATACCGATGGCAGGATTGCTTCGTGGTCTTCGTTGCAAACCTTCAACGAAACCGTATAACGTCCTTCCGGCACCTGCTTGGCTCCTGCGAGGAACATCTGTATCAGACTTCCTTGCAGCCTTACGTTGCCGTCCTTTACAGCCTGTCTGAAAGCGTTTGCATCACCTCCGTCCGTAGCCTGTACATCATAAAATTCATAAGTTATTGGCACTGTGCCAGCCACACCCTGTATCGCCATCGAAGTCCACGGCGAATTATCTACGGCGTGTGGATCATATTCCTCATCCACTTCTTGGTATGCCACTACTGTATCTGGCACATATACAGCATTCTCTGTTTTCAGATAGCCAACTTTCATGTCATGGCAACTGGTTAGAAAAAGCAATGCCAGCATGATAGTCGAAAGACTAAAAATCTTCTTCATGTTATTGCTCATAAATTAAAAGTCATTAAGGTTGAAATTATAGCTAAGAGCATGTACCACACCTGTCTGTGTCTCTATGTTGCACGATGCAACCTCCGTAGTGCGCTGCGACTCTTGCGAGACAATATAGATTTTCTTCGGGCCAGCTTGCTGCACACCTCCGTAAGGCTCACGAAATGTGTATATCCACAGTTCTTCTCCTGAAAGCATCTTATACATCTTCCCTCCTGTACCGATGACAGTATTCGGATTGGAAGATGCGGTGCCAGAAATAAAATCATCAAGCATGAGTTTAGAATTTCCCTCCATAATTGTCGAGAGGATTATTCTCTTGCAGTCCTCCACAGGCATGTCTTTTACTGCATTATAGCCATTGTTGAGCAAGTAGCGGCGTATGCTATGGTTGGTAATACCAAATACGGTCAGTCCCGTGCCGTACTGGCTCGTCCCTTTATATATGTCATCGAGTCCGGCATATGTAGCCATAACGCGCAGCGAGTCCCAGTTGTATCGATCGCTTCCGAAATAGTCCCACATGCTGCATTCGTGTTTTCCATTGGCAGTGCCTGTGTCTATCAGGTCATAATCAGTGCATGACACAGACATCGTCGCCATAAAAGCAGCGAGCGCAATAAAGAAAAATATCTTTTTCATTTTTATTCTATTTATTATCGAATGTATGGCAACCAATATGTGGTTTGCCTAATCTTTGTATTTGTAATCTTGCCTTCCTTATCACTGTAAGCGTTCGAAGGCACCGGCATGAACAAAGCACCATTCTTGATGTCATTGTCTGTGAGCACTGGCAATTTGCCCTTCAGTTCTTCTTTTATGTAACCATTACGTATTACATCGAAAAAGCGTGCATCGTTTTCACCAATCATTTCCTTCTCACGTTCCTTGAATATAGCCTTCTTTAGGTCATTGTCATCATATTCTGACGGGTAAGCAGCTGCACCAGCCCTTGAGCGTATAGTGTTGAGATCAGTTGTTGCCTGCGCAGTCTGTCCAAGTTTGGCTTCGCATTCAGCTCGAAGAAGGATGATATCGGCAAGCCTCCAATACACATAGTCACAGTTTACAGAGCGGAAGTCTTTCTTATATTGAGACCATTCGTTTGGCGTGTATATGCAGTTCCTGAACTTGTAGAATATAGCATAATCAATTCCGTCAACCTCATGAACCTCGTCAGCGTCATAGAAGAATGCATCACGACGAGCGTCATTCGGATCAGGGTACATTTTGTCGATTGTACTGTGGAACAACTGACATGGAGTATCATAAGGCAAGTCGCCGATTGTACTTGTTTCATTTACAGGCCATGAAAGGAAATTCGTAGCTGGCGTGCAAGGAGTCTGGCTGTATTCGCTGCGTGCCTTGTCAAAAGTAAGCGTAAAGATAGCCTCGGGATTAGCCTCATCGGGGTTCGAAAGTTTCTTACATAGTTCATCGGGCGAGTCGCAAAGACTGTAATTGCCAGCTTCACCATCTATAATCTTTGATGAAAACTCCACGCTTTTCCGATAATCTTCCTGTGCATCGCCACTTAGCCCATAAAGCTCTATCATGCTACCTCGCCACGCATAAATATGTGCAAGCAAGGCCGCAGCACTACCTTTTGAGGCATATTGCTTGCTTGTTATAATAGCATTGTTCAGACCACGAAGCTTATCGAATGTCGGCAAAATGTTATATGCCTGCAGGGCACATTCCTCAGCCTTGTTCAGAACTTCAATCTGCGGCGAGCGCCCATACATCACCACGTCACTGGAGTTGTTAGTTATGACGCAGTCCCCATAGCGTTGAGCCAGAAATAGATAAGAGATACCCAATGCAAACTGTGCTTGTCCAACGTGAAAAGCCTCACGATCTGCATCGAGATTTGCCTGACCAATATTGTCTACCAGCAGATTAGCCTCATAAATGATATTGTAGAGTCCGCTCCACATGCCATTCAAGTCACTTACGCTCCGTGGGTTCCACTCTCTCACCTCGTTGTTATAAGCCAAAGTGTCCACCTTGACACCAGCCCAACTAAATGCGTCGTTTTCGCCAAGGTATATATTTTCGAAATAGAGTATGGAGGATGTTGTGGCATTGACTTCGTTTTCCGACTGGAATGCGTTCTTGAATGTCACCTGATTCTCCGGCACCTGATCAAGGTCACATGCCGCAAGCATTGCAAGACATGCCGCAGCTATAATGAATGTCTTTTTCTTCATGACTAATTTGATATTCATGACTAATTTAGAATTGCAAGTTCAGACCGAATGTAACGGAACGATTCAGTGGATACTGTGTTCCGTCATCTTTGCCTGTATATGGATTTACCACCTCCGGATCAAGTCCTGAGTAGTTGGAAAGCAGGAAAAGATTTTGGCCTGTAACATATACCGTTAGTTTCTTAATCTTGTTGTTAAACCATTTTGACGGCATGTCGTAAGACAGCGTAACAGATTTAAGTCGCAGGAAGTTTACGTTCTCAATGTTTGAGTCAATGTCGCCGTCGAACTGGCCTACGTAGCCTTGGTCAGAAAATTCCAATGACGGATAGTCAGCATTGTCACCAGGCTTCTGCCAGAATGTATATTCAGACGGATCTGCCATGATAGTTCCGAATGATTTTGTGAAGTTGAATGCTGAATTCTTAACCATATTCATCATCTTACGGCGAATGACATAGTTAAACATAACGTCTAAAGAGAAATTATTCCATGTCACCTTACTTGTTATGCCTCCGTATGCAGTTGGCAATGTACTTCCTGCATAATATTTATCGTTCAAGTCTATTATGCCATCCTGATTCTGGTCTTTAATCTTCCTTCCACCGACACGCAGAGGATAGTTCTCACTGTTGAAACTCAATGGCACAAGCTTGCCCGACTGATTATAATAATAAGGTATCTGCGACTCGTCTTGCACAATTCCTTCATCGTGATAAGTGTAAATGCCATAGACCGGTCGTCCGAGAACCTTGTCGCTAAGGTCTTCACCGTTGTAAGCCTTTCGGAACATGTTCTTGTCGTGAGAGATGTTGAAACCGAAATTCCACTGCCAAGCCTTACCTTTTATAATATCGGCAGAAAGCTGCAGTTCAATACCCTCATTGGATATAGCAGACGAGTTGTTCCACATCTTGTCGGCAAGGAAGAAATTACCCGGTGTGGAGGTCTGCATAAGCAACGCCTTGGAATACTTGTAATAGTAGTCCAGCTTTGCTTGTACACGATAGTTGAAAAGTTGCAAATCCAATCCGAAATCATATTGGTCACTCTTTTCCCATGTCAATTCGTTATTGGCAAGCAAGGCAGGAACAAGCCCGCTCGACCCAAGGAATGTATTACTTGATGTCATACTGCCCAAGGCAAGGTATGCCTCTTGAAATTTCTGTCCCGAGCGTCCCCATGAAGCCCTAAACTTACCGAAGCTGAGCCACCACAGGTCTTTCATGAATGCTTCGTCGCTGAACACCCATCCAAAACCTACAGAAGGAAATGTTGCCCAACGCACGTTGCTGCCGAAGACCGACGAACCGTCAGTACGGATAGAGAACTCTGCAAGATAGCGGTGGTTGTAATTGTAAGCCGCACGTCCAAAGAAACTTGCCATTTCCTGCACTTCCTTGTTGCTGCGATATGATTGCAACGCCTCATAGAGACCATATTCATTCTGCCTCAATTGTGCCCACTCCTCACCTACATAGTGTATCTGGTTGGTTGGGCCACCGTAAGCAGAACCACCAATAGAATTGAGTTGGTCACGATTGTAAGAAAAACCACCCATGAGCTCAACGTTATGGAGTTCTGAGAAAGAATGTTTCCACGTAAGGTAGTTTTCACTCTGCACCATCGTCATGCCAATGTTCTGTCCTTCAGAGCGTGACAGGTTCTTGGAACTCAGATAGTCTGGAGTAAAGGAGTTCACATTGGTCATATAATGATCCAATGCGGCATTAATTGAGAGAGCCAGTCCCTTGATTATCTTCCAATTGAAACCTCCGGACAATCTTATATTGTAGTTGGAGTTCGTCCCCTTGATGCCTCTTAGCGACATCATTGCCACTTCTTCAGCAATGCTGCCTTTACCTGGCAATACCGTCGATTGTCCCTTAGGATCTACTGTCATGCCCTGCACCTTACTCATGGAACCTGCCTTTTGGTCCGTGTAAGACATGCTTATGCGAGTGTAAGCATCCACATTAGGCGTTACCCTGAAATCAAGGTTTGACATCATGCTGGCACGCATAAAACTGGAGTTCAGCATTATACCCTTCTCATCGTATATACCGCCGGAAACCATGTAGCGTACATTGTCATTGCCGCCGGAAACAGATACGTCTCCTTTTGTAATATGGCCTACACGGAATGTATACTTCCACCAGTTGGTGCTATTATTATAAAAGGTATTGAGTGAGTCTTGTATAAGAGAAGGTATTTTCGTGTAATCGTCTGTGGCCACATTGCCACGATTCCAAAAATAATCGTATGCACCAGAACTGTACTGATCCCATCCCCATGTGTCACCATAGCTTGTAGGAAACTTCACACGGTCTGTCATCCAGTCGTACTCGCCAACACGCTGGTTCTGCGCCAACAAGATGTTCATCATACGCTCACCACGTCCACTAAGCTGTGTAGGTGTGGCAGGCAGCCAAGAGAACGACTGTGAAAAGCTGGCATTGAAAACAGCCTTGCCGCTCTTGCCTTTCTTTGTGGTGATGAGTATCACGCCATTACCGGCACGCGAACCATAAAGTGATGCCGAGGTAGCATCCTTAAGCACCTCCACCGACTCTATGTTCTCAGGATCAAGTGACGACAACGGATTTATGCCTCCCGTATAAGTAGAAGACGACTGCACCGGCACGCCATCGACGACAAACAGAGGACTGCCGTCGTTGACGCCTGCCGTATTGAGTGAACTGTATCCACGAATGACAATCTGCGAGCCTGTACCGCCAGGCTGACCCGAGAGGTTGCTCACCCCAACGCCAGCCATCTTGCCTTGCAGCAAAGTCTCCAGCGAAGCCGATGGCACATTGGCAAGTTCGTCGCCTTTCAGCGAAGAAACACTTCCAAGCATGTCACGGCGTGTGCGTGTACCGTATGCGATGACTGCAACCTCGCCAAGTTGCTGGCCTTCTTCCTTCAGGGTAATCTCCACGGGGATTCCTGTCTTGAACTTGGCAGTAGCACGCCCATAGCTTATTGCCGATACAGAAAGTTCACCACTTTCACTCGATGTGTTCAGCGTGAAGCGTCCTTCAGAGTCAGCCACGGTGCCTTCACTCTTGCCCTGCACCCTTATGGTGGCGTTTGGCACAGCCATGCCCTCAGTATCCTTTACCATACCACTGACCGTGTACGCCCCTTTAGCCGTAGTCATGCGGAACACTCGTATCTGCTTGCCATTGACACTATAAGTGAACGGAGTCTTGGCAAGGATATTCTGCACGGCATTTTCTACAGTGGCGTTCTCAAACGACACTGTAACCTTGTCCTGACTCTGCCTCACCTCATTGGTGTAGCTTACAGAGTACTCGCTGTGGCTGGAGATGAAATCAAAAACGTAGGACAAACTTTTGTCCTTGAAAGAAACAGAAAGCCGTTGCCCGTTCTGTTGCTGACCATAACTTTTAATAGGAATAAAAGCAGCTGCCAGCAAAGCCATCGTCAAGCACAAAATGCACTTAAGACGAAACCGCCTGGAGGGGGGGGGTAAAGATGTTTAGCATAAAACTATTTTTTGTTTAAAAATTGCATAAAGTCTACTTTTGACAGGGGCAAAATTAAATAAAAATAATTAAGCACCCAAAGAAAACACACAATTATTTTAAAAAAAATAATCGTATGTAACAAACAACCATTTTTAAAAGGGGTATTACTGCCTTACCAGTTTTCTTCCTGCATCTATCCTAAGAAAAATGAACAGCAACAGGGTAAATCCCCAAAGCGACGAACCGCCATAACTAAAAAATGGCAAGGGAATGCCAATCACCGGCGTCAGTCCAAGCACCATGCCCACATTAATGAACACATGAAACAGGAAAATGCTTGCCACACAATAGCCATATACTCGCCCAAACTTGAAAGGTTGCCGCTCGGCAATATGTATAAGCCTCAGTATAAGAGCAAGGAAAAGCAACAATACGCCTGCCGAGCCTATAAACCCTTCCTCCTCTCCTACTGTGCAGAAAATGAAGTCGGTATCCTGCTCAGGCACGAACTTGAGCTTTGTCTGCGTACCATTGAGGAAACCCTTGCCACGCAAACCGCCAGAGCCAATGGCAATCTCGCTTTGATGGACATTATAGCCGGCACCCGCAAGGTCATCGTCAAGGCCAAGAAGCACATTGATACGTACACGCTGATGTGGCTCCATGACATCGTTAAGCACATAGTCGGCACTGTAGAAGAAAATGATGCTCCCTACACTAAACAGCGCAATGAGCAGATAATTGACCATACGCGTATACAGTCCTTCGTAGACAAGCCAACCAACAAGAAAAGCGCACACGGCAAGCTGAACCCACACCACATCGAAAGGAATGACAAACTCGGAGAAAAGCAACATTATAGCAGTCACTCCCAAGCTAAGGCACAACAGCTTCAAGGCTTGCCCTTTCTCGTGCGCATAAATATAGACCATCACAGAAGAAAAGACCTGCACAAGAAGCAACACCACGAACTTGCCTATCGATGTAGGAGTGTCCCACAGCATCACCTGTTCATATTTAATGCCAACGACAAAGTATATGACCATAGCCACGCCCGTGAACAATATGCTTCCAGGCATTCCTTCGCGATAGAACATTAAGAAGAAAGACAGGTATACAAGCGCAGAACCCGTTTCCCTCTGTCCGATAATGCAAAACATTGGCAACACCACTATCGCCACAGCCGCAAAGAAATGCTTTGGCTTTTGCATGTCAAAACCATAGGTACTCATCAGTTTTGCCACGGCGAGCGCCGTGGCAAACTTGCCGAATTCAGCAGGCTGCAGGCGCAAAGGCCCTATGACGAGCCATGAATGCGAGCCCTTTATGTCATGCGGATTGAATATCGTGGCAAAGAGCAAAGCAAGCAATATGGCATATATGACGTAAGCAAACGTGTCATAGAAACGGTCGTCGAGCATCAGCAGCACAAAGCCAAGCACAAGCGATGTTCCAATCCATACAATCTGCATTCCCGAACGTGCGGAAAGACTGAAGATGTCGGTCTCGCCATACGTATAGCTTGCTCCGCAGACACTCATCCACCCCAAGGCAAGCAATGCCACGTAGATGGCTATAGTCCACCAGTCTATCGACTTGAATATCGAGCCCTGTGACTGTAAATTTTGGTTGCTACCTGTCTGCATTTCCATAAGCTATTCTTCGTTTCTGCATTTCCGAAGCAAGCCGCTCGCCAGACTCGCTGAGCTTGCCCGTTATATACTGCTCCATGAGCACCTTGCCAATAGGCACGCCATAGTCAGCACCCCATCCGCCATTCTCCACATACACGGCAACGGCGATTCTTGGATTATCCATTGGCGCGAAGCCCATGAAAACAGAGTGGTCGTGGCCACGATTTTGCGCCGTGCCGGTCTTTCCACACGCGGCGAAAGGCAACGACGAGAGCATTTTACAGGTACCGCCAAGTGCCGACGAACGCATACCGGCAACTATGTAGTCATAGGCACGGCGCGAGGCACGGGTGTAATGGCGGCGCGTGAAAGTGGTGTCGAGCGGTTCCCCCTGTATATTCTTCACCACATGGGGCACATAATAATAGCCGCGGTTGGCAATAGTTGCGCCGAGATTGGCTATCTGCAACGGCGTAAGGTTCACTTCGCCCTGCCCTATGCTTATGCTTATTACGGTAAGACCATTCCACGAGCCGCGATACGCCTTGTCATAAAACATGGCGTTCGGTATCAGTCCGCGCTTCTCGCCCGGCAAGTCCACTCCAAGCTTATATCCGAACCCCATTGATACCATATAATCACGCCATGTATTCATGGCATTGTCAACGTTCTTGTATTTTGCCCTATTGCCCATCATGTGGAAAAGACCCCAGCAAAAGAATGCATTGCACGACGTGCTTATGGCCGGCACGATACTGATAGGAGAGGCATGGCCGTGGCAGCCAACGTGCAGTCCACGGTAATAGAAGCCGCGATGGCAAGAATACTGCGTGTGTGGCGTTATGATGCCTTCGGTGAGGAAGGTGAGGCCTTGCGAAGTCTTGAACGTGGAGCCTGGAGGATACTGCCCCATGATGGCACGGTTGAGCAACGGCTTCTGCTTGTCATGTGTTAAAACCTTGTGGTACTTGCTGCGGTTGTGCCCTTCTAAAAGACGAGGGTCGTAGCTTGGCGACGAAACCATGCACAGCACCTCCCCTGTCTGCGGGTCAATGGCAACTATAGAGCCTATCTTGCCCTCGAGCATCCGCTCGCCCAAAGCCTGGAGCTTTATGTCAAGACCGAGCGTAAGGTCGCGCCCCGCCACCGGGCGGCGGTCATAGCGTCCGTGCATATAGTGCCCTTGCACGCGTCCGTGGGCGTCACGCAACAACACCTGCACGCCCTTTTGCCCCCTCAGGCTTTTTTCGTAGCTACGTTCTACACCGAGCTTGCCGATGTAGTCTCCCGGCTGATAATATTCGTCCTCGTCAATGTCCGCCTGCGACACTTCCGCCACTTCGCCAAGGACATGCGCCGCGTATGGATACTGGTATTGGCGCACAGTGCGCTTTTGGATGTAGAAGCCCGGAAAACGGAACATCTTCTCACGGAAGACGGAAAAGTTCTTGTCGTCAATATGCGTCAAGAAAAGCTGCTGCGTAAAGCGCGAATATCCTGGATTCTTTGACGGGTTCTTGACATCGTCCATGCGCTTTATGAAGTAATCCTTCGTTATGCCGAGCGTCTGGCAGAAATCGAGAGTGTCAAGACGGCCGCGCGCCTCGTTCATGACAACCATAATGTCGTAAGACGGCTGATTGAAGACGAGCAGCTTGCCGTTGCGGTCACGTATGATGCCGCGGCTGGGATACTCAACCTTCTTCAGGAAAGCGTTAGAGTCGGCGCTCTTACGATAGTCGTCGCTCATTAGCTGAAGCGTGAAAAGGCGGATGATGTAAACAGTAATGATGAACACTACCACACCACCTATGACGTATTTCCTTTTTTCAAGATTGAAGTTCTTCACAAGTTCCTCCTCAAGTTATCCATTACCAGGACAAACAACAAAGTCAACACCGCGCTTGCCCCGACACTCATCAACCATTGCAGCCAATTGAAGAACGTGAACGTCTCGACGGTAAAGAACGACAGGCAATAGACTACCGTCAATATCGAAGCATAGCCTACATACTTTGCAGGGCCAAGCGTACGGAAGCACGGCAATATGTCGTCTTCATTATCACGCTGCATGAACAGTTCAAGGACATAAGGCTGAAGAAGCCCCGCAAGCGTCATTGACGCAGCCGCCACGCCGGGCGTATTTGAGAACATGTCGATACACAGCCCGAGCAAGAAGCTCCACACGAGCACACCCCACTTCGGGTATCCACGGCGGAAGCTTATCGCAAAATATATGTAGGGAAGCGGCGTGCCATAGCCGAACAGGTGCACATGGTTGAGCACAAGCACCTGCACGAGCAAAAGCCCGAGGAAAAGCAACAGCCGTTTCACGAAATCATTATTCATCGCCTTCCATCCTCCTTCATTTTCAGCGAGTCCTGTGCCGCACGAAGCTCATAGAGCCTTTCCTGCACAGGCCCGTTGTCGATTACACATACGTCGCGCAACCGCCCGAAGTCAGTAGACAACTGCACTTGCAGCCTGTAGCTCACGCCGTCGGGTGAGTTGTAGACGTGCATAATCTTGCCCACGAGCACGCCCGGCGGAAAAACCGACGAGTAGCCGCTCGTCTCCACTTCATCATAAAGACAGAAACGCGCATGGCGAGGCACGTCTTCTACGTAAGCCTTGCGGATGTCGCCCCCTACCCAATGCAGGTAACCGAAATAGCCACGTCCGCGAATGCGGCAACTGATATTGGACTCGATGTTGAGCACCGGAATGACAATAGAATAATGTGACGACGTAAGATACACGATGCCGACTACCCCATTGCCGCAAACCACCCCCATGTCCTTGCGCACGCCGTCAGCAGTCCCCTTGTCAATGGTCAGGAGATTGTCGTGGCGTACCACGCTGTTGCTCACCACCTTGGCAGGTATGAGGCGGTATTCTTTCAGGAGCGCAAGCTCGTTGCGGTGAGCCCATCCGCTGTCCTTGGTGACAGCCGCAAGCTGCTCGGACAGTTTCCTTACCTGCTGTTCCAAATAGAGATTACGCTGGGTAAGTTCACCGTTGACCTTTCCCAAGGAGAAAAACGACTCAACCTCGGCATCCCATGCGAGAACTTTTCCCGACACGGCGTTTGCCGAGGTAAACCAAACACTGCCTTGATAATTGTTATACCGGAAGACAAGTATAAAGCTTATCACCTCCAGCATAATGAAAACAAACCAGTGATTGTACTTCTGTAAAAACTCTATTAAGTTTTTCAAGACTATCTCATCAGGAACGAGAAACGGTCTACATTCTTCAAGGCTATGCCCGCGCCCTTTGCCACGCTGTGCAACGGGTCTTCGGCTATATGGAAAGGAATGTTGATCTTGTCCTGCAAACGCTTGTCAAGCCCGCGCAGCAACGCGCCGCCGCCAGAAAGGTAAATGCCATTCTTCACGATGTCGGCATAAAGCTCAGGCGGCGTAGCCTCGAGTGCCGAGAGAACGGCGTTCTCGATCTTTGCCACCGTCTTGTCGAGACAATGGGCAACCTCCTGATAGCAAACGGGCACCTCCATCGGCAAAGCCGTAATGCGGTTAGGCCCGTGAACGATGTAGTCTTCAGGAGCCTCGTCGCCAAGGTCGGTAAGCGCGGAGCCTACGTGTATCTTGATGCGCTCGGCCATGCGCTCCGAAACCTTCACGTTGTGCTGGCGGCTCATGTATTCCTGTATGTCGCTCGTGAGGTCGTCGCCGGCAATGCGGATAGAATTGTTGCTCACGATGCCTCCGAGGGAGATGACGGCAATCTCGGTAGAGCCGCCCCCGATGTCAACAATCATGTTGCCCTCCGGAGCTTCCACGTCGATACCGATACCGATGGCAGCCGCCATAGGCTCGAATATGAGGTAAACGTCGCGCCCGTCGGCATGCTCGGCAGAGTCGCGCACGGCGCGCAACTCAACCTCCGTAGAACCCGAAGGCACGCCTATGACCATGCGCAGCGACGGCGAGAACAGGCGCGAGCCCGTGTGCACCATCTTTATAAGCCCGCGCATCATCTGCTCACAAGCTGAGAAATCGGCAATGACGCCGTCACGCAACGGGCGTATGGTACGGATGTTGTCGTGCGTCTTCTCGTACATCATCTTAGCCTTCTCGCCCACGGCTATCATCTTGCCCGTATGACGATCGAGAGCCACCACCGACGGTTCGTCAACGACGATCTTGTCGTCGCTGATAATGATGGTGTTGGCGGTGCCAAGGTCCATTGCTATCTCTTGAACGAATGAAAACATTCCCATCTGTCTGAATTCAGTTTATGTTGATTAAACCTAAATCTTCCTGACTATCGTAACGCGGGGCGTTTACTTGGCAAACCACTCGTGGATGGCGGTGTCATAATGACTGCTGACACCGAAGGCGCGCTCTGCAAGCATGCGGCGGTCTTCCATCTCGGTCTGCGCGCCGTTCTTGTTGAGCAGCTCCAGGAGCACGGGGTATTCTGCCTTACTCGGAATAATCACCACGTCCTTGAAGTTCTTGGCGCCGGCGCGTATGAGCGAAATGCCGCCTATGTCAATCTTCTCGATGATGTCCTCGTCAGACGCTCCGCTTGCCACGGTCTGCTCGAAAGGATACAGGTCAACGATGACCAAGTCGATTGACGGTATCTCGTACTGGCCCATCTGCTCAATGTCGCCATCATTGTCACGGCGAGCCAATATGCCACCAAATATCTTCGGATGGAGAGTCTTCACACGACCGCCGAGAATGGAAGGATACGTGGTGACATCCTCCACCTTCTCGCAAGCGTAGCCAAGGCTCTCTATGAATTTCTGCGTTCCGCCCGTGCTCAGGAACTTGACACCCTCCTCGTTAAGCTTCTTGAGTATGTCATCCAGCCCGTCCTTGTGGAAGACGGAAATAAGCGCGGTCTTGATTTTTTTTGTTTCAGCCATAATATTAAATTCTCTAATGATACTTTTGAATTGCAAAGTTACGAATAATTTATGACTACACACGAAAAATATTGGGTTTTTAAAATCTGCAAACGTTAAATTGTTACAAGTCAAGCTTGCCTTGATATTTTTTACGTACTTTTGCAGGCAACGTAAAAGGGGTATAAAAAAGAAACTATGAACATAAGAAACTTTATAATAGCCATAGTGGCAATGGTTTCCTTCCATGCCACCCCGACTCATGCCCAACGGCGCATCCAGCTGTTTGACCCTGAAACCAACAAGCCGCTTGAAAAGGTTGCCGTTTGGACCGACTTCAACAAGGCCGACACCACCAACATATTAGGACAGATCTGGATACCCGAAAAGTTCGACACGCTGAGAATAAGCAAGACGGGGTACGTTTCATTGCGCATACCGTCGCGCTGGGTAGAGGACACCATTCCGATGATACGCGACTATCACCACATCGGCGAAGTGGTGGTCTACGCCAACCGAGACAGCGACTTCGACAGGGCTGTGAAGCGTTGGACAAAGGCAGACCGAATTGAAACGGAACTGCGAAACCCCATCACGGGCATTGGCTTCAACCTCTCCGAACTGCTCGACAAGCAGCGCAGGCGCGACAAGAAGAACGCCAAGAAGATGGAAAAGATTTTCAGGCAGCTCGACGAGGACGACAGCAACCCCATAATACACTCCTACCGAGAGGCTTTGAAAGACAAGACGGGGCAATGACGTGCAATCCACGCCAGGCAACAATGGCTTGCCGGAGCCTGCGGACACTGCGCCCACAGCCCTCGCCTCATGCCCGGAAACGGCAAATGCTTATTTCCATACCCGGCTGAACCGCCGTCTGCATGTCGCCCGTACAGTTTGTTCCCATTGGATAACGAACGTCAGACTATCGCGTGACGACCGTCACACGTTTGCATGACGACCGTCACACTGTTGCGCGACGGTCGTCACGTGTTCTCCGCCAAAGTGATTTTACAGTATTGCAGAAACTTCTTGGCGATATAACAGAAGCTATTAAATGGCATTGCAAAAGCCATTAAACGAGGCGGCAAAAACAAACAGCAACCATAAAAAGCCTTTCTTCTTGCAGGTTTAAAATAAAAACATTAACTTTGCAAGAAAAAGAAACGCACTTTAAAACACAAAGCTCATGGTAAAAGCTTTACACACCTTATTTCTATTATTTGCCTTGTCTGCATTCTCAATTCATGCTGACGCACAAAGCTTTACGCCCAGACGATGCGGAACGTCGATGATAATGGAACGCGAGGCCGCCTTGGCTGCCGCCAAGGGGCACAGCAACATAATAGCCGCCAACCAAAGTTACGTGCCTCATTCCGGCACGGTGACCATTCCCGTCATCCTCGTAAACTTCAAGGACGTGAAGCTGTCGGTCAACAGTCCGCGCGAGGCGTTCGAGCAGTTCTTCAACGGCACCGCGCAAGACGACCTGGGCAACGGCAACCAATACAACCACGGCTCTGTGTCGCAATACTTCAACGACATGAGCAGCGGGGCGTTCAACCTGAGGTTCAAGGTCTACGAGCCTGTGACAATAGACAATGCCGAAACCCACTATGGAGGGAGCAATGAAGACAATAGCAAAGACGAGCATCCTGAATTGCTCGTGAAAGATGCCGTCGACTCGCTCATCGCCTCAGGGCAGGTAAGCGAAGAAGACGCGGCTTCGTTCAGCAGCGACGGCAAAACCATAGACTGCGTGTATATAATCTACGCAGGCTGCGGACAGAACTATGGCGGCAGCGGAACCGCCGTTTGGGCAAACACCTGGAACAACACAGGCGGAGCCGCCATCAACGGCAAGTCTGTCAAGTGGTACAGCATGGCAGGCGAACTGTCTCCTTTCAAGCTCAACAGCAACGGCAACGTAAGCAACTCGGGCACCATACCAATGATTACCGGAATTGGCGTTACGTGCCACGAGCTGAGCCACGCCCTCGGCTTGCCCGACTTCTACCCCACTGCCTCGTCTGCTTATATTGACAATCAGGAGATGGAGTACTGGGATCTCATGGACGGGGGCGAGTACAGCCGCAACGGCTTCTGCCCCACCGCATACACGGCTTTTGAGAAAAGCGAGATGGACTGGCAGGTTGACATACGTGAACTGACTGAAGACCAGTCGGTGTCAATGCCCCTCTCTACTGAGAAAGGCGGAACTGCCTACAAGATTGTGAACCCACAGAACAGCAGCGAATACTTCATGCTTGAATGCATTCAAAGACGTGGATGGAACCGCTACCAGTATGGCAACGGGTTGCTTGTTTACCACGTCAACAGACCTACAGGAGGCTTGACAGCAAACACACGCTTCAACAACACGCCCGGCTTTCCGGGCATGGCTGTAGTGCCTGCCGACGGGGCTTGCCTGTCGGCATATATCGATGCCAATCACAGCTATTATGAGGCAAGCCTCAGCGGCGACCTGTTCCCCGGCACGGGCAATATGGATACCGACACGCTGAACGTCAGCGAGCTCAGCGACGCAAAGCCTCAGCCCAACTTCTGCTGGTACGACGCGGCAAAGACCACAAAGGTGAAAACAAACAGGGCGTTGCAAAACATCAAATATGAATCCGAATCGGGCACAGTGACTTTCAACTACATACACGACGTAGCGACTGCCATCCGCTCCATCAACGCTGAAAAGAACACCGACGACAACAGCATATACAACACCGACGGAAAATACATGGGCGACAACCTCAGCACCCTGCCGAAAGGCATATACATAAGAAACGGGAGGAAAGTGGTGAAGTAAAAGACACAAAGCAGGAAAGCTCCTTACTTCATCGCGTCAATAATCTCCATAGCCACGTCCTTCGCCCATTCAGCGTCCATTCCCGCGTCTATGCGGATATACTGGCGGTCACTGAGCGTAGTGGTCAACACCACCTGATACTGCCCTACAGTGTAAGGCGTGGCAGTGTTGAGGCTCGTGACATCGGCAATGGTGTCCATGCCTACAGGCTCGCCGGCTATTACGAACAGCCTTCTCTGCTTGTAGACGAGTATGCAGCCCTCAGCTTCATTAGCTCGCGTGGCATCCACGACGATGCTCCCGTCGGGTTCACCGTATTTGGCGTGAGCCTCATCAACGGTGAGACACGGGACAGCCTGCAAGCGCGCGTCTTTCTTCCTCGATATTCTCCAAATGAGGAAAGGGAAGAAAAGCACAAGGGCAAAAAGCACAAACGCGTTATAATAAGTTGCAACCAGCACTATTGCAAGCACGGCAACAATTGCCAAGACATCGCTTCTTTTCATGATATATTAAAAACAATAAGACGCTGAGACAAACAGGCTGACAGTATGCGAAAACGAGTCATGGCCATAGAGCCTGTGCCCGTTGTTTTCCATGTGGTTGCGGCAATAGTTGATGTTATAGTTTGAGTAGCTCACGCCAAGGGTTACCATTGCCGTTTCGTTGTACACCGACAGCCCAGAGCGCACGCGCCAGAAGAACCACTTGCCGCCGTGGTTGCGGATAGTCCTGTTATGTTCTATCCATATTCCGTCCTCGTCACGCCGCACGTTTTCCGTGACGTATATCACGTCGTTGGCAGGCACCGACAGCACCACGCCAGGGTCGCATCGCAACATAGCCCCCCAGCTACGGTCGTGCCCAAACCATAGCGACGGCGTGCGAAATGCCAGCATGGGGTGGAAGTTCACCTTCAGTATGCGGTCAACATCATATGCATCGTCGTCTTCCCCCATACTGCCAAAGACAAGCGGGTCGTTGCCGTGGTTGTCGTCAACCTCCATGCCGAAGCCCAAGCCTGCATACTTGAGCGGATAATAGTGGTAGTCCAACTCTGTAGCCACCGACGCGTCGTCGCCCACGTTGAAGCCTACCTGCAAGGTCAGCATTTGGCGTGGTATGCGGTGCATCTCTTTCTTCTCGGCATTCATCAGAGAATCTATGTCAATGGCTGCAACGCGCAATGTCACCGACAGCAGAAAACAGGCAAAAAGAAAGAAACGTTTCATAACGATAAAAAAAGGGGTGTATTCAAAATGAGCCTATAGAGCATGGAAGGCTCGCAGATTGCTTAAGGGGGCGTATCAAAATTCAATAGATGCTCTCAGCAACTTGCAAAGGCGGCCCTCGTAGCCGTCCGAACGGTCGTAAAGACCGAATTCTAATTTACTGTTTGCCTTTTCAAGGCAATCGGGCGGCCACCAAAGCCGCTCCTGCAAGTGTAAGAGAATAGATTATTGAATTTCGATACGCCCCCTTAGGCTTTTGCATCTCCCCCTCCCTGAAAGGCTACCCTCCCTTTTTGGGGGAGAGGCCGGGGGTGGGTCGCTTATGCTTCCTGTGGATTCACAAGCTTGTTGAAGTCTTCGAGCGACACCTCCTTGTAGTTGAGTGTCACCACCTGCTTCATGGCGGCAGCAAGCTTCTCCTCAACGGCACGCTCGGCAAACTGCTGCGCTGTCTGCTGCTGCTTCAGGAGCTCGTTGGCATAATTGTCGATATACTCGTCGCCAATATTCATCATGCCGTACTGGATAAACTGGGCGCGTGCCACCTCGCGTGCCACTGCCTTAACGTCGTCGTCGTTCACCTTGATGCCGGCCTGTTCGGCAAGCTTGTTGCGCACGAGGCTCCACGTGAGCTCCTTGATGCTCGGCTCGTAGTTCTTATTGATGAACTCATCGTCCTTGTCCTTGTTGTTCTCCTTCATGACGCGCTTCAGGAGCGAGTCGGGATAAGTGAGCTGTCCCACCTTGTCCTCGGCATACTTGCGCAAGTCCTGCAAGAACTTATAGTCCTGGTCGGTGGTGAGCTGCTGCTTCACGCCCTCCTGTATCTTCTGGCGGAAGTCAGCCTCGTCCTTTACGGCATCCTTGCCATACACCTCGTCGAAAAGCTCCTGGTCTACGGCGTGCTTCACGAAGTGCTGTATGCCCGTGATCTGATAGCTGAAGTCGCCCTTGTAGTCGTCCTTCTTCTCGCGGTCCACCTTCAGCAGCGAAGCCACCTGTGCGCTGCCGTCGTAAGCCTTGTAAGGATTGATGGTGATGATATCGCCCGGCTTGGCACCCTCGAAGAGCTTCTTCTGCTCCTCGTCCTTCAAGTATTCGGGCAGGATGGTTGCTCCCTCAACGGTGAGTCCGCCTTCCTTGGTGTTGCCCTGCTCGTCGAGCTCGCGCAGGTCGCCCTTCACGGTGTCGCCGTTCTGATACTCCTCAGCGTCAGCCATTCTGCCGAAGCGAGAGGCGAAGTTGTCCACCTGCTGGTCTACGAGCTTGTCGTCTACCGTGATGTTGTAGTAGTCCACGCTGTCCTTGTCGGAGAGCGCGATGTCGAACTCCGGAGCCACGGCAATGTCGAACATGAACGTATAGGGTGCCGGCTGCTCCAGGTCTACAGGTTGCTGCTTCTCGGAGCTCAGCGGCATGCCGAGCATGTTGATATTGTTGTCGGTCAGATATTTGTTCACCTCCTCGCCGAGCTTCTTGTTCACAACGTCCATCTTCACGGCGTTGCCGTACTGGCGGCGCACAAGCCCCATCGGCACCATGCCCGGGCGGAAGCCTGGCACGTTTGTCTTCTTGCGGTACTCCTTGAGTTCTTTCTCTACGTCATTCTTGTAGTCGTCCTCCTCGATGGTAACGGTCAGCAGGCCGTTGATCTTGTCAGGATTCTCAAATGAAACTTTCATCTTGCTTGAATATTCGTTTATTTATTGTTCTTGTTTTATTCGTGTTCGAAAATTACGAAATGCAAAATTAACTATAAATCACGAATATACCTAACTTACAGCCCATAAATTTGTTTTTTTAACCTAAAAGACGCCCGCCGCGCCTCTCAGCCAGCAAAGGCTACAGCCTTCAAGCGCATTGGCTTTCAACGAATCTTTCGGATTAGACGAATGAGCTTTCGATTAATTCGAAAGATTCGTTGAAAGCATAAGCATTCGCTGAACAGCCGTCGGCTGGCTGACCTGCACGTCGGCACCTACGGGATCATGTCATTGTAGCCGGGGTTCTGCGTAAGGTTCGGGTTGTTGAGAATTTCCTTCTCGGGAACAGGCATCAGCCGCTTGTGGCTTTTCCAACCGGTTTTGTAGCTCAGCGCACTGTAGACAGCATCGGCACGCCCCGTGCGCACGAGGTCGAACCAGCGGTGGCCCTGCTCGCAGAACAGCTCCTTCCTGCGCTCGCGCTCTATGGCACGCAGAAGCTCGTCCTGCCCCATGCTCGCACTAAGCTCAGCAACGCCTGCGCGGCGGCGTATGACATTAAGGTCGCCCACGGCGGCGGCAGTGTTGCCGAGACGGGCATTAGCCTCGGCGCGTATCAGGTATTGCTCAGCCAGGCGCAGGTAAACGAAGTACTCGTAGTCGGCGGCATTGGCGGGTGTCGTCTTGTTCTTGTACTTATAAGGATAGTAAGACTTCTGCGAGCCCGAGCCCACCGAGTCTATCCACAGCAGGCGGCGGTCCTGCGGGTCTGCCTTCAAGTCGTCTACAAGCGTGTCGGTCAGCCGGCACAGAGCCACGGGGCCGTTGGGCACCCACATGCTGGAGATGCTTGTATATCCCACATACCGTCCTGAACCCATGAGTCCCTCGGAGTTGAGCTGGCTGATGGCTTCCTCGCTGCTGCTCTTGAACACCTTGTCTATAGTCTCCAGTTTGAAACCGCCTTCTCCTTTGCCGCCGTCGGCTACGGGAATGAGCTTCGAAGCCTCACGGGCAGCCTCCTGCCATTTTTCCTCATAGAGATAGGTGCGGGCAAGCAGCGCCGTGGCTGCATACTCGGTGATGCGGGTCTTCGGGTTGCCGAAGCCATGCAGTCCCTCCTGCGCAGCCTTCAGGTCTGCCTCTATCTGCGCGTAGACATCTGCCTGCGGGGCGCGCGGCAGAGTGGCAGCCATGCGGTAGTCGTTGGTGAGTACCAAAGGCACGTCGGCATACATATTCGTCAGCAGCAGGTAACAATAGGCACGGAAATACTTTGCCTCGCCCTCGTAGGCACTGAGCGTGGCAGCAGGCACGAGCGTAGTGCCGCCGGCGCGCGCCAAAAAGTCGTTGCTGAGGTATATGCTCTTGTAGGCATTCAGCCAGAACGTCTGCATCATGCCCGTTGTCGGGCTATAGTCGTTAGAATAATAAGGAATCCACGAGGCAAGGATGTTTGACATGGTCTCGTCGCTGAACATGGGGAAGTAAAGGTCCACGAGCTGCCAATAGAGCGAGTTGCTCTGAAAGTTTTCAGTGTAAAGCCCTGTCTCGGCAGCCTTTATGCCGTCGATGCTGCCGTATGCCGCGTCAGCTGAAAGCCTGTCGGTGGGGTTGTCAATGTCAAGCATGCTGCTGCAGCCGCTCAGCAACAAGGCAAATGCCGCAACGATAGATAATATATGTTTTTTCATTGTTATGTGCATTTTTTAGAAGGTTATGTTTACGCCGAAAGTGAAAGAATTGGTCACAGGCACTGCTCCATAGCCAGCCTCAGGGTCGTAAGAGTCGTAGCTGGTGATGGTGAACAGGTTGTTGCCCTGGGCATAGACCTGCAATGCGCTTATGCCTGCTGGTTTCAGCCAGCTGCGCGGCAGGTCGAAGGCAAGGCGAACGTTCTTCAGGCGCAGGTAGGAACCGCTGCTGTAGGCAAAGTCCGAATAGCCAAGATACTGTGAATACACCCTGCCTATGTCGCCTGAGCTGAGCAGCGTTGTCAGCCCCGGGTACTTAGCTGTCTGCCCGGGCGTAGTCCAATAGTTTTCCGCCATATCCTTGGTGATATTATACTGTGTGCCAATAGGATAGAAGAAACTGTAATAATAGCCGGGCTTATATTTGCAGCGTCTGAAGTAGAAATTCACGTCGAGAGTGAAATTCTTGAACTTCACCGTGTTTGACAAGCCTCCATAGAAAGAAGCGTCAACAGAGCCGAGCGTCTGATAGTCGTTGGCTGAAGTAATCTTTCCGTCGCCATCCACGTCCTCCACTGTGGGCACGCCCGTCTCCGGGTCCACGCCTGTGTATCTATAGCCGCGGAAGATATTTATGCTTTTGCCTATCTCGTATGTGTTGGAATAAGCCGACGATTCCAACCCGGGATATCTGAGGAGCTTGTTCTTCGGGAAGGTGAAGTTCAGGTTCGTAGTCCATTTCCAGTCCTTATTGCTGATGTTGACTGTATTAAACTCAACCTCAAAGCCGGAGTTCTCTATCTCGGCAGGCTGGTTAGACGTAATCGACGAGAAGCCTGTCTGGTAAGGCAATGTCAGATTTGTAAGGAGGTTATTGCTCCGCTCATTGTAATAACTGCCTTCCAGCAAGAGCCTGTCATCAAAGAAACCAAGGCTAAGCCCTACATCAAACTTCTTCGTCGACTCCCAATGCAGGTTAGCATTCTCAAGGTTGTCGGGCTTTATGCCTACCTTTCCTTCGTATGTATATGCGGAAGTTTTATACATTGACATATACTGATAGTCGGAAATGCCGCTTGTAGAACCCGTCTTGCCATAGCTCAGCCTCAGCTTGCCATAGCTCAGCCAACGGAAGTTTTCTTTCATGAACTTCTCATTAGAGAAAATCCATCCACCGCCAACCGACCAGAAATCGCCCCAACGATGGTCTGAACCAAACTTGCTGCTGCCGTCACGACGATAAACGGCATTCAGAAGGTAGCGGTTTGCATAGTTGTAGCTCAAGCGGCTAAAGAACGAAGCCATCTTGCTTTGATAAGTAGGGTTGTGATGGTAAGAAATAGACGCTGCCGAATTGGCATCGGCAAGGAACATGTCACCAGGATAATTAGTTCCGTCGATGACGAGCAACTTCTCCTCATTGCTTTGATAAGTTCCGCCCACGAGAACGGTTGCCGTGCCACCGAAAAGGTCATGGCTGTAAGTAAGCTGCGGCTCGACATTCAGCGACTGAGTAGACTCAGTCCTGTAACGCCCCTCGTTGTAGCTGTCGGGCTGATACGGATTGTAGAAATCGCTATTATAGAGATTTTGCTGGTCACTGCTGCTGTGCTCGTAGCCAAAAGTAACCTTTGCCACAAGGTTGTCCCATATACGATAGCTTGCGTTTACATTGGCAGTAACGCTTGTAGCCTTGTTGTGACCTTTGTAATTAAGGAGGGCAAGCGGAGCCTTGTATTCCCTGTTGTTCGGAATCCAATACACGCAGCCGTCATCGTTATAAGGCGGCGTATTAGGAGCAGCATTGAGGTATTCGAAGCCACTGCCGACGGCGTCAGCGTCCTGCGTAATCTGCGAGAGGGCAAGGCCGGCTTCCAGGTTAAAGCGGTTGTCATCGGTGTGGTAAGCAATGTTGCTCCTCAAATTCCAACGTTTGTATTTGTCATCGCCAACAGTAGGCGTGCCGGTGTCATAGTAGCCGCCACTAACGAAGAAAGAGGTATTGCGATTGCCTCCGGACACAGATGCCTTTATGTCATTGCCCCATGCCGTGTTGCCAAGCAAGATGTCCTGCCAGTCATAGTTCTTGTTCCGGTCCCAGAGCAAAAGGTCGGGGAAGTTCTCGGCTGTATAGTCTTCATCCGCGAGCAGCCCACGTGACTTGTCAGCCTCAAACGCCTTGCGCCGAATGTCAAGGTATGTCTTAGTGTCAGCAAAGTCAAGTCGTTTGCCTATCCACTGAGCCGTGCCGGCATAAGAGACATTGACCTTCACCTTGCCCGACTGGCCTTTCTTCGTGGTTATAAGTATTACGCCGTTTGAGCCACGCGTACCATAGATTGCCGTAGCATCGGCATCTTTCAGCACGTCAATGCTTTCAATGTCGTCAGGGTTCAGGAAGCCAAGCGCGTCGGGCAAGCCCAAAGCTCCCGTGGCAGTATATCCCACAGGGTTGTCGTTATTGGAGTTAAACGGCACACCGTCGATAATATACAACGGCTTTGTTCCCTGCATCAGCGACTTGGCGCCACGAATGAGGATTGTAGACGAGCCACCGCCCGGCATGCCCGACGCCTGCTCAATGTAAACACCGGAGGCATGACCTTGCAAGGCAAGGATAGGAGAATCCTGCGTGGCCTTGGTCACGATGTCGCCTTTAACCTCAGACACTGAGCCGGTAAGCAGCTTGCGCGACTGCTCCCCGTAGCCAATGACAACGACGTCGTTAAGAGAATAAGCACTCTCCTTCATGGTTATCTGCCCAAGATTGAGCCTTCCTTCTGCCACATTGACTGTCTGCTCATCAAAGCCTACATACTTTACAGACAGGCGGCAGGGGAACTTTACATTGCGTGCAGGAATGGCAAAATGGCCGTTCACGTCAGTAACAACCGCATTCTTGACCGAATTGTCAGGAACCACGGTAACACCAATCAAAGGCTCCCCTTCGGCATTGACAACCGTGCCATGCAGCGTACGTCCGCCATTAGCGGCAGCAGACGCCTGCGCCCTGGGGGTGATGGTGATATAGCCACCGCTAATCTCATAGGTGCAGCCTATCTGCCGGCAAATGTCTGACACCACGCTCTGCACGCTGGCTTCATTGGCATTGACGCTGACATCGCTTTCGGCGCCGGCACCTGACTTCATGATGTAGTTGAGCCCTGTCTGCCGGCGTATTTCACCAAACACTTTGCTCACCTGCACTTTGTCATAACTGAGGGTAACTCGCTTCGCTGTCGGGCTTTGAGCCAACGATGCCTGTGGCAACATGGCAAAAGAGATGACAGCAAAGAGCGCGAGAACCAAGATGTTTCTGACTTTTTCGTTCATTCTCATACTGTTTTAAAGGTTATTTATTCGGTTGTTGTCCTATTATGACTTTGTCATTTTCCTTATGAACGGGCAGGCCTGTGACATTATGCACCGCCTCCAAAAAACCGTCAAGCGTGCCGTAGCGGTCGATGGAGCCTGTGAAAGTCATGTTGCTGTATGCCCGGCTGGCAAACTCCACGTCTACATCGTACCAATGACCCACAAGGGTCATCACCTCGCCAAGGGCTACATCATGGAAAAGAAACTCGCCCTCATTCCAGGCACGGTAAACAGCAAGATCGGCTTTCTCAACGCTCACACCCCGTGACGACAGCTTTGCCTTTTGCCCAGGCATGAGCGGAATCTCGTCACCACCGTTACGGCTCACGCCAACCTTGCCCTCAAAGAGCACCACGTCGGTATGACCATCATCCTCGTTTGCGGAAACCATGAACTCCGTGCCGCGGTCGGTGACGATGCCGTCAGACGTACAGACATAGAAAGGAGACTTGCCCGGCGCTACCTTAAACCATGCCGTGCCTCGAACCACTACCTCACGGTGTCCCTCGGCAAACTGCACGGGATACTTCAACGACGAATGGTTGTCGAGATGCACCTGCGTGCCGTCACTCAAGGCAAACCAGTATTCCTTGCCGTCCTTCGTTGTTATAGTGGATTCAGCATCCACAGGCACTTCAGCAAGTATACGAGCATAGTCTTCAAGAGAAGAAACCGTGTAGGTCTTGTCGCCAACCTCCACAACGCCTTGCAGCCGCCCTGCCTTGATTGACGACTGCCGCGCCTTGCTAACGGCAGGGGCAAGCCTGACTTTCTCAGCCACAACGGTTCTGCCCGAGCCGGACGACAGCCGCGACTGCCATACGACAGCGGCTCCAACAACAAACAACACGACTACTGCGGCTACAGCTACAATGCGCCTCAGCAAAATCTTACGACGAGCCTCACGGCTTCGGCGACTGAACGATTCCCAAGCGCGCTCACTGTCGATAGATGCGTACTGCCGATAACGCAGCGCAAGGTCACCACGCGCCATAATACTGTCGAACAACCGCCTATGAGCCTTGTCATCAGACAGCCAAGACTGCAACATCTTTTCTTCCTCCCGGCTTGTCAAACCGAGAATGTGGTCATGGACAAGACGTGCACCTTGCCGTTCAGAGAAATCCATAAATACTTTTATTTATCTTTTTACATTTAAAAAACAAACAATTGTAAGAATGTGGGTACAAAATATTAGAAAAAATAATTATTTTTGCAAACGATATGAATACAATGTCGCTTGACGTGGTCGCTCTCAACGAAGGCAAGGATAGGGCCTTCCACCAGCTCTACACATTATATTATAGGGCATTGGTGAATTTTGCCATACAGATTGTTGGCGACAGGGACGACGCCGAGGACATCGTGCAAGAAAACATAACCATACTTGCCACTCATCCGGTCATGTTCACATCAGAGCATGCCGTTTCGGCATGGCTCTATTCTACGGTGCGCAACCGAAGCCTCAACCATTTAAAACATAAGAAGGTGGAAAGCTTGTATGCCGAGAAGCAAAAGGAACTCGGCTATGGTACGCTGCCTGAAGACGAGGCAGTCTTCACAGAGGAGGTTTACCGACAGTTGTTCGCAACAATCGACGAACTGCCGCCTCGCAGCCGCGAAGTGCTGTTGAAGGTAATAGAGGGAATGCGCAACAGCGAGATTGCCGATGCGCTCGGCATGAGCATAGAGACGGTGAAGACTCACCGCAAACGCGGCATGGCTTTCTTAAGGCAAAGGCTGGGCAAGCTGTCGCTGATATTGCTTGCCATTTTAGCGGCTCAAATAGCAGAATAAAAAGCCTTTGCACTATATTCAAGGGGCTTTCAGCATGGCTTTACGGGCGTTTGCGGCAACGCGGGCGCATGGCAAAAGGACTTTTGGAATAGGATTACCAAGATTTTACAATCATGTTACCACGGCGTGGAACTCATCGCGTCACGCCGCGACACAAACAATGTCATGGCGCGACACACACAGCGTCAGGACGTGACACAGACTGTGTTACGGTGGTTTAGCTTCCCCGCCCTTGCGGTTTTCATTCTATTTCCTTAAGCAGCTGCTTCCGCGCTTCGGCGGCGAAGGCTTGGTCGTCGGCATTGCTTTGGAACTTGCGATAGACAAAGTTGTCTGACAGATAGTTTTTGCGGACTATCTTGTTTGCCGCAAGCTCCTCGGGAAGCCCTTGGAAAAGGATGCGACCCTCGAAGAGGAGGTAGGCGCGGTCGGTGATGGAGAGGGTCTCCTGCACGTTGTGGTCGGTGATGAGGATGCCGATGTTGCGGTACTTCAAGCGCCATACGATGTGCTGTATGTCTTCTACGGCTATGGGGTCTACGCCGGCGAAGGGCTCGTCGAGCATGATGAACTTGGGGTCTATGGCGAGGCAGCGGGCTATCTCGGTGCGGCGCCGCTCTCCGCCGGACAGGCGGTCGCCCAGGTTCTTGCGCACCTTCTGCAGGCGGAACTCGGCAATGAGGCTCTCGAGCTTCTGGAGCTGCTGCTGGTGCGTGAGGTCGGTCATCTCGAGCACCGCCATGATGTTGTCTTCCACGGAGAGCTTGCGGAAGACGCTCGCCTCCTGCGGCAGGTAGCCTATGCCTGCACGGGCGCGCTTGTAGACGGGATAAGTGGTGATTTCCTTGTCGTCGATGTAGACGTGTCCCTCGTTTGGTATGACAAGGCCCGTGGTCATGTAGAAGGAGGTGGTCTTGCCTGCGCCGTTGGGCCCGAGCAAGCCTACTATCTCGCCCTGCCTGACGTTGAACGTCACGTGGTCGGCTACGGTGCGCTTGCCGTAACGCTTCACGAGGTCACGGGCTTGCAGCTCCCGGTGCTTCAGCCGGGCTTGCAGGAGCGCGTCCACTGCCTCGGGGGCAAGGTGGTCAATGTCGGGCTGTGGGGCTGCCTCATCCTGCGGTTCCGGAGCCGACCGCGGGGCTGCTGCTTCTGCCTGCGGCACGGGGGCTTCGGGCTGCGCTGAGGGTGATAGTATGTTGGCTTGTTCTGTCATACGATATTGATTTTGGTACAAAATTACTAAAAAAACGATTAATAACGTTGCCAAAGCGAAAAACAGTGCCTTTTATTGCAGTTTTTAATTGATTTTTGGCTACTTTTGCAGCATGTTCGTAATAAAGCTACTCAACAGATACCTCACGACGTTCGGCCGCTACCTCTTGCTGATGGGCCGCACGTTCTCGGTGCCGGAGCGCATGCGCATGTTCGGCAAGCGGTATGTGAAGGAGATGTCTCAGCTCGGCGTTGACTCTATTGGCATCGTGCTGCTGATAAGCTTCTTCATCGGTGCCGTGATTTGCATTCAGATGAAGGTGAACATCCAGAGTCCGTGGATGCCCCGGTGGGTGACGGGCTACGTGACGAGGGAGATAATGCTGCTGGAGTTCTCGTCGTCGATAATGTGCCTGATACTGGCGGGCAAGGTGGGTTCGAACATCGCATCGGAGCTGGGCACGATGAGGGTGACGCAGCAGATCGACGCGCTCGACATCATGGGGGTGAACTCGGCGAGCTACCTCATCCTGCCAAAGATAATGGGACTGGTGACCATCATGCCGTTCCTGGTTATATTCTCGTCGGCGCTGGGCATCGTAGGTGCCTACGCCACCGCCTTCTTAGGACAGATGATGTCGCCCGAAGACCTCACGGCGGGCATGCACCACGCTTTCAACTCGTGGTTCGTGTGGATGAGCATCATCAAGAGCCTGTTCTTCGCCTTCATCATTGCCAGCGTCTCGAGCTATTTCGGCTACACCGTGGAGGGCGGCTCGGTGGAGGTGGGCACGGCTTCCACGAACGCCGTGGTGTGCTCCAGCGTGCTGATATTGTTCTCCGACGTGTTCCTTACAGAGTTGCTATCATAGGCCTCTCCGCCAGCCCCCCAAAAAGGGAGGGTGGCAAAAGGAAGGGGGCTGTATGTGAGATAAACAATAATATTTTCTTCAAAAATGATTGAAGTAAGGGATTTAACGAAAAGCTTTGAGGACAAGACCGTCCTCTACGATATAGACACCGTCTTCGAGACGGGCAAGACAAACCTCATCATAGGGCAGAGCGGCTCGGGCAAGACGGTGCTGATGAACAACCTCGTGGGGTTGCTCACGCCTACATCGGGCGAGATTCTCTACGACGGCCGCAACTTCGTGACCATGAACAAGAAGGAAAAGGTGGCGATGCGCCGCGAGATGGGCATGATTTTCCAAGGGGCGGCGCTGTTCGACTCTATGTCTGTGCTGGAGAACGTGCGCTTTCCGCTCGACATGTTCTCAAACATGAACAGCCGCGAGCGCGACCGCAGGGCTATGGAGTGCATAGAGCGCGTGAACCTGAACGGGGCGGAAAACAAATACCCCAACGAGATTTCGGGAGGCATGCAGAAGCGTGTGGCTATAGCGAGGGCAATAGTGCTCAACCCGAAATACCTCTTTTGCGACGAGCCCAACTCGGGTCTCGACCCTAAGACTTCGCTCGTCATAGACGGGCTGCTGTCAGAGATTACGAAGGAATACAACATCACCACCATCATCAACACCCACGACATGAACTCGGTGATGGGCATCGGCGAAAACATTATCTTCATATACAAAGGACGCAAGGAGTGGGAAGGCACCAAGGACGACGTGATGGGTGCCACGAACAAGCGACTCAACGACTTCATCTTCGCCTCCGACCTGCTGAAGAAGGTGAAGACTGCGTATAACGGGGAGAAATGAGGCGAGCCGACGGCCCGACTTTTACACCTTGTCTATCAGCGGCAGCTTGGTATCTTGGAGATATTTGAGGATGGAGAGAAGCATGTATATATTATGAGGGGATGCCGCTCGAAATGCAAAGATACCTTAAACGTATATAAGTATTCAACATACATTAATTAATCGGCTTCCATCGGATTGGTGTCTAAGAGTCTGGAGATTTGTTCTTCTGACAATCCTTTCTCCTTTAAAGCTGAAGCTAAAGATTTAATCTGAGCACTCTGCTCGGAAATCTTGCTACTCTGCTCGGAGATTTTGCTGCTCTGCTCGGAGATTTTGCTGCTCTGCTCGGAAATCTTGCTGCTCTGCTCGGAGATTGTTTTGTTTTGCTCCTTGATTTTTTTATCTCTGTTCATGATGGCAGTATCTCGGTCTTCAATTGCAGAATAGTATTCGTCCTCAACATTCATATTCTGTCGCATCTCTGAATCTACAGCCGCCATAGAGAGACGGTTGACAATATATTCCATATTGGCATCGCCCGTATAAGCATCGCCATTAAGTGTCAAGAAATGCTTATTGTCTACATCAGCTTTTGTTTGGTCAAAGACACTGAGCACCTTCTCCAAGTGATTGTTTATCTGACCATGAAGAAGTGGTATTTGTACGATTATGCTATTGTGTACAAGACTTTCGATAAACGGGTCGGGCATGCCTTTTGTTAGCACATTGCCGTTATAGTCGTATGATTTATGGTTGACATAAACGACAGGCTCCTCTATGTTGCCGACCCGATGTCCAAGAAGGTAAATAGTCACCATCGGTATTGCATATCCCTTCTGACTATCTTTACGGATATTGCGTTTGTCACTATACTGTGCACCGAGATATTGGCGGAAACGCAAAGTCTCAGTCCCCAGCCATGTCTTTTGCAGCTCAATTAAGATAAGATGCTCAGAGCCATCTGCATCCCGCACCTTAGCCGAGAAGTCTATACGGAACATGGATATGCTGTCACGAGTCTGGTTAGAATACTCGTGGGGGCGAACCTGTATACCGACAACATCTTTCTTCAGTAGAGCGGACAATATGGTCTTTGCTATACGCTCATCCTCCATAAGATATTTAAATACAGAGTCGTAGATGGGATTTGCAATCTGGATTATCATAACTACAATTGTTTTTGCAAAAATACGATTATTCTTTCAAACTTCAAATTATTTACAGAGTATTTTTTATGATATTGTTGTTAAGCAGGGGTATGGCAAACCTTATGTTCCCTAAGTTTCCCGATTCGTCCGCTATTCTTATAGCATTTTGCCTCCCGAGGATTATAATACATGCACTATTGGTTGCCGCAAGCTGCTGATAGAGCATAGGCGATGCGTCGGGCAAAACGGTCTTTCATCTTAACTCCATTCTCCAGTGCATCAAATTTCAAGGTTTCATCTTTATATTACCTTGCTGCAAATTTAAGTTTTATTTTGCAAGCTTGCAAGCCAAATGCAAGCCCATATAGATTCATATACAAAAAGTTCGGGGTAAAAAGATAAAAACAAGAGCAAAAGGCTATAAAAAAGGCAAGAAGCGAAACCTTTGCCTTGCCATACTCACCTCATATACCATACACCCTTGCTCTCCACCATAGGCACAACCACTTCTTCCTTTGTGCCGTCGCCATAAGTAAACGTAAGGAAGGCATTGGCTACATGGCGGGCGGTGTCAGCCTTGGCATCAGCAACCGCCACGCTTTTAATTCCCTTGTGCTCCTTTTCCTGTTGGCCAACGAACATCTTGGCGTTGGCTATGAGCTGTGCACGATAGCCTTGAGGGAGCTTGCCGGGCTGGTAACGGCCGTCGACAAAGCTGCCATAGTCGCCATGCAAGAGCTGGTCGTAGTAAACCTTGGCGGCATGGGCGGCAACCTGTGCTGCCGTGATACCGCTGTCCTTACCGCCACAGGCGGCAAGGAACAGAAAGGGAAGGAAAAGAGGAAAAAGCCTTTTCATTGTTTTACCTTTATCTGCCAAAAACGGCAAGGCGCAGCCCCCACTCCCTTAAAGAAAAAGGGAACAGGAAGCCGCAACTACTTCTGCCTTATGAACACGTTGATAGGACAGCCGTGCATGGACCAGTTCTCACGAATCTTGTTCTCAAGGAAACGGCGATACGGCTCCTTGATATACTGCGGGAGGTTGGCATAGAACACGAAAGACGGTATCTGCGTGTTAGGCAGCTGTGAGCAGTATTTTATCTTTATGAATTTGCCCTTTATTGATGGCGGCGGCGTCTGCTCTATTATCGGAAGCATAATCTCGTTGAGCTTGTTGGTACCGACATGCGTCTTGCGGTTCTTGTAGACATCAACGGCCGTTTGCAACACCTTGAAGATGCGCTGCTTGGTGAGCGCGGAGGCGAAGATGATTGGAAAATCAACAAACGGAGCCATGCGGTTGTGGATGGCGTTCTTGAAGAAATCAATGGCTTTCTGGCTCTTGTCCTCTACCAAGTCCCACTTATTGACCACTAACACGAGGCTCTTGTTGTTTTTCTGAATGAGCTGGAAGATGTTCATGTCCTGAGCCTCTATGCCTCGTGTGGCATCGATCATGAGTATGCACACATCGCTGTTTTCAATGGCACGAATAGAGCGCATGACGCTGTAGAACTCCAAGTCCTCCTTCACCTTGTTCTTGCGGCGAATGCCTGCCGTATCGACAAGATAGAAATCGAAGCCGAACTTGTTGAAACGAGTGTAGATGCTGTCGCGCGTGGTTCCGGCAATCTCAGTGACGATATTGCGGTCTTCGCCAAGGAAGGCGTTCACGAGACTTGACTTTCCGGCGTTCGGCCTTCCTACAACGGCAAAACGAGGCAGGTCATCGTCAAGCTCCTCCCCGTTTTCCAACGGCAGAGTCTTGACTATGAGGTCAAGCAAGTCGCCGGTCCCTCCGCCTGTTGCCGCGCTGATGCTCTGCGGTTCGCCAAGCCCAAGGCTGTAGAACTCGGCAGCCGTATACGCCAAGCCGCTGTTGTCTACCTTGTTGGCGACGAGGATTACAGGAATCTTAGTGCGGCGAAGGATTTTGGCCACGTCAAGGTCCCAATCGGTGATTCCCGTTTCCACATCTACGAGAAACAGTATCAGGTCAGCCTCGTCAGAGGCAATCTTAACCTGACTGCGTATTGCGTCCTCAAAAATATCATCTGAATTAACGACCCAACCGCCAGTGTCGACCACTGAAAACTCTCTCCCGTTCCAAGTGCATTTGCCATACTGGCGGTCGCGCGTGGTTCCGGCGACATCGCTCACGATGGCGTGGCGGGTTTGCGTAAGACGGTTGAAAAGCGTAGACTTGCCCACGTTGGGACGGCCTACAATAGCTACTAAGTTTGCCATTTCTTTGTTTGATTACTGAAGTTTAACATTCTTCGGCCCTCCGAGAGTAAAGAATTGCTTTTGCCACAAATGGCACACTGCCAAACCTGTGCAGCATGAAAAGCATCCCTGTGCTTATTTTCAAGCTCCGCGACTCTGGAGAGTGCGCCCTGCCATACGGTCAGGGGTTGTTTAGTCAAGAGTTATTGGTTAGGAGTTAGGAGTTTCCTGCCTTCGTAAAGAGCAGTAGATTGTGCAACAACTACCAAATCCCAACTTATTGCGGGTTATACCCGAAATTATCAAGTTCCTTGTCTGAGTTGCGCCAGTCTTTATCCACCTTTACGAACACCTCGAGGAAAATAGCCTTTCCAAAGAACTGCTCAAGGCTCTTGCGCGCCTCGGTAGATACCTTTTTCAAAGCCATGCCCTGATGCCCGATGATGATGCCTTTTTGCGAATCGCGCTCCACGTAGATTACCGCATTTATATGTATGCGGTGCTCGTCTTCCTTGAAACGCTCTACCACGACCTCCACGCTGTAAGGAATCTCCTTGTCGTAATAGCGCAATATCTTTTCACGTATAATTTCCGAGACGAAGAACTTAGCCGGTTTGTCGGTGAGCTGATCCTTGTCGAAATATGCCGGGCTTTCCGGCAACAAATCCTTTATGCGCTTCAGCAACATGTCGGTGCCGAACTTGTTCTTTGCCGAGATGGGCAGTATCTCAGCATTGGGCAGCAACGCATGCCACTTCTCTACCAGTTCGCCCAACCTGGCGTTGATGTCCGGCTTAGCCTTTGCCCCGCCTTTACTATCTTTCGCCGCACCTTTAGACGATGCAGGCGCGAGGCTCAACTCATCTATTTTGTTTATCAGCACGATGACCGGGATTGTCATTTTGCCAACCTTCTCCAAGAAGTCAATGTTCTTCTCCGGCTTCTCCACCACGTCGGTGACATATAGCAATATGTCGGCATCGGCAAGAGCCGACTCCGAGAATTGAAGCATGTACTCCTGCATCTTGTAGTTGGGCTTCAACACGCCCGGAGTGTCGGAAAAAACTATCTGGCAATCGTCTGCGTTGACAATGCCCATGATGCGGTGGCGCGTGGTCTGCGCCTTGAAAGTGGCAATGCTTATCTTTTCGCCGACGAGTTGGTTCATCAGCGTAGACTTGCCCACATTGGGGTTGCCCACTATGTTTACAAAACCTGCCTTGTGCATAGCTTGTTTTTTGAAGCCCGGAATACAGAAGTCCAGAAGTCCCGTCAAATGACTAATCAATAAGCAAAAGCAATGACTGAACTCCTGGACTTCCGAACTTCTGTATTCCGGACTTCTAATTATCTATTTAGCTCCTTCTACCTTGTCGCCGTCGTAGCCCCACTTGTAGTAGATGGCTCCGTGCACGAACCCTGCGCCGAAAGCTGTGAATATCATGTTGTCACCCTTCTTGAAGTTCGCCTCATTGTCCCACAAAGCGAGCGGAATAGTGGCGGAACTGGTGTTGCCATAGTGGTCGATATTGATGACCACCTTGTCGATAGGCAAGTCGGCACGCTTGGCCACCGCCTCTATTATGCGGAGATTGGCCTCGTGGGGAACAATCCAGTTGAGGTTTGAGTTGTCCAAACCGTTGCGCTGCATCACCGTAGCCACGTCGTCGCTCATGTAGGTAACTGCATAGCGGAAAACATTGCGGCCCTCCTGATAAACATAGTGCAAACGGTTGTCGACCGTGAACTGAGAAGCCGGGCAAACGCTGCCGCCAGCCTTCATATGAAGGAAAGGCAGCCCCTTGCCGTCAGTCAGGAGCATCGAGTCTTGGAAACCGATACCCTCTTCCTCCGTAGCCTCAAGCATCACCGCCCCTGCGCCGTCGCCGAAAAGCACGCATGTCTGGCGGTCAGTCCAATCGACTACAGACGACATCTTCTCTGCCGAGCATACTATGACACGCTTGTAGCGCCCGCTCTGTATCATGGACGAAGCCATGTCGAGAGCATAGATGAAGCCGCAGCACGCACACGACATGTCGAACGCGAATGCGTTTTTCAGCCCCAGCTTTCCCACGACAATGCTTGCCGTAGACGGGAATGGATAGTCGGGCGTTGTCGACGACACGATGAGAGCCTCTATGCTGTCAGGGTCGACACCGGTCTTTTGCAGCAACTGCTTGCAAGCCTTGCGCGCCATGTAGCTGGACCCAAGACCTTCCTCAGTGAGGATGCGGCGCTCGCGGATGCCCACGCGCGTGCGTATCCACTCGCCGCTGGTGTCTACCATGCGGGACAACTCATCATTGGTGAGAATATAGTCGGGCACGTAGCCACCAACGCCAGTAATCACTGCGTTGATTTTAGCCATTACTCAGCAGCCTCTTTGACGATAGCGACTTTGCCACGATAGTAGCCGCAAGTCGGGCAAACAGTGTGGTAGATATAATATGCGCCGCAAGTCGGGCAAACAGCAAGTGTGGGCACTACTGCCTTGTCATGGGTTCTGCGTTTGAGTGTACGAGTCTTTGACTGTCTTCTTTTTGGATGTGCCATTTTTAATAGTAATTTTTTTAATTTGTATTTTTTAATCTTGACAATGCTGCCCATCGGGAGTCTACAGGCCCATCGCCGTCGCCTTCACCGCTTCGGGCGGCAGAGTGTTCCTCAAGGATACTCATCATGGCAGGGTTGCATTTTCCAGGTGCATGCACGTGCCTGAGAGGTATGGCGAGTTCTATAAACTGATAGATGAACCACGACACGTCGAGCATTCCTTCGTTCTCGGGCACCGTGACAAGGTCATCGTCCTCTGAGTAGTCATCTCCAAACTTTGCCACGAGGTGATAATCGCAGACGACAGGCTGGGCCATATCGTCAAGACAGCGGTCGCACTGCACCGTGACAGAGCCATCTGTGTGAAAGTCCAAGTCGAAGACACCCTCGTTGCGGCATATCCGCAAGTCGCATGCCAGCCTGCCGCGCCTCACGGCAGGAGCTTCGACAGCTTCGAAAAAACCGTCGTCAAGGTCAAGGTGAATGTCATTGACACCTTCCTTCAAGCCCTGCAAGTCTATTTTAAACTGCTCTAACTTAGACATATCTACACTTTGGTGTGCAAAGTTACCACTTTTTTCTCAATTAGCGCAAGTTTTTCTTTTAAACTTTTTACGATTAACAAAACTTATTGGCACATGTCAAAGTTTTTGCCCTTTGCGCACACATAAATCATGCTGACAATCTCGCAAGACGGGCAACTCATATTTTAAAGAAAAATGACAGAAAACACGGTACCCCCAAATAGGGCAAGGAGAAGTTAAAACGTTTAACACATAACGCTATTCGCCCTATCGCCAATGCCATGCGCCACCGCTCTCGCAACCTTTATGGCGCAATGACAAGCTCCCAAAGGCGCAATGGCATGACGATTAAGGTGCGAAGCTACACCCTTTACGGCGTAAAGGCAGAGCCATTACGCCGCAAAGGAAGAGTGACGAAACAAAGAAAAAACACCCTTTTTCAAGAAATCACTGATTACAAGCAAGTTACACCCCTACCCAAGAATCAAGCATTTGCGACCAAAGCCACGCTTTGTTGCAAATTCACGATTCTCGGAGAGGACATTGTAAAGATATTTACATGACTGTCATTACTTTTATTTTCAGAAGAAACACGGCGAGCAAGTCGTGCTCATTGCGTGAAACCATATTTACGACAGACAAGCCGACCTGTCTTTTTATATGATACCACTTTTGCAGGCACACCAGCCATCGTTGCTCCTGCAGGAACATCCCTCACTACCACCGCCCCGGCACCAATTGTTGCGCCATCTCCGATTGTGACATCCTCTACTATGCAAACACTCGGCCCTATATAAACATTGCTACCAATATGCGCAGCATGAAAGAAACTGCTTCCGATAGTAACATATTGGTAAACATCAACGTTGTCTCCTATTACAGCACTGGCATTTATCACGCAAGGACCACCGTGACAAAGCCTAAAACCATAACCAATCTCCGTTGGCCACAATATCTCTATACGGTACTTACGCCTCAAATGCCTGCAAAGAACCCTTGAAGGCAAACTGACGACTTTAAGACGACACTTGCACAAACGAAACCAAAAGGTAAACCTAAAACCTATATCATTCCTGTAACAATTGGCAACTTGAAATACAGACGGACTTTTACCCCCCCCAACGAAACGATAGCAATCGCTTAGTATGTACTCATAACATTTCCGCAAACTCATTTTCCTTATTTCCATCACACTATCATCACTTGTTTTTAAACGACTTTAATCTATACGTCAGCGAGCGTTTCGCAAGTTCGGCAAAGCCCGTCAGCTTTATAATAGCTTTAGAAGATGAGCGAAGGAGCAACCGCTCTTTCAGGGAAAGACGATAACCGCATTGACGGGCATCACTCTCTATTTGCAACAGATATGGTTGCTGCTTATCCACAAGACTTTGAGGCTGCGAACAGGCTATGGGAAACAAGCCGTTAAGCTTCAAGAAGGTTATCTGCCGCATGAACCTCGGCCTCTGTCCGCTCGGAATAGAATCGTACAGAGCTTTATAAAAAGCCTTTTCATGCTCAACGGACGCACGCTTAGTGTGCGAAACGCTAAGCGCATTACGACGAAAATTATATATGTGTTTATAAAGAATATGTGGTGCTTTGGTCGTTTTAAAGAACAAGCGGGTGTTCATTATCATATCTTCCTCACCGTCTATTTCGCGAGGGAAATCAAACATGTCATCGGTAAGCAGGGTTCTGCGATAAAGCTTCGCCCAAGGCGTAACTGACAGTTTTCCTGCAAGCAACGCATGACGACAGCCTTCAATATCTACATTGACAGGAAGCCTTTTATCGGGCAAAATGCTAAAGCCAACAACTATGTCAGTCCTTTCGTGTAAAGAATAAAGACTCTCAAGTGCATCAGCCGTCATGGTATCGTCGTCATCACAGAACGCTATCCATTCACCTTTAGCTTCATGAACACCACGCCTGCGAGTTGCATTGATACCTTCATTCTGCTTATGGACTGCCCTGACTCTGATGTCATTCGCCGCATAGTCGTCACAAATACTCCCACTACCATCCGTGCTGCCATCATCTATAAGAAGCAGCTCAAAGTCTGTAAACGTTTGAGCCAAAATGCTGTCAATACATTCCTTTAGATACTTTTCTGCATTGTAAACCGGCACCACTACCGATACTCTTGGACTTTCCATAGCGAATTAGCTAATGCACTGCAAGCTTGGCAACAGCCTGTTGCAATGGTGCATTCTTACTTTTGCAGTTTCCCAGATGCGGTGATTATTTAAAATTAAAAAAGCGTGGGAACTTTTGCCTCACCACACTGCTTAGGCTCTGGACTGCCCCTTATACGTGGTTAATGCAAAAGCCCACGCATTAAGGTATATCGAGCCCTTACGAGAAGGTACAATATTCCCATGCGTGAGCGGTATTTGCTTATTACCCGTATAAGTTGAATTGTCCAGATTCAGCAGTGGATAATGAGCCAAACGCTCTTTCTGAGCCAAAGGTTAGGCATAAGTCTGCCCTTGCCCCAAGGCTCAAATACCATCAATGTCGTGAGCAGCCGGCAAACGAATGCCGACAACTCAATTGCAAAGTAAAACAAAAATTCTTAAACAGGCAAGTAATTACGAAGAAAAATCAAAAAAATATTTACGATGCCATGCTTTCCGAGCCTTTTTGTTTGGCCATCATCATTTATTTATTATTTTTTGCAGCAACGACAAAAGGAAATAGTCATGACAGCTTTCGACATAGATTGAATCATTTTAATGCAGACGACAAACCATCACCCTGCTTATATTTGCCACAGCTTTAAACGTTTTTGGAGAACCGCCCGGCATTCTCCGCTACATAAAGACAAAAAAGATTATCGCCGCAATTCCATCCTGAAAGTTGTGCCTTTGCCAACCTCGCTGCTTTTGACCCAAATCTTGCCCTTATGATACTCCTCTATTATTCGCTTGGCAAGGCTTAAACCCAAGCCCCACCCTCGTTTCTTGGTTGTAAAGCCCGGGCGGAAGACATTGCGGATGTCTTTCTTGCGGATGCCCTTACCCGTATCACTCACCTCTACGGCAACTTTCGCCGGCAGTTCTTCCACTCTCAACGTTATAGCCCCGGGGCCACCGCCCATAGCGTCAACGGCATTCTTGCAAAGGTTCTCTATAACCCATTCGAAAAGGCTGGCATTGAGATTAACCGTAACGTCGTGGTCGGGCAATTGCTTCATCATCTTTACGCTGCGGCTTGTGCGCCTGTCCATGTAATCAATGACATGATCGAGAACAGATGTCAGGCTCGTCTGCGAAAGCTCGGGCACTGAGCCAATCTTCGAGAAACGGTCGCTGATGAGTTGCAACCGCTTCACGTCTTTGTTAAGCTCAGGCACAAGCTCGTCGTCAGGATATTGTTCCTTCAGCACCTCCACCCACGCCATGAGGCTGCTTATGGGCGTGCCGAGCTGGTGAGCCGTTTCCTTGGAGAGTCCGACCCAGACCTTGTTCTGCTCGGCGCGCTTGGACGTGAGCAACGCAAAGATGGCAATCACGACAAACAGGAGAACCACGCCAAGCTGGGCAAACGGATACCACGCCAAACGCTGAAGCATGAGCGATTCTCCATAGCACACGTCAATGTATTCGTGCTTCCCCTGGTCAATGTTAATGCGTATGCTGTTGCCGTATGCAAGAAAGCGGCGGCCGATGGCTGTTACCATTCGAAGGCTGTCCTCTTGGCTCTCTGCATTGATTTCCACGTTTCTGAATTCAGAAACAGCACCCCTATTATCCATCACGACAACGGGTATGGTATTGTTCTCGTTAAGAACCTTCAACACAAGATTAAGATCGGTGCTTTCGTCTGCATTGTTGAGCGTGCGCATTGCCTCCGCCCACACCTCCATGCGGTTGCGCTCCTCCATCTCCAGATCCCTTATAAGATAATGCGAAACAACAAGCGAGGCCACGGCAATGACTATTGCCGCAGCCACGAGAATTATCTTTACCTGTCGGATTCTGTCAGTCCACTGCATACTCTCTAACAACGCAGCAGAAACAGCTTTTATTGCATCAACGGCCAAGCTCTTTGCGCATATCACACGCCATTTTACTCCAAACAGGAAAAATAACAGAATATTCATCCCCCTCCATTCCATCTATTTCATCTATCATCTCTATTCCGTTATTCCGTCCATCCCGTCCATTTCATCTATCCCGTCCCTTCCGTCCATCAAGTCC
>CAZEEP010000027.1:0-25708 GCA_964511295.1 uncultured Prevotella sp.
AAGATAACACTATACTATGACATTTCCTCCGCCAACCCGAAAAATCCGCTGACCCTGTTTAAGCAATTTTGGAAGAGGCAAAAGAGATAACAAAACAACCGCTGACCAATAGAGTCAGCGGTTGTTTAAGTAGTGGATAGGGGAATCGAACCCCTATGCCAAGATTGAGAATCTTGTATCCTAACCATTAGATGAATCCACCGTTTGGTAACTTTAACCCTGTTTTTGTACACTTTAAGGCTACGCTGTACTCAATAAACACCTCACCCTATTTGCATGTAAGAATGTTTGCATAAATCAACAGAAACCTCTTGGTAGTCGGTAAGAGAATCGAACTCTTATGCCAAGATTGAGAATCTTGTATCCTAACCGTTAGATGAACCGACCATCTCAAAGTGTGTGACGATAGAGTATAAATAATCACTTATTAATACTTCATCTTGCGGAAGCTGGGGGATTCGAACCCCCGGTACGCGAAATGCGCACGGCAGTTTAGCAAACTGCTGGTTTCAGCCACTCACCCAAACTTCCAATCAAGTCTGTTCCTTGACTTCACAGCATTCTTTCGAAATGCGAGTGCAAAGGTAGATAAAAGATTTTGTACCGCCAAACTTTTAAGTAACTTTTTTTTATTTTGTATGAAGATAATTCCAAAAAACTACTGCAGGCTGCTGTACAAACTGTTGATTTATACTAATTTACTTCTCTTGGTCTAAGAGTATGCTCCTTATTTTGATGTGTGCATCAAAGTCTATGAGGAACATTGAGATTTTGTCCTGTGTCTCATTGGCATATTCGTGTGGTCTCGCCTCCACGCTCATAATATCTTTTTTCAAAAGTACGGATAGAATAATTTTGGTTTCCTGTCGTCCTCCATGATATATTTGAACACAGAGTCGTAAATAGGCTTGGCTACATATACTTGCATGGCATCCAGATTTTTAATTGTCTTTAGCGTCTGTCTTGTATGTGATATTTTCACATTTGATGGTAAAGATAAGAAATAAATCTTTAAGTTCCAACGTTTTACCATTGTTTTTTTTTATAATTATTCGCATTTCGTGGAACGAGTGTTGGAATGAATCCTCAGGATCTTGACGACTTCACAACATTGTCTGTCTTGAGATTCAGAGATGGAACATTCATTAGAGCTCATGTTTAACAAAGTGTTGTCGAAAAGATAAGCAAATTTACAGTCCTGCAATACATCAATTATGTTAATGACAGACCTATTGGCAGAGTTGAATACGCACTGAATTAATTCTGTCAACAGGTAGATAATATCTTTTTTATGATTCTTGCAAAGGTATATATTCCTATCGGATTGTGGGTAATCATTTGCAGTCGTCCTCGGTGATGGTGTAGCAGGCGAATCCCATTTTGCATAGGATGGTTTCCTGACGGATAGCTCGCTGTACGAAATCGTTGTAATGGCGGTGACCCTGCGTTGCCCATGCCACTTCGGCCAATGCCATCAGACGAGGGTAGAGCATATACTCGGCGTGGTTGGAAGAGGTGATGAACTCTGTCCATAGGCAGCACTGCACGCCCAACACATGGTCGAGTCGTGGCAAGCTGTCGGGTGCTGGATCCCAGTTGTAGGCATTGGCCAGCGGAACGTCACGATTCATGGCTTTGGGTTGAGTCTCGCGGGCAGCCTGGTAGGAGTCGAAGTAGGTGTTATGGCTTGGTGCCATGATGATGTCGTGGCAGTTGGTCAACGCTCTGATGGCACTGCCCGATTGTGGTCTCCAAGACATGATGACGGCCTCTTCCGATGGAGTTCCGTCAAGAATTTCGTCCCATCCGATGATGCGACGATCCCTTGACTGTACAAACCGTTCCATGCGAGTGGTAAAATAGCTCTGTAGCTTTGTCACGTTATCAATACCCTCTTCGCGCATCCTGCGTTGACAGTCGGCGCACTTTGCCCATCGGAGCGTACTGCACTCGTCGCCGCCGATGTGGATGAAACGTGAGGGGAAGAGGTCGATTATCTCCCCCAGTACTTCCTCGCAGAAGCGGAAGGTAGCCTCCTTGCCGATGCACAGTTCCGTGCTGTGATGCCAGTCGGTGCCCTCGCAGGCCAGCCCAGGATTGGCGAATAGTACGTCGCTGCAATGGCCTGGTAGGTCTATCTCGGGTATAACGGTGATGTGTCGCACTGCAGCGTAGTGCAGGATGTCACGTATGTCCTGTTTGGTGTAGTAGCCGCCATAGGCGCTCGAATCCTGCCTGGCGCAGAACGTAGCCCCTTCTTTTCCCCAATCGTCCCATTCTATGCGGTTGCGGTAGGCGGCACTCATGGTCAGCTCAGGATGGCTTTTCAGCTGGATGCGCCAGCCACCCGTGTCGTGCAGATGCAGGTGAAAGGTGTTGAGTTTATAGCGGGCAATCATATCCAATTGGCGCAGCACGAAGGCCTTGCCGAAGAAATGGCGGCTCACGTCTAGCATCATGCCTCGGTAGGAAAATCGCGGCTCGTCGGTGATGCGTCCACAGGGCACACTTCCCTTTCCTGCCTCTGCGAGCTGGACGACGGTCTGAAGTGCGTAGAAAATACCAGCACTGGTGTTGGCTTTTATGGCGACACCTGCCGTCGTGACAGCCAATTCATAGGCTTCTGGGTGGACTGAGGCTATTGGGGTAATCTCAAGGCGCAGGTCTGCCTTGGCGGCATTGCTCGTTGTATAGATGCGGATGGGCAGTGTGCGCAGGTATTCCTGCAGGTCACGGCGGTCTCGCTGGCGCAAGTTGGTATATACTTTCATGTCTTTTCGAATGGTGAACAGACCCTCTGTCGTTTCCTGATGTAATGGCAGGGGAATGACCTGTGCCGTAGTTGGAAGCATTCCGCCTCTGACCATCAGGGTTGCCAAGGCGAATACCGTGAGCATCTTTCTCATTGCGTTATTTTGCATTACTCCAATCGTGTGGCGTGTTGTAGCTTTGGTTGAAGGGCACGTCGCGACGACCTGTTCCCACCGTCATCAGATTTCGCAGTTCGGGCAAGTAGTGCCAGTAAATTTCTCGGGGAGAGACTTGATTCTTGTGACAGAGCGATGCCGCCATGCCTACCACTTCGCCCTCCATGCCGCATGTGCGCATTACGCGCGTCGTGCCGAGGGCCACATGGGTAACGCTGATGTCGCGACCGGCCATGAATAGGTTGGTAACGTTGCGCGAGTAGAGACAGCGGTAAGGCACAGCGTAGGGTTGCTTCAGTACAGTGTGGCGCGTGTCGGCCTTGAATTCGCGGCCAGGGAAATGCTGGTGGTTGGTGCTGTCGGGGAAGTGCAGGTCGATGCTCCACGTGGCGGAGAACGATGCGTCCTCATGGTGCACGTCCTTCAAGATGTCGTCACCCGAGAGGATATAGTCGCCCATGAGGCGGCGTGATTCCCGCTTGCCGGCCACGTAGGCCACCCATCCAAGGCGGCGATCGCGATATTCGTCCTTAAAAGCGGAATGGTTCTTCAGCCAGCTCCATGTGCCGTAGACAGCCATCAGTCCGTAGTCGCGTATCTGCTCGGCATCGGTGATTTGGTTGCGGTTCATGCCCGTCTCCCAAGTCCATTCGCCTTGCATCACTAGGTCGCAATTGTCGTCGTTGAATCCCATGCCGTAGTCAAACTCAGGGAATCTCTCTTTCCCATTGACCGAATACCACTGCACCGAAGCCCCCATTGTCATTGAGTCGGGCACCTCTGGTGCGCGCTCCTCACCGAATTCGCTCCTTGCCTCACGCCCCATGCGGTAGTCGGCACCAGCCAAATAGCCGATGGTGCCGTCGCCAGTGCAGTCGGCAAAGAGCGGTGCGCAGAGTGTGATGCGGTCGGCTGTCTCTGTCTGCTGTATGGTCACGTTAGCGATGCGGTCGCCATCCTTGTCAACGGCAACAGCGCGGTAGGACGGCAACAGCGTGATGTTTTGCTGGGCATGGAGAAAAGAGTCCTTGCGTGCGTCCTCATAACGGTCGGCGGGTTGTGCGTTACCGCCGCACGATGGACCGAATTCGCGTATCATGCGGCCCAGGTTTGGATAGGGTTGCACCTCCTGGTTGCCACCGAGGTGTACGCGGATGTCTGAGCTGTTGCAACCGCCCCAGATGTATCGGTCGTTGACCAGTACCACCTTCAGACCAAGTCTTGCTGCCGATGCCGCGGCGCACATTCCCGCCACGCCTCCACCGATGACCACGAAGTCGTACGTTTGTCGCGTGGTCTTAACAGGGTTGAAGTTCTGCCGCCATGCGGCATCGCCCTTGGCTGGCGGCACGGTGCCGTCGGAGGTGAGGAAGATGGCATCGCATCGTCCGTCGAACCCTGTCAGGTCGTGCAGGGAAATGAGGTTTTTCCCTTGCCTGAGGTTGGCTGTTCCCATGTCTACCCATCCCCATACTTTGCCCTCACATCCTGTGATGCCGAGGGTGTAGCCGTTCACTTTGACGGCGAAGCTGCCCGGTCCCTTGCCATCGTACCAAGGGCTGGTCCAGTTGTAGGTGCGTACGTATATGCGGTACTTGCCCGCCTTTGAAACCTGCACAGGGGTCGTTGCGTCAGCCACGGGATGCCCAAGACCGTGAGCGATGAGGTAGGGCGACCCCATCAGATCCATGAACTGTTGGTCGACCTGCCAGCCGCCCTTATTGGTGAAAGCTTCGGCTTCTATTAGGATGTCGGCGGCTGAGGCCTGCATGGTAATCCAGAGTAGTGCTAAAAGGAAGAATGTCTTTTGCATAAACGGTGAAGGGGACATTAAGGAGTATTAGTGCCTATATGTTAATTGGGTGTACTTGATGTATGCGTTTATTTGTATTCCAGCCAAGCCGTGGCGCGGGTGTCGTGGTCGGCGGTGAAGCGAATCCAGCGTCCGAGGTAGTGGTCAGGCAACCGTTGGGCGAGCTGTTTGCCAGCCGCCACACGGTAGGTGCCAAGCGTCATCCACGTGCCGTCGCCCGTGGGGTCTACCTCCGTGGTGAAGGTTACGACCGTAGAGCCGTGGTTGGTCAGGAAGAGCGTCTTGTGTCGGTAGTGGCTGATGAGAAATGGGTCTGACGGCTGACACGCTTTTACGTCTTCGTCTACCCAAGGTCCTCCGTGCCCCACGGGTCGTCCAAGTTTCCACAGGTCATCGATGGCTCCGCACCACACGCGGCAGTTACCGTCGGTGGAGCTGACGATGTGCGGGTTCCCCTCACCGCCCGTTATGCCCGTCATTACGAGCATGCCACGGTAGGAGGTGTAGTCGTTGATACGCAGTCGGTGTGTACTGATGGGGCGTATCTTAGCATAGCCGTCAGCGTCCTCGGCGGGCAATTCGTAGAACGTTCCGCCGAGCGAGAATAGGTCACGCTCTGTGGCCACTTCGCGACAGATGCGCAACAGACCGTCCTCTGTGGGCTGGCGGAAGCGGTCGTCGCCGAGAGGCAGCCGCCAGCGCCGGCCACGGTTATCGGTAATGAGCCACGAACCACGGTCGGCATGCGCCACATCGTGTGGGATGGCCATGCGTGTGTGTATGAAGGTGGAGTAGGCCTCGTCCTGCACGGGCACGAGATGCATATCGTCATCCAGCTCGTAGTATCCTGTGTCTTTGCCCTTTCCGTTGTTGGCCAGGATGCCAAGTTTGCGGCGGTTGCCTCCTAAAGCGTAGAGTAGTCCTCCTTCGGAGGCATTGTCGTCGAGCGTAGTGAGTCCGGCGAAGATGTTGTCTTGTACAGTGGCGCGCTTGCGAGTATCGCCGTAGACGAATGCTACGGTCGTGCACGTGCCGGCATCAACGCCGACACGCAACCACTCGCCCTGCAAATGGCTGATGTTCACGCACTTTGAGCGTCCACCCCATACTTTCACTGCAAGAGCCTTGTGCCAGTGGTTGTCGCCCTTGGTGTCAACCTCCACGGTATAGCACACAGGCTTGCTTCCGCCGTTACTGACCCACATATAACGGTTTTGCCAACCGGCGAGCAGGTAAGGCTCGGATATGGTGCCAGCCTTTACGGTATCTTCCTCCCATATGGCTCCCACGGCATCGCTCGTGCCATTGTGGGAGGGTAGATTCATCGGAGCGAACCATAGGTTGCTCTGCGACTGGCCAGGACCGGCGATGCCGCCCTTGGCATCTCGCTTGTTGAGGAACTCGCTGCGAGCTGTGTCGTCGCAGCCGAAAACAAGCCGCCCCTGCCAGGCGCAGAAGTCTCCGATAACCTTAAGGTAATTGGTCAGTGGACGCAGGCCGGCGGTGTGGTCGTAGGAGAATGTCTTGGGGAAGTGCCAGAACATGCCGTGCATGGTCATCAACAGTGGTTCATCGAAGCCTGACTCGGCGGACACGCTGCGTATACGCGGCCATTCGGTGTTCCAGCCGTGTGCGCCGTCGTAGCTGTTGCTGGCTTTCGGTAGACGGAAAAAACGCCAGCCGCGCTGGGCATCGCGCACGGCAAGGATTACCGACTTGTAGTCCCATCCGAGTGCCCATATCGGTTCAGTGTCTGGATCTTGGTTGCCGTAAATGCCGCCGGGGCCTGTTACCTCGGTGAACTGGCAGCGGCGCACCGTACGCCAGCCCGTACCGTTGTTCTCGGAGAGCGAGCCTGCCTCAATGCGTGGGTTGGTTATGGCTTCGGGAATGTCTTCGCCGTTGTTGGAGAACACGTAGACCCCCTGACCAGAATAGAATCCCTTGCCGTGCACGCCCTTGCATAGCGTGCGCTGATAGCCCTTAGCCCCTTCGCGGTACAGTATGTTGCCGTCTTTCTCGAGGGTGCACACCGAGAGCTTGTCAGTGTCAATCTCGTAGAATCCTTGCTCCATGGTGGCGAAGTTTATTTTGCAGGCTGGGTCTTTCAAGTTGCGTGCCAGCCCTGTGAGGCGGCCAGGCATTCGGTCGACACCAATGGTACGCACGCCCCCATCAGCACTGATGGCGTATGGGCCGATGAAGAGTTGGCGGCTCTCGCGGTGTATCATGCGGCAGGCGGGTGTGCCGCCGATACTCTCCTGCCGCACGGTTTCACGTAGGATGGGTGATACCTGGTAGAGCTTGTCCGACGAGCCGAAGGGCTTGTGTGGGCCGTATGTGATGACCCACAGGCTGCCCGCCCAAGGCACGACGGCACCCGTTCCACACTCGTCCTCGTCGTTGTAGAAGGCGAGCGAGGGATAAATGCCGCTGAACGATGGCGGCTGCGATTTGGATTGTGCCGTCAGCGTGCTGGCTGGCAGCATGACGGAAAGGGCAATAATAGAGGCTTTGAACATTTTTTGTTTTTTAAAATGATTTGTTCATACGTTTTATAACACGCATCCGTATCATAAGGGTGAGCCTAGGCAAGTTTAAGAGAAGGTGTGTCCAAAAGATAAATCCTACATGAGAGTGGCAGACGTAGGGTCAGTAGCCGTCGTTCTGCTTCATGTTGCTGTTGATTTCCACTTCCTCTTCGGGGATGGGCCAGAGATATTGGCGGTTGTCCCAGTTGTACTCGGCTGCGACGGCACACATACCTGCAGTCTCGAGTTTAGAGAAGTCGGAGGTGCCGTACTGGTCAATGTCAGGTGTGAGGCCCCAGAACCAGTTGCCCTTGTCGTATACTTGCTCCTTGTAGGCATCTGGTGCGACCATCATGTAGGCCTTGCGCTTGAATACCACCTCTGCCAAACGCCAGCGGATGAGGTCAGGGTAGCGGAGGTTCTCGCCAGCCAGCTCCATACGTCGCTCCACCCGCAGATCGTAGCGCATCTCGTCCTGTCCCTTGATGGTGAACGCAGGATACTTCGTGGTCTCGCTCTTGTCCACGCCGTAGGCACGGGCTCGCACGATGTTCATAGCGTCAATGACCGTCTGGTCAATCTGGTTCTGCTCGATTTTTGCCTCGGCATACATCAGCAGCACGTCGGCGTAGCGCATGAGAATCTTGTTGTTGTCGCCCTTGTAGCCGTTGCCTATCCAGCTCTGAGAGATACCTTTGCGCCAAACCAGACCGTTGAAAGAGGCGTAGAATTTGTTGGCGCGGGTGTCGTTGTTGTACACTTGGACGGTGTCCGTTCCCGAGATTTTACCACAGGTTAGTGCGACTGGCGATGGATTGTACTCATAGCCGAGGAAGTAGCTGCCGAAGGCCACGATGCTCATCGCGCAGCGCGGGTCGCGGTTCTTGAACGGGTCATGAGGGTCAAAGAGCGTTGATTCGTCAATTGGCTTGCCGTCGGTGCAGGTGTAGGCGGCCAGCAGGTTCCACGACGGGGTATAGGTTCCCCAACCGCCAACGTTGCGGATGAGCGTGTTGTAGCAGAAGGCACTGCTCATCACATTGAGGTTCGACTCGATAGAGCGCGGCATGACAAATATGAACTCGGACGATGTCTTCGTCTCGGGGAGGAAGAGGTTGCCATAGTCTGGTTCGAGCGAGTATACGCCAAGGTCCATGCAGTTCTTGGCCGCTGCCGCTGCAATGGCGTAGTCGCCCATATAGAGGGCATAGCGTGCCTTGAAGGCATAGGCAGCCCCACGGGTGACACGCTGGTCGCCACTGTAGGAGATGGGCAGCAGCTTGGCGGCGTTGTCGAAGTCGTCGTAGACGTGCTGCAAAACTTCGGCCTTAGGTGTGCGTCCTTTCTTCTCGGCCTCGGAAATGCTGATGTCCTCGGTGTAGTAAGGCACGTCGCCCCAGTGGAACACCAGTTCGCCGTAGGCACGGGCGCGGAAGAAGTAGGCCTCGCCCACATATGGCATGATGTCAGCCTCCGCGGTGCCGCCGCTGAGGGCGCGTCGGTAGTGGTTGATGACCTCGTTCATTCGGGTCACAATCTTGTAGTCGTTCTGCCAGCGCAGACGGACGCGCATCTCTTGCGAGGTGACAGTGGCATCCTGGAACGGCAGCGTGAGCTGGCGATAGTGTGTGTCGTCACTCCAATCGGTGTTGTTACGATAGTCGGCCTCATCGATTTGATCGCCGTCGGTGAGGAGGAACTCCTTGCGATAGCCTGTGTTGACGGCCATGCGCAGCTCGTCGGGGGTGGAGTACCACGACTTCGTGGAGCCACTCGACAATGGACTCATGTCAAGGTCTGTGCAGCCGCCGAGGGCGATGGCCATTGCTATGCTTGCGTATGTTGCTAATATCTTAGTTTTCATTGTTTACGGGTATTGTTAGAAGTTTACGTTTACGCCGAACATCACCGATCGCATGATGGGGTAGTAGGTGTCGAGCGACTCGGGATCCCAGCCAGATGGGCAATTGTTAATGCTGAAGAGGTCGTTGCCGGATACATACAGGCGCAGCCTCTTGACGAAGAACTTCTCGGTGATTCTGCCCGGGAAGGTGTAGCCGATGGTAATGTTCTTCATGCGCAGGTAGTGGTTGTTGAAGAGCCAGAAGTCAGACATGGCGAAGTTGCTGTTCGCGTTGGTTTGGGTCAGGCGCGGGTACTTGGCGTGCTGGTTCTGTGCCTCGCTGTTATATGGGCTCCAGTATTTGCCCGCAATGTTTTGGGGAAAGCTGTACCAGCTGTCTTTGTACCCTGAAGCCATGTTGTCTGTGATGCGCTCCCACTGTTCGCCCACGCCTTGGATGGCCATCGAAGCGTCGAGGCCGTGCCAGTCGGCGTTGAAGGTGAAGCCATAGATGAAATGCGGCATTGAACTCTTGAGTAGCACACGGTCGTACTCAGCAGAAATCTTGCCGTCAGGCACGCCGTCGGGACCTGAGATGTCCTCGTATTGCAGGTCGCCCACCTTGACGCTATTGTTGATTTTGGCCGACTTGTCGACCTGCTCCTGTGTCTGGTAGATTCCTAGGCTATGGTAGCCGTAGAACTGCTGATACTCGGAACCTTCGCGTGTGATGGCGTTGCCGTCGCTGCGGTAGGTCACGGTGCCGTTGAGGTTGCCCATCTTCGACTTGGCGTTGGACAGGTTGAAGCGTGCGCCGTAATGGAAATCGCCGACTTTATCGCGCCAGCCGAGCTCGAGATCCCAGCCGTTGGTATGCATGTCACCGGCATTGACGTTTGGGTTCTCATAGCCGAGGAACATTGGGATTTGCACGGGAAGGAGCATGTCTGTGGTTTTCTTGCGGTAGAGGTCGAATGTGAAAGTGAGGCGGCTGTTGAGCAGGACGGCATCGAGACCGACATCCCACGACGAGGTTGTCTCCCACGTGATGTCTCGCACGGCGTAAGTGGTCTGCGAGGCTGCAGTGGCCGATGAAGCCTGTCCTCCGTTCATTAGGAGCATTTGCGTGAAGTCGATGGAGGTCTGGTAGGGATAGTAGCTACCGATGCGCTCGTTGCCGAGTTTGCCCCAGGAGGCGCGTACCTTCAGCTGGTCGAGCCAGAAACGGGTGGGCAGCATGAACTTTTCCTCGCTGATAACCCAACCGCCTGAGACGGACGGGAATGTGGCCCAGCGGTTGTCTGACGAGAAGCGGGAACTGCCGTCATGGCGTATGTTGAACTCGAAGAGGTACTTGTTTGCGTAAGCGTAGTTCAGTCGGCCGAACCACGAGCGGTAGGCGTACTCGGCAGCGTTGCCCGTTACGCGCTGGTAGTCGCTCGACGCGAGGTCAAGATAAGGATACGATGTCAGTTCGAAGCGGTCGCCTGAGCCGGACATGTTGTCGTACTTGTAGTGATAGTTCTCATATCCTCCTAACACGTTGATGTCGTGTAAGCCGAACGACTTGGTGTAGTTGACGAGTACTTGCGTGGTGAAGTCGCTCACCTTATTGCGGCGTTCGGTGAGGCTGGTAGTAGTGTTGTAGTAACCGGAGATGACGTTGGGTGTCTCAAGGTGTGTGTAGCCTAGTCTCTTGTTGAAGGTCTTGATGTGGTTCCATTCGAAGTTTGGAGCGGCGATAAGTGATATTTTCAACCCGTCAATGGGCAGGATGTCCACCTCGCCTTTAAATCCGATACGGTTGTTGTCAGTTTGCTGACGGCCGGAATCGTCTGACATCCATGCCAGTGGATTGTTGCCGTCTTTGACATCTGCAAGGCGACCGTCTGACCAGCGGGCGAGGTAGACTGGCGGCAGGGCTGCCGACGGCGTGCGCCCATAGGGGGAGAATGTAGTATTGGAATTCTTGTTCTTGCGGAAGTTGATGTCAATGTGTGCCTGAATATACTTGTTGAACGTTAGGTCGTTGTTCACGCGGGCGGTGTACTGCTCACGGTTGAGGTGGGCGTAGAGACCCTCAATGCGGTCGTAGCGCAGGGATACTTTGGTGGCCACTTTGTCGCCGCCACCCAACAGGTTGACGGAATGGGTTTGACGTGGTGCACTCGACTTGAAGATTTCGTCGTACCAGTTGGTGTCGCCGTATAGGTCAGGGGTGTTTTGGCGCAACTGTGTGTAGTTATCGATGACATCTTGGGTGTAGACCTGGTTTTCACCGCCCGACTGGTTGTCGTTGTAGCGCAGTTCGTTGGCCATCTTCATAAACTGTACGGCACCAACGTACTTGGGCTTTGCCGTTGGACTTTGCGAGGCATACTCGTAGTTGTAGATCAGGCGCAAATCGCCTTTCTTGGCGCGCTTGGTCTGGATGAGGATGACACCTGCTGCCGCGCGTGAGCCGTAGATGGCTGCCGAGGCGGCATCTTTCAGCACGGAAATCTGCTCCACGTCGTCGGGGTTGACCATGTCAAGTTCGCCTGGCACGCCGTCAACGATGACGAGAGGGTCGGATGTGCTGATGGTGGTCACGCCGCGCAGGCGCAGTGTTCCGCTGGTGCCGGGCTCTCCGCTGTTGCGCGTCACGCTTAGGCCAGAGACAGCACCCTGCAGGGCGGTGGAAATGTCGGTGGAGTGGCGGTCGGTTAGAATCTGGTCGTTGATTGTACCTACGGCTCCCGTGAGGTCTTTCTTCTTCATCGTGCCGTAGCCGACGACCACTACCTCATTGAGCGAGGCGGCATTCTCAGACATGGTAACGGTGAGCTTGCCGTTGCCATTGGGGCGCAGTGTCATCGGGGCGAAGCCGATGTAGGTGATGTCGAGCCTGGCACCATCGTCCACGCTGAGGGCGAAGTTGCCGTTGGTATCGGTCACGGTGCCGTTCTGTGTACCTTTCTCCATTACGGTGGCTCCGATGATTGGGTCGCCGTTTTGGTCGGTCACAATACCGGTGATGCGCCGTTTGCCCTGTTGGCGCATCTGTTGATTCTTGATGGCTCCGTCCTCGGCCTTGTGGGAGATGATGACACTCTTGCCCTTGATTTCGTAAATCAGTGGTTGTCCTTCGAGGATTTGCTCAACGGCCTCGCGCACGTTTGAGGCGTTGACGTTGACACGTTTGTTGACGTTGACCTCCGACTCAGCGAAGACGAAGGAAAGGCCAGTTTCTTGCTGAAACTCGGTCATGGCCTGTCGCACGGAGACGTTGCTCATGCGTAAGGGCTGGCCGACAGCATGCAGGCAGATGCTACACGAGAGCAGCACAGCCAGAAGCGCTTGCTTTTTGTTCATAAAATAAGTTTTATATAGATTGGTGTTATTGTGTGATGGTCACTGTGTGGTGGTGTATGTTGTAGTTGAAATGCTTGGCTTGCTGGAGCATGTCCATGATTTCGGAGAGGGAGTGCTGGCTCTTGTTGAACGTGCCGTAGTAGCGGGTGTGGGCAAGGTCTGGCGATGTGATGGTGATGCGGTAGCCGTATATGTGCTCTAAGGAACGGGTTATCTGTTGCAGTTCCATGTCCTCGAAGACGATGGCGCCGTTTTGCAGCCTCAGTCGGCCCGCATCAGCTGCCTTGCGGATGGCAAGTTGACCCGTGCGGGTGTTGAGCACAGCGGTCTGGCCGCTGTTGAGCGTTAAGGCGAGATCGCTATGCGTCTTGTTTTCTACAGACGCGCTGCCGCTGATGAGCGATACTTGTTGTATGGTATCGGCATGGTAGGCGGTGACGGTGAATGTGGTGCCGAGGTCAGTGACGCGCAGTCCTCCTGCCTCGACGGTGAACGGGCATAGCGAGTCATGGCGCACTGTGAACGTGCCTTCCCCCCTCAAGTTTACCCGGCGGTTTTTGCGGCCATAGTGGCTGTCGTAGCTCAGGGCGGAACCGCCGCTCAGGGTCACGACGGTGCCATCGGACAGGGTGGTAGAACCTTCCGAACCGTCAGGCACGGCAAACGTGGTCACGAGCGGTGCTGTGTCATCGGCGTGGTGAAGCCCGTAGAAGTAAACTGCCACAGAGGTCACTACCGCCACGCTTACGGCGGCTATACTCAGGCGGCGGATGAGTCTCGCCCGCCTCACAACGGCGACCGTTAGTTCACCACCGTCGCCGTAGATGCCGTCGGTGCTGTCATCGAAGCGGCCTATGCGGCGGGCGAAGGCTTCGAAGGCGCGACGCGCGTTGAAGCGGCAGGCCAAGTCCTGTGGGTTGTTATGCCCTTGCTGATCGCTGTCGGCCCGTGTGGGGTTGTTATGAGAGGATGCTTCCATTTGGCTGTTGTGTGAAGTCTTGTTTTTAAAGTTCTTCACATTATAGACAAAATCCGCTGTCGGAAGAATAGTGAGAAATGATACTTTTTTCATCCCTGTGTCATTATTTCATTGGCAAGGCAAGAATTTAATGTTATGTGTACCCGTTGGCGGAATTAATCAAGTGCGTACTTAATTCTGCCTATGGTCTTTTTCTTATTCGAAATAAAAATGCTTGATTATCTACAAGATACAAATGACATACAATAATAGTAAGAAATCATGTATACATACTACCAATGCACTATATTTTTTATGACTACATTAGTATCAATATAACAGTTGACCTTTATTGACTGAATATCTCTGGATTTACTTGCGTCTGATGCGACAAAAGCTTTACCACATTGCGACAAAGGCTTTACCGCAACGCGGCAAAAACTTCGTCGGGATGCGGCGAAACTTTCGCCGCGATATAAAAAAGAGGTCTTTTACTTAATACTTGACAAACCATTCTTCCAATTGGCTTAACAGCAAAGAAATACAGCTTTAATGCAGCAAGAATGCTGATTATGAAGATATCAATTTCCATACTGGATTTCAATATATCAATAAGGGCATATTTTTTTCGTTTATAAATTTTTGCTCTAAACATACTTGTAAAACAGATTTTTTTGCTTAATTTTGCAACGTTAATTGATATTTTATTTCCTTTTAGAACACATGATGCAAAAGCGACAATTTGTATGCGTACTGGCTATTGGTGCCTCCATATCGGCAGCAACGGCATTTGCCGGGCCTATATGGAAATTTGGACGCAAGAAAAAGGTCAAGGAAAAGCAGGAAGTCCCAGTTTCGGAGTATAAGAAACTTACGGGAAGAGACTCCTTGACCGTAGTTCATCGGGGGGGGTATTTGGAATAATCCATAAGGATAAAGACTATTATTTCGAAATCCCGACCATTTTTTTTGGCCGTCATTTCCTTGTTGTAAACCGGCTGCAACAAGTGCCAAAAGAACTCAACGAGGCTGGTGTAAACAAGGGTGTCAATTATGCAAACCAGGCCATTCGCTTCGAATGGGACAAGGCTTTTGGCACTGTAGACATCAGGCAGCAACGTGTCACACCTGACTATCCTCAAGGTTCTGCCATAGCGCAATCAGTACGAGACAATTATATAGACCCGCTGATAGCAAGCCTTAAGGTCGAGGCTGTCAGCCCTGATTCTTTGTCTGTTGTTGTAAAGGTCAATGACCTCTTCAATGGCAATGACAATTGCCTGAACGATGTTTTCAACGATATAAACATCGGCACCAGTGCTTCACCAAAGTTGTCACGCATCATAAGCATAAAGTCGTTTCCCAACAACATAACCACTACATCAGAACTCACAACAATAGTACACGAAGGCAACTCGAAGACCAATGTCGGCGTTGTGGTCAGCTCCACCTTGTCCTTGCTTCCCGAACATGAGATGGAACGCCGCGAGGAAGACGCACGTGTAGGCTATTTCACAAGCTCGCGCATGAGTTATAGCGATACGCAGGGGCAGGTTGAGACGAAAAACTACATCACACGCTGGCGGCTGACACCCTCTGATACAGCCGCCTATATGCGCGGAGAACTGGTAAGGCCTGCAAAGCCGATTGTCTTCTATATCGGCCAAGCCATGCCGGCGCATCTACGGCCATATATAAAGAAAGGTATATTGGACTGGAACGGAGCCTTTGAGCATGCAGGATTCAAGGATGCCATCGAGGTGCGTGACTTCACGGACAGTCTTGAGCGCATAGGCGATGACATGAGCTACAGTGTCCTGACTTACGATGCCTCAGCCAAAGCAAACGCCATGGGGCCGTCGGTCGTTGACCCGCGTACCGGTGAAATATTGGAGGCGGACATTATCTGGTGGCACAATGTGCAAAGCCTTATACGTGAATGGATAATGGTTCAGACAGGAGCACAGAACCCAAGAGTGAGAACGCTGCAACTACCGGACAGCATCATTGGAGATGCCGCGAGATTCGTGGCATGCCATGAGGTCGGACACTCCCTCGGGTTGCGCCATAGCATGATAGCTTCATCTGCATATCCTACAGACTCTCTGCGCTCGGCGGCGTTCACGTCAAGAGTGGGTGGCACGTCAGCATCCATAATGGACTACGCCCGTTTCAATTATATTTACCAGTCTGGTGACAACATCAAGATTAATTCTCCACATATCGGCCCTTACGATGTGATGGCAATAGAATGGGGCTACCGCTGGTACCCGAAGGGTATTGATGAAAAGGCGCGGCTCAACGACTTCCTAAGGGCTCATTCCAGCAGGCTTTACCGCTATTCCGAGGCACAGCCTCGGCGCACGGCGATAGACCCACGCGCACTTAGCGAGGACCTTGGCGACGATGCCATAAAGAGCGCGAACTACGGTATAAAGAACCTCAAGCGGATAGTTCCGCATATCGTGGAATGGACAACGACCGGCAAACCCGGGCAGGGCTATGACGAGGCTTCTGCACTATATTCTGCCGTAATCAATCAGTGGTCGCTGTACCTATACCATGTTCTTGCCAATGTAGGGGGAATGTACCTCAACAATATAACAGTTGGCGATGGACAAAAGTCATTCATTCATGTTGAGGCAAACAAACAACGAGAAGCTGTTCAATTTCTTATTGACAATGTACTGTCCAACCAGTCATGGCTTTTCGACACGCCACTCCGACATCTTACTTACCTGCACCGCTCTACTCCGGTTGGCGTAAAAGAAATGCAGCCGAACTACATGCTGAAGAACGAACAGAACTATATACTTTGGGACTTGCTGGACAATGCACGGCTAGTAAGAATGTTCGAAAATGAAAATGAAAACGGCAAAAGAGCATTCACGCCATCACAGTTTATGGACATGCTCCACAACCATATCTTCCATTCTGCAATAGCAGGCACAAGGCCGACACTTATGGAGCGTACGCTGCAGAAAAGCATGATAGATGCCTTGATAACAGCTGCGGCAGAGGGCGAAGGCGTGAAGATAAACAAGAGTCTGTCTCTGCTTGGCTGCGAGGAGGCTGAACAGCAGGCTTTGTCAACGGCAAGCCGAAACGTAGAGCTGACAGGAAAGCAGGTCAGCCGCAACAGTGACGCTCTAAGCCTCAAACGGGGTGAGATGCTGCGCGTACGCAGGCTGCTGAAAAGCCGCCTGTCTTCAGGAAATGTTACAACGCACATGCACTATGAAGACATTATTATGAGAATAAACACAGCCTTAGGGCTTAAATGACGACATAACACTTCAACCGATGAAATATCTTTTCAAGGCAACACTCCTCTTGTTGACGCTACTTGCCCCAATCACCGCAATGGCACAACATAGGACAGTAAGAGGCATTGTCACAGATGACTCGCAAAACAACGATCCTCTTGTCGGGGCCTCTGTGATAGTAACAGGTGTTAGCGGTGGAGGCGTGGTGACAGACATTGACGGCCGTTTTTCGCTGCCTGTCAACGATGGCGACAAGTCCATCACCGTGAGCTATCTGGGCTACAAGTCTGTCGCAGTCTCTATAATCGGGCGTGACTCTGTGACCGTAGTAATGCACACTGACGCACATCAGGTGGGCGAAGTGGTGGTGACTGGCTACCAACAGATAGAACGGCGCAAGCTCACGGCTGCCATTTCCACCATAGACATCTCTGACGAGACGGTGGGCGCTATAACAAACATTGACCAAGCACTCGCCGGACAGGTTGCAGGATTGTCATCCGTGACACAGACCGGTGCACCGGGCGCGCCTGTTAAAATAAGAATACGTGGAACGGCTTCAATCAATGGTACACAAGACCCGCTTTGGGTGTTGGACGGTATGCCTCTTGAGGGTACCGACATACCCGCCATCGACAACCTCAACGATATTGACGATATATACCAGACTTCCATCGCCGGGCTTAATCCGAGCGATATAGCCAACATAACCGTACTGAAAGATGCAGCAGCTACAGCCATCTATGGTGCCTGGGCTGCTAACGGAGTCATCGTCGTCACTACAAAGAAAGGTAAAGAAGGCAGGCCTATAGTCAACTTCACGGCAAAGCTCACATACAGTCCTCGACAAGACATTGGCAGGCTAAATCTTCTCAATAGCAATGAAAAGGTAGACTTGGAACTACAGCTCATGGGCAGTGACTACAGCTATCGACAGAACAAGGGAGGAGTTGCACAAATCTTGTCGGCATTGGGCGAAACGGATGCATATAAAGCTGGCGGATGGGACGCGCTTTCGGCAATTGCCCGAAAACAGATAAACGACTTGCGCAATATCAATACCGACTGGAATAAAATTCTTTTCCGTAATGTCCTCAACCAGGAATATAACGCCAGCATTTCAGGCGGCAGTGAAAAAGCGAATTACTACTCGTCAATAGGTATTGACAAGGAGGCGGGTACGGTAAGGAGAACCGCCAACCGCCGCTACAACATAACCCTGAAGGCCGACTACCGCATAAACCGAATGCTGAAGCTGGGAACGTCCGTATATGCCAACGAGCGCAAGCAAGATTCTTACCTCACCGACACCAACGGATTTACGAACCCTGTATACTATAGCCGCCTGGCTAATCCATATTTTGCCCCTTACGCCGCCGATGGCAGTTACAACTACGATACCAATGTGCAAGGCAAGGAGGACTCCTCGCTTGACTTCAATATTTTTGAAGAACGCACTAATACAGGCAACCGCAGAAAAGACCGCTCGCTCATGGCTGTCTTCGATGCACAACTTGACATTCAGAAAGGACTGAAACTGACTTCGCAGTTAGGCTTGCAATATGACAACTACTCTCTTTCACGCTATGCTGGTGAAAATAGTTATGCCATGCGCAAGACGCATCTCAATGCCCAGTATACATACAGCGACGGCAAAAGGAGTTTCCTGCCAGATGGCGGCATGCACCGAACTACAGATTATCATTCCACCCAATGGACATGGAAGACGATGCTGGAGTACACACAGCGGATTGCCGAAATACACGAGCTACAGGTAATGGCAGGAGCAGAGCTGCGTCATTCCGAAAACAATTCTGTCACTTCCACTGCTTACGGCTACGACCCAAATACACTCACTGTACAACCAGTCATCTTCCCGACTGAAAACATTGCCGAGAGCTATCCATTGCACAGCGAGGCATACAATGAGAATGCATACGTTTCTTGGTTTGCCACAGGTTCATACACACTGCTAAATCGCTACACCGTAGGAGGAAGCGTGAGATGGGATGGCAGCGATGTCTTTGGCGTGGCAAAAAAATACCGTTTTTTACCGCTGTATTCAGCCAGTGGCTTGTGGCGCATTTCTAAAGAACCTTGGATGAAAGCAACCCAAGAATGGCTGGACAATTTAAGCATTCGTGCCTCATACGGCATACAAGGGAACATCGACAAGAATACGTCACCTTATCTAATAGGCTCTATCGACAAGACTACTATCCTGCCGGGCAATTCGGAATATGTAATTGCTGCCGAGATTGCTCCCAACCCCGACCTAAGATGGGAAAAGACACGCAATGTGAACATTGGCGTAGACATGGGATTTCTTGACGATGCCGTCAAACTCACCGCAGACTACTACTATCGTAAATCCACAGACTTGATAGGCTCCAGGCAATTGCCACTGGAGACAGGATTCTCTTCTACAACAATAAACTGGGCCAGTATGGAGAACAGGGGCTGGGAATTTGCGTTGAGTACGCGCAACATCCACACACGTGACTTTACTTGGACGACAAACCTGAACATAGGCGTCAACAATAACAAGATACTGCACGAAAGCGTGGCGGAGAATACTACATACCCATCTCGCGAGGGGTATCCTGTAGGAGCACTTTTCGCCCTGCGTACTGCCGGGCTCGACGATGAGGGCTATCCTCTTTATCTCGACAAAGAGGGGGCGAAGGTAACGCTTGCCGAACTAATGAAACTCAACAGCTTCGGTGCAAGTACACTTACGGCAGCCGAGCAACGCGACCTGTATGAATATATGGGTGCCACCGACCCGAAGGTGTCCGGAGGTTTCATGAACCACTTTGGATACAAGAACTGGCAGCTTGGTATAAACCTCGTCTTCAACTTCGGCATGAAGGTGCGCGTGCAGCCTTCGTACATGCCTGCCACCTACGACCGTGGGCTGAACACCAACCGCGAAATCTTTAAGCGTTGGACATCAGGCAATACATCCGGCACAATGCCTGCCTTGATGAAGCCAGGCTACCGTGGGGCAGAATACGTGCAATATTCAGAATACAATATATACAGCATGCTTGACACATGGGTACGCTCGTGCAACTACGTGCGCTTGCAGAGCTTGCGACTGGGTTATAAATTCCCCAAGACCTTAATGAGGTACATGGGGGTGCAGGCTTTGTCGCTGTCGCTTGAGGCACGCAATCTATTCGCCATTGCAAGCAACTATGACAACTATCTCGACCCGGAAACAATGGGCAATCCCTTTGCGCAGCCTGTTTCCAGACAGTTCGTATTTGGCATGAACGTCACATTCTAATTGTAAACATTCAATAAAACTATGAATAAAACGAATATCATATACTTTCTCTTGGCACTACTGCTACTTGCAGGCTGTGATGACTTTCTTGACATTACGCCAACAGGAAAGGTCATGGCAACTACAGGTGAGGAATACCGTGAACTGCTCACCTACGAATACCGCAACTTCCCCGAAGACAGGGGGTATACCACCCTCCGTAGTGACGAAATGACTCTTTCACCTGCATATACATCGTCTGAGGATTATGACTCTTATTTTGACGTATGGGTATGGAATGACCTCGCCCATACCACGACAATGGCTTCACCTGGCTGGAGAAGGTACTATCATGCCATATACATCTCCAACTACCTCATGGAGCATCAAAACGAGATTACCGAGGCTTCACAGGCAACAATAAAACAACTCGTTGGCGAAAGTTACATGATGAGGGCATACTGCCATTTTCTTCTTGCCAACCTGTATTCTCAACCTTACACGCATGTCTATCCAGACACCACGCGCGGAATACCGTTGATGCTTGCAGCTGATGTAAATGCACAGCCACGATGCAGTTCTCTTGCTGATGTTTATACCCAGGTGATTGCAGACATCGATTCTGCAAATCATTTTCTGCAAATAGACATATGGTCTAAGGACAAGACATACAGGTTCAACAAGCTCTCTGCCGACGCCCTCCTTGCACGAGTACACCTGTACAAGGGTGACTGGCAAGCCGCATATGATACAGCGAACAGGGTGTTGGCTATAAAAGATACACTTGTAGACCTCAATAACAGCACAGTGCTGCCTAATCACTACGACTCGCCTGAAGTTATCGTGGCTCTGGAACAGGTTATGACCAATGGCTACAAAAACGTTGGCAGACCGTCACGTGCCGTTACATCGCTCTACTCAAGGACTGACCTTCGGCGTAGTAGTTATTTCCGTATGGTGACAAGCTCTACATATACTTTGCAAAAAGGTGGCAGCAATGAGTGGCGTTGTTCATTCCGAACGTCAGAGCTTTATCTTATAGCTGCTGAGGCTGCCGCCCGTTTAGGCAACACAGATGAGGCACGGAGGAGGCTGCTGCAACTCAAGGCTATGCGCTATACGGCTGACGGTCGCGCATCAGAAAAAGCACGCTTAGACACCATGTCGGCAGGAGAATTGGTGAATGAGGTTCTGGACGAGCGTATGCGTGAGCTTTGCTTTGAAGGTTTCCGTTGGGACGACTTGAGACGTACCACGCAGCCACAATTCACAAAAACGTATAAAGGAGAAACTTATACTCTCAAAGAAAGAGACAGCCGCTACACCTTGCGTTTCCCAACTGAAGCAGTAGAAGCTAATCCAAACATAGAAGTTTGGAACAAATAATATATCGTTTAACTTAAAATTGTAAGAGCATGAAGAAAACTTTACTTTCTGCTGCCATGATAATCATGGCAATGTCAGCATTGGCACAAGGAGCCGCGTTCCTAGGAACTCCTTCGTGGCAGAAGTCTGTGACTACAGTCAGCGATTCTACCCAACTTAGTGCCACTCAGTCTATCGTTGCAAGCGACGGCTCTGTCTATACAACAGGTACTTATAATCAAGACGTTACGTTTGGTGCCTGTAAGTTGGAGAACCCTGATGCACTCACATCTGCCTACTTGGCAAAATATGACACCAATGGCAATGAACAATGGGCAGCCGGACTCTACGGTTCTGCGATTATCCGTACTCTGACTACAGATGCCGACTGCAATGTGTACGTAGCTGGTACTTTCGCCGGTGAGGTATCAATATCATCTGCTGATGGCACAGACCAACAGACAATACAAGGATTGCAAAGTTGGGACGAATACATAGAATACAAAAACGCAACTTTCATTGCCAAATATGATAAAAACGGCAAACTCCTCACAGTACGTTCTATCAGTAGTGACAATATGAGCGCCAGCGACAATGCCACAAACAGCGGAATGTATTTTGACAGTCCGCGTTTCATCCCAACAGGCATTGCCATTTCGGGAGGCAAGCTGATTTTGTCGGCAACTTATTTCGGCAATGTGAAAATTGACGATGCCAGACTTACTGGAAGATACACGACAATAGACTTCGGCGATGGCATGATTTACTATCAAGATGCAAATTCTGCCTGTGTACTAAGTTTTGACACTAACCTGTCTAACGCAATGGCCATTGCTGAACTTGGTCAGAAAGATGCAGAGGCCGCCGATGCTTACAATAGAGTGTCAAGCATAAAAATTGCATCCGATGGATCTAACGTTTTCCTTGCGGCTGTAGGCTGTGGCAATTTGACATTGAACAACGGCGACTCTAATACGACCGAATATAATTTCAAGCCAGATGATAATGGCAATACAAACTATGGATTTATACTTGCCAACCTCACCAATTATACTGCAAAGGGTTATGAATGTGGTGCTGATATCCTGCAAAGCGCAATCTATGCAACAAATGCATTGACTATCGACGGCTCTACTTTATATCTCGGAGGAACTGTAAGTAACAATAATCCATTTGTAGCAAATGGGCATAAACCTATTGGTGCAACAGATGTCATAGTCACGGCCTTCTCAATATCCGACCTCTCTCAGACGGCTTCATGGTACGACAGTTTCAATGAAGGAGACAACAGGTATTTCGCACAGACCGTCAGCGACATCATAGTGTCAAATGGAAAAGTTTACCTTAGCGGTGTAGCTTATCATACTTCTGATGATTCTGTTATCACTGGTCGTAATTATGTTCTTGATGCCATAACGCTTACTAACGCATCACTGGTCTCTACCGATGTTTTGGCAAGTTTGACAAAGGGTGACAAGTCTGTCGTGACAACCACAGACAAGGGCACAACAACAACAACAACCTTGTATGCAAACCAGATGACGGGGATTGAGAACATAAAGGGTGATAACAACATTACAAACGACAATAAGGTAAATACCTATAACTTGCAGGGGCAACTTGTAGGTGATTCATACAAGGGAATTGTAATAAGTAACGGAAAGAAGTTCCTCAGAAAATAGAATAAGAATACTTAAAAGCTTCTGAGGAACATTTAAGAAGAGTCAGTGTCAAAAAAGTCAGAGCCTGCCAGGCTTATATATCTTTTAAACACTGCCCCTTCTTAGTTTAGAATAAAACTAATTTATTTTATTTCTAATTCTACCATTACACCTTTATGGTCGGTGGGCCACGTAGACAAAGGCTTGATGATTGGTTCGTCTGCTGAGTCAGCAACGATCTGGCTACGACAAATGGTGCTGTCAGGACCAAACACGCGGGCATCTGTGACGGTCATGCCATGTCCCTTGTAAAAGATATAGTCTATACGCTCACGCTCGTCTGCCTTAGGAGCCCATGTCAGTTTGCTGACACTGACGGCGGGGTTCGCACTCGGATAAGTGAAGCCAGGATACTTCAAAACATCGTGCCAACGTTCACGGAATGCATCGTTAAAGCCGGCATCAGTAAGCATACGCGTCACCGTCCATGGGACAATAAAGCCATGATGGTCGTAAAGATTAGCCGTTGCCGCAGTCCAGTCTTGCCATGACGGTTCGTTGAAGTCGCCACCAAGGATTACATATTGTCCTGCTGCAATGTCGTGGCGGGCTTCATTGAGAAATATACGTGTAGCGTCATCGCGCCATGAAAGATCGCTGAGTCGGAGCAACTCTGCAACATCTTTAGGCTGCTCCACTTCTTTCCACGTGCTTCCATCATAGCCACGGACATTGTAGTAAGCGTCGTTGAGATAATCAAGATGGGCGGTATAAACATTTATCACTCTATCCTTAACCAATGCTGTAAGCTTGTGTATGCTACCATGATCCTGGTTGCATGGAAAAACGGTGAGGGAATCGGTGATTGGATAGCGGCTCAACAGCCCGGTATCGTAGGAATAGAATGAATGGTAACTCACCCCCTTCTGCTTTAACGCGTTACACAACCTAAGAGTGAAGTTTCCGTGATTATAGTTGCGAACCTCGCTCAGCGTTACGAAGTCGGGCTTCAACCTTGCTATCTCATTGACAATAGCTTCAAAGCCTTCCTCTACCATCGTTCCTTCCTGCCAAATGTTCCATTGCAACACTTTCAGACGCAACGGTTCACGAGCTTGCGCACTCGTAATGCTGAATGTCAGTACGGCAAATATCGCCGCAAAAAAACTCTTTACCATAATGCCTGCAAATATACACACTTTATCTCAAATATATGCAAGGTTTCTTTATACTAATATAAAGGTATTAGCTTTTTTTTGCAAAAAATGGCTAATTGGTAAATATCCGACCCAACCGCCAAAGCTTTACGCTAAGAAAAGGGCATCTTAACACCTACTTTGTTGGTCTTTTATTGGATTCATGTTTTCTAAATTAAGCAACAAATTTGCATGTTTTTATCAAGAAAACAGTAGAAGCGCGCGACTTATTTGAAAAAAAACATGGCTGAATGCTCGCTATTCCATGCAAAATACCTAACTTTGCGTTGTGAAGGCAAAACAACAAGCTTCACATCAGACTATGCCTGAAAACAATACGGAAAATCAACTGCTGACGCAACTCTGCGAGGGGCGAGAGACCGCATGGCGCAAGCTCTTTGATGACTATTATTCCATGCTTTGTGGTGTTGCAGTGGAGTATGTGGGCGACGATTTTCTCGCCGAGACCATCGTGGGCGACGTGATGTACCACCTCTGGATGGTACGCCATGACTTGCATGTCCGAACCACGCTTGAGGGTTACCTGCGCCAGTCGGTGCGCAACACTTGCCGCAACTTTCTTCAGTCACAGCGCGTGCGTTTAGAAAGACCCTCTGAAGCCACTGATTTAACCGACTCAGCCATCGCCAGGTCACTCGGTGCCGACAGCGACCCTCTATGCCTCTTGCTTGATGATGAGTTGCGTGAGCGCGTCGACGAAGCGGTGGCCGCCCTACCCGATGACTGCAAGCGCGTGTTCCACATGAGTCGCAAGGAGGGTAAGAGCAATGCCGAAATAGCCTCTGACCTCGGCATATCGGTCAACACAGTCAAGTACCATATCCGCCACGCTCTCACCCTGTTGCGCCAACGGCTCGGTCCCTACCTCTCCGTCCTGGCCGCGTTTGCCATCATATGAATGCCCATACCACACACCTTAAGTTTCCCATTCACCACAAGCGACGGTTACCTGACATTAACCCAGGTGCCGTGCGCTATTTGTTCAGAGAACCGCATGTTGAAGCATTACAAGATGGTCATCAATATGTATATGTACATGCAAAAATCACATAAGTAGATGCTTAAATGAACACAATATTTTTTTGTAAACATCATTTTTTGCACACAGCGGCTTTCCACTGCGCAAACTCACCTTTGTAGCCATTGAAGACATTGATGTCGGTATGTCCGACTATGCCCTTCACATGTCCGTCGGGCGCAAGCTGCCATATCCACAGCTTCACGTCGGGCTTATATTCACCATACCTGGCTATCCACACGGGATAGGAATGCTTAATGTCGGGGGCAGCGTCGAGCCAACGGTTCACAAACGTCTGGCTTATATACAATATCGGTCGCATGCCCGTGCGTTTCTCCACTATCTCCAGCCACACCCTCACGCGCTTCCACATGCCTGCCGCCCCACCCATAGCCTTGACTTGCGAAGGCAGCGGTTCAAGGTCAAGCACAGGCGGAAGGTCGCCTTTCTGTATATGGCTATGACTGAGGAAATGCCACGCCTG